>NZ_JBQRKO010000018.1:0-110769 GCF_052318935.1 Niallia sp. 01092 | reverse complement strand
GCTGTGCACCTGTGGGGTCTCCCTCTGACTCGCTTTTCCCGCAGGAGTCTCACGCCTTCCACTCCAATCAACATCGTGCCAAAATCAACAATGAGCTTTAACATAGCCTATTTTAAAAACTACTAAGTACTGCTATCATTCTATGAATATTCCTAAACACCTATTAACCTCTCCATTTTTATCCAGAAAATTGTTACAATAAGTTTTATTATAACTTTCTCCCTTATTTTTTGTTATGGTTGGCCCTTTATATAACGGATTGTTCCGTTATCCAGTAACGGGATTGACCATTTCTTAAACAAACGTTTGATTAACATTCAAAAAAGTATATCATACCGGGGTCAGGACTTGAGTTCAAAATATTATTAAATTTGCAAAAAATATATATCGTATTACGACTTAAATTATTATATAATGTTAGATAAGTTAACATAAAAAAGTGCAGGATATTTAGAAGTTAGGAATATTTAGTTATTCGAAAGGAACTGGACATGAAAAAGGAAAACTTACCTAAAGAGGTTTATGAGCAACTTGCTTTCTTTCGATATCGAATTCGCAAATTTATTCGATTCAGCGAGGATGCAGCAAGGGCAAAGGGGCTTACCCCTCAGCATCATCAGCTTATGCTATCAATAATGGGATTTCCCGATCGTGAGTACGCAACGCCAAAAGAACTTGCAGAGCGCTTGCAAATCACGTCTCATGCATGTGTGGAACTTATCAGACGGTGTGAGGACCTGAATTTAGTAAGCCGTTTCCCAAACCCGGAGGACAAACGCAGTATTTTTATAAGATTGACCGCATATGGAATGGGTTTGTTAGAAGAGTTATCTGAAATTCATATGGATGAATTAACAAGAGCTGGATTGCTTGTTTTTAATCATAATGAAAATAGTGAAGAAAAAAGATAAAGCGAACAGTGTAAAACGGGAGAATGATCAACCGTTTTATAAGAGCAGAAGTAAATTTATCCTTTTATTGGATTAGTCATAGAAAAAGGGGGATATATATGTCGGCTTCTCGTAATTTAGTATTAAATTTAAAAAATATCTATAGAGATGAATCTGCAATCAAGAATGCTTTTTTAGATTTTAAGCAAATAATAAAAAATTTGGAAGAAGAATTATCAGAAATAGCAAGAGCAACAGATCATATTTTCATTAGTTTCGATTCCAATCGTCTAGAATTCACAGTAGTTGGACACGGATCGTTAATCTTAGATTTAGAGCTTACACAAATAAATGTTTGGAAAGAAGATGTTTATAATTTTAAACGTGTGAAGATTGATGAAATAACTGCAAAAGGCGGAAGTATTAAAAGTCGTCATTACGATATAACAAATACCTTAGACCAATTTAATTTATATCTCAAAGAGGCGTTTGGAGAATTGACAAATAATATTTAGAAAAGACTGTTTTCGTATAGATTGTTGTTATTTAACCCGCAGACTGAATACACTTAGCTTTCCGGTGGGCGAGCGTCGAGCCTCCTCGTCGCATTCGCTCTGCTTAAATCTCGTCTTTCTCGTATTCCCACAGGAGTCTACGTGTATTCAGTCTGCTGAGTACTTCTTCTCCAATTTTTCATGTGAAATGATTATAAATTTGTTTTTCGAAAAAAATCAAACCATAGAAGGGGATCCCTGTGAGCAACTTATTTGTTTTGGTAAAAGAAAGGGAATTATTTAATTTCCTCGTTGATTAATTGTAGATAGGTAGGAACTAATCCTAGAGGTTCTAGTTGCTCAATCAAACGAGAACCAAAAAATGCAAAAAATTGCTCCTCAGGATGAATAACAATCCCCCAATCCATCTCACTAGAAATGAAAATATAAAATTCTCCATCAAGATATACAGGTACGACCCATTCTTCTTCCCCTTCATATGTGTTACTAGAATACATGTTCAATTGATAGCATGAGCTATTTAATTCTAATGCATAAATATTTTCGTCTGGTGCTGTCAACTGTAAAAATAAACGTTTTATAATAGATTCATACTCTTCTATAAAATTATCTATTGCTTCAAAATTTTGGGGAAGAATCATTTTATATTTTTGACACCGAATAGTAGGGTTAGTAATATGAAATTCACGATATTTATAATTTACTCCTAATTTTTTATTGATACTCTTCCAAAGTTTTATTTCTTCTCGGTCAGTAAGCTCAACCCACTTCATTCATTCCACCTCACTTTATACGTTTCCATGAATTATAATTAGTTGACGAATAGTAGATTCTCTTCTTATCAAATCTTCCTTGGTGTACTACATAACGCTCTTTACCTTTTTTCCCCTTACTATATGCGGCAGCATCATATTTTCTATAATTTTTTCTTATTCTAGGAAGGTAAAGTTTTGACCCGTTCTTATATTTTCCCACTTCGGCATATCCAGGCAACCTTTTCCATCCATTTGCTTGGTATTTGTGATATGAATAACGAGCATTTAAGGACATCTTCTTAAAATTATTCGCGGGTCTAACGCTAGGAAATCACCATTCGCTGGATCATAGTACCTAGCTTTTTAAAAATAATGTTTCGTTTCTTGGTCATAATAATAACTAGCATACCGAATCGAATTCTCTTTCTCAATCGTTCCACCTTCACTTAAGACATTCCCGAATGCATCATAAGTATAGGAACCTACTTCTACTCCTGTGTTATCTACAATGCTTGTCACATCACCGCGTTGGCTTGTCCAGAAATAGTAGGTTTTGGTTTGCCATATTCCGCAATCGAGCGCTTTTCTGTATTAACGAAAAAGCCAAATTTCTCAATTTTAATACTGAGAAATTTGGCTTTTTGATATTGTAATTTCCTAAGCGTTGTAAATCCGCGTTTATCTTAACTTCGATGTGAGAACTATTGGAATATCAATGATTCTCACATTATTTACATGTATTCAATGTAAATATTGGTTTACAAAGGTATGATCATTTTTTGATGCCTTGTTCAAGTAATGGGCACCCGTTAATCAAATAAGTACTTTCTCTTTTGTTACTGAATATCATCTGTACTCTGTGCGTTTTTCTCCACTATAACTATACTATAAGAAACATTAAGTTTATCCCAAACCCAAGCTTGAAAAATCTCGTCTATTACTTTCTTTACTTTTGTATCATCCATAGCCTCGTCAATACCTAATTTCTCAAAAGTGAATGTTTCTGTTTCCATTGAATCTTTATATTTTGTACCAACTGAAAAAGTAACTGTTTTACCCATTTATATATCCTCCTGTGGCATTAGCACACAATCTACTGAAAGTAGCAGGCATTCGCCTCGGTACTTTCATGAAAAAACTACAAAAGAAAAATGGATCAATTTTCTTTAGCTGTTTTTACTTTTTAGGAGCTTATCGGACAGCCCTTTTTTTATTTATTAAATTTTTCTATAAACTTTTTAAAGCTAGAAACCGTATTTCCCATATTCTCATCTGAGAAATTAGTATTAATTTTTTTTAGGTCATATTTAATATTATTTATTATTATTGTTGTTGCTTCAATAAATAGAGAGGAATTCCAAATTAAAATATAAAAATTAGCATTAGCATATTGGTTTTGTGCCCATTCTTTATCTTCTTTAACATCCACAAGAGCTAATTTTCCAATGCCTTTAGGTAAATAACTAATTTCGGTTAACTCTAAATACCCTCCATATTCACCAAATGAAAAACGATTTTCTCCTTCTTCATTTAAGAAGAAAAAAGCTGCTACTCCTTTAAATATAATTTCATTAATTATATTATCATCCTTTAGCTTTAAAGTTATTTTGTGATTTAACACATCAAATTGTATCTCGCTTAATACACAACCCCAAAAGTCATTTAAAACGCGCTGTTCCAATATTTTATCTCCTTCCTCTAAGAATGTGTTTAATTTGCTTATACGATTTTCTAGATTGATTTACATGGGTGCGTCTTTTATCATTAATCATGTTACCATATCTATCAAAGGATCCCCATTTAGTATGGCTAACTTTATAGTATGCCTTACTTCTACCACCTGAACCTTTATTCATTGCTCTGACAGTATAGCTATGTTTTTTCCCATCTGGAATGGTTGCTTTCCAACCGTTACCCTTGGTTCTGCCAATTCCACCATGTCTCTTCGCAACTATAAACAACAAAATTTTGGAAAACAACCTTTAAAAAAATAGATGCTAAAGCAGCTTAAGGGTAAGATTGTTCTCTTGTTAGAGACTTCCTTACCCTTTTGTTAACTGTGACCTTGACAAGGCTCAATAAATAAAATATTATTTTAATATTATAATTGATACGCGTTGAGTGGGAGTAGTAAAAGATTGATTCATTAGGTTTAGAGAGCTGCGGGATGGTGAAACGCAGTCCAATGACACTTTGAACTTGTTCAGGAGCGGTAAAGTAGTAAAAGATAAATAAAAGGCTTTGTTTATCTTTTACTACTTTAACGATTAACCTTCGTTACTAGGTTTTAGTACAATTACATGTACTAGCAAAGCTGAATTCTAATACGTTAGAATTAATAAGAGTGGTACCGCGGTAAGTCAAATCTCATCGTCTCTTATCTTATATATTTATATATAAGATAAGAGACGGTGTTTTTTTATTTTAATATCAGAATTTATATCTGAAGTTAGATGAATGTCTAGCTCCGGCGCCTATCCCCTGTGAAAAATACCCCTTTGCATCTAAAAGTAAAAAGCACTTTTCGAGTCAAATGAACATTTTTCTTCGGGGCTGAGCAAGGCGCCTGCGCTTTTCTTATTTGGAAGGAGAAAAAAATGAGTACAGAACAAAACAAATCATTAAACCGTACCATGACAACACGACATATTATGATGATGGCATTGGGCGGCGCAATCGGAGCAGGATTATTTAAAGGGAGCAGTGTAGCAGTCGATATGGCTGGTCCTGCTGTATTAATTGCCTATCTCTTAGGTGGCCTCATCTTGCTATTTATTATGCAGGGCATCTCTGATATGACAATTAAAAATAGACAAGCAAGAACATTTCATGATCTGATCAAACCTGCTATTGGATCGTACCCAGCTTATTTCTTAGACTGGATTTATTGGAAAATGTGGGTATTAAACATTGCTGCAGAAGCGATCGTTGCTGCTATCTTTTTACAATACTGGTTTCCACAGTACCCTATTTGGGCATTGGCTTTAATTATTTCCGTTGCTGTTACAGTAGTAAATTTATTATCTGTAAAAATATTTGCAGAAACAGAGTATTGGCTAGCTCTTCTTAAAATCAGTGTCATTATTATTTTTATTATTGCAGGTTTATTTTTAATGTTTGTTACTACCGGCAGCCATGAAGCAGTTGGTGTATCTAATTTAACCAAACATGGTGGTTTCTTCCCTAATGGAATAGGCGGTTTAGTTACAGCTATGTTAGTGGTTATTTATTCTTATGGTGGAACAGAATTAATTGGCGTGACATTAGGAGAAACGAAAAACCCTGAAAAGGTCATACCGAAAGCTGCCCGCGGTACATTAACACGCATCGTTACTTTCTATCTACTGCCATTTTTTATCATTGTCAGCCTTATTCCTTGGAATCAAGTAAATAAGGCAGCAGAAAGCCCATTTGTTACGGTCTTTCATTTATTAGGCATTCCTTACGCTGCTGACATCATGAATGGTGTTATCTTATTAGCACTTATTTCATCCATGAATTCAGGTTTGTATGCATCGTCTCGCGTTATTTACACACAAGCAATAGATGGCAGCATTGCAAAGATATTCAGCAAACTATCGATAAGAAAAGTACCAACGTATGCCATTTTACTATGTACTTCTTCCCTTTATATCGGTGTACTTATTTCTATTATTGCAGGGGAAAATACATTTAATTACTTAATGGGTTCATTAGGATATACTGTTCTTTTCATTTGGTTAATCATTGCTTCTGCTCATTTTAAATCAAGGATAAAACAGCATAGTACGGAAAAAAGAAAATTTCCAATCACGACACTTATCGCGATTATTTTCCTATTAGCCATTTTGGTTGGTGTTATTATGACAACCAAAATAATCATCACCAGCATAACACTAGTTATATATCTAGCGATTACTGCTTTTTATTTTATAAAAAAGAAATAACGAAACCAATTAATAACTTAGCTTTATGACGCCAAATGACAAGAGGTATGCAGAATTAGATAAGAGGTTTAATGAGCTAACGAAGGAAATGAAAGAGCTTTTGTGACAAATCGACTTTTTACAGAAGTATTTAAAAAAGGCTTTATATACAAATTATGGAAATCTTGTATATAAAGCCTTTTTTTCTTGCAAAAAATATACTTATAGACAAAGTAGACTTATTTTATCAAGTTGCTGTTAATGTTCAACAAATTCTGAGGCATTTTTGGGCATCACTGTAACCAAAAATTAGTAAAATCCCTGTTACTGTATCATCCCCTATGATATATTAATAACATGTTAATATATCATAGGGGATGAAGAAAAATGACTTGGACGGTTTTTATTGCAACCATGATTGTATGCATAATTAAAGTATTAATGACCTGCCTACCAACAGGTATTGTGGAGAAGCTGCTCCGCAAATATGCCATACATGCTACACTAACCGAAGAAAATTGTACGATAAGCATTGATGGAAAACAGTTGAAAGGCGAAGAAAAAAGGAATCTGATCCACTCCTTTAACGAAGCTTCCTTTTTAGAAAAATATATGATCTTTAAAGGCTATAATGAAGATGTCTATTTACATCCTGAGAATGGCGGAACTCCAATCATGATCAACACAAAACAAGGCAGAAAAAACATAATAGTATTAGTGTTCCGCTACAATGACCGTGTAGATATCGTTAAACAATATAAAAGAAAGATTGTCGCCTACAGCGCCCTTTCTGATGCCCTGCAAAAGAAGACAATGTCTGTCTGATTTTGATTTTGGAGTGTTTTAAAGACTGGCAAGCCTCCTCGTTCGTACCTCACTTCGGGGTCTTGTCAGCCTGTTTTTCCGCAGGAGTCTCGCAGATTCCCTTCCTATAAACAACCTTATCGTTTAACAGAGCCAAGAATAAAGATCGATTTCCGTTTCGGTGAATGTTTTGCCCAACACTGGTGGAATGCCTCTAATACTTTTTTCGAAAATGATTCTTCTTCACCTTTTTTCCTTATCACGCCATACTTCAGCCTAGTTTGATAAGTTGTATCATAAAGCTGCACAGAATTTTCTACATCCAACTCAATAAAGAATTGTACTTCTATGCCATCCATATTTTTGATCGATACGAGATAATTTCCAAATTCTTCAATTAGAACCTCGTTCATATATCCCTTTTGCTCACATTCATGTAAAAATTCTTGATATATTTTTATAAATTTATTTAAATCCATTTAGCTGCTACACATCCTTTCCTAAATAATTAACCATTTTTCAACCCCATAAAATAAATCCACATATGGCAGCATCTCTAGAATGAAAATGGCGAAATGTTCACTTTGATTGTGATTCTATCCTTTTTACACTATATGCAACATAATAAACGAAAAGAAGACTTTCATGAGCAGGGTGAAGTTTTTTTCTTATCGGAGTATACTGTTCTACTAAACTTTCAAAACTAACAAGTTCCATTGTCTTATCCTTCTAGAAAAGCGCTTTTCTTGTTATTACTAGGTACCATCAATGTACTGAAAAAAGCCAAAACTCCCTGCCAACAACCAAAAAACCCTCAAGAAACTGCAAGAAACCGAGAAAATTCTCTGCTTAAAATCGGGACAACGGTTGACTAAGAATAAATCACTATGTCTCAAGACCTGTTTTGTATAATTGTTCACAAATTGTCAACAATTTCAATCCACTAGAATGTAGAAATTATGACTTTATCATTAGATAATATTGGTAAAGGAGGAGGATATAGTGAAAAAATATGTATTCACAGGGGATCCACTGAGATCAGCTAGAAAGAAAAGAAATTTATCGTTGACAAAGCTTGCAGAAAGGGTGAATATTACACCAAACCACTTAGGAAAAATTGAACGGGGACAAGCAAATCCATATTTTCTGACGATTATTGTTTTATGCATAGAACTTCGGCTGGATCCTATTGAAAGTTTACTAAAAAGAAAGAAAAAATCAGATGACAATGAGGACTAATCCATCTTTTATTTTCTGAATTTTCAAAACTGAGAATCTATACGGACTTACTACACCTCAAGATCGCCATCCATTTCAGGCATACATTCTACAAATATCAACAAGAAAAAATTAAATAAAACAAAGGAGCATGATTCAATGAGCGCTAGTTTATCCGATTATGAAATTAATGAAAAAACAATGGCACTAATTCCCGCGTTCCACCATGCATACGACACAATCGTAATCGAAACAAACCGAAAACTGTATGTAAAAAAGACAGCTCTGCAGTTGATCCAAAAAGCAGCAATTAGAGGCGGCTCTGACTACAGAGGCCGCAGAGTATATGTCATCTACCTCCTTGGAGCCAAACACAAACTACCTATTCCTATCGATGAAGCAAAGCAGATTTACGCCTTCCCAACCAAGTCGCCAAGCCAGATTAACTGCTGTTGGATTTTCTACCACCATGTAAAACATATCCAAAAACCAACGAAACCCACACCAAGAGAATACCACTCCATCATTGTTTTTAAAAACGGCCAGGAACTCCTAAGAACAGAATCCACCTTCATCCTAGAAAAACAAATGTATCGAACGTGGATGTGTATTCAGGATTTAAGTGGAAGATCCATTCAATGCTCCACTTATTAACATATTCATGAGAGAGGTTTTTAACGAGATTTAAGAAAAAAGAGCTACCCATTGGGTGCCTTAATCTAGTGCCTGTCCCAGTACATTAACTTATTAAAGTGTTACCGCACCGGGTTCAGGCACTCATATTATAATAAATTCTGCCCATCTCTTCTGATATAAAGAATCCTAATTATCATAACAGTTTTCTCTTCCTCGGCTACGGTATAAAATACAATAGCCTTCATCATTTACTTAATTGGAATAGATACTTCGCTCAGCTTGTTACCGTTAGAATCAAAAGGAACTAAATAATAGTTGTTATCTTTAAGTGAAAGTCCATTAAAACGTACGACCGACACAGCACCTACATCATTAGAAGTAAAACCTGACCTATGTCCCTCTTCCTTTCCTTCCTCAGATTGGATGTTAAAATAAATATCTTCACTCTTACTTTGTGATAAATCATAATAAACAGTTGTTGAAATTGGCGTTGTCACTACTTTTTGAATGATAACCGTTTCTCCATTACTTAACTTTATTGGTTTATTCATTTCAAACGTTTTTTTCTCTGCTAATATCTTTGCCTGTGAAACTTCAACATGAAAAGTCCAAGGCTGTTCAATCACTTTGTCAAAATTCCAATTGTCATAGCTGATTTCAATTTTAACATCTTCTGTGTCAATGTCTTGCTTTAAATCAATATCGTTATAAATCGTAAACATTGTATTATTTATCTCAATAGACTGTCCTCCTGTTGTGAACATATAATCCTTGCCGTTGATCTTTACTTTTGGGGTAATACTTGTCTGATAGTCAAAGTCTACATTGTCTGCTGGTTCGAATGTGGAACTTAAAAATAATTGTCGGTCATCCAACATTACTTCATTTAAAGTTAATTTACCGAGTTCATTTTCAGCCGTTTCCCCAATAGCGGTTTTATAGGATGAATAATTAAGATCTTCATTTGAATTGATATATTTTTCAATCACTTCGCCTATAAATGGCACGCTTGCGATCGTTTCTTTATTAATTGTCAGCGATAAGCTAAGCACACAAACAGCGGCAGTCGCAACACCTGCTCTCATCCACTTTTTCTTCGGTTTTCTTAAAGAAAGTTTATTTTTTACTTGCTTTAACACTCTTTTTTGTTCATTTTTTGACAGTGGTATTTCCTCAAATTCACTTACATCTAAATTGACATTATTAAGCTCTTTATAAATAGACATACCATTACACCTCATTTTTTAATAATATGCTTTTTAATTTCTTTCTTCCTCTAGATAGCTTATTATGTACCCAGGATTCCTTACCTTGAAAATGAGTGGCAATTTCTCTGGAAGGTACACCCTCTACATAATATTTTTCAAAAATAGTCCGCTCCACATCAGATAGTTCATTTAACATGCTTTCCATATCGAACATACATGGTTCTAAAACCGATTGACCTGATATTTTATCTTCCCATTCAAATTTACTTGCATATTTCTTTTCTTTTTCAGCCTTTCGGACATAATCAATCGCTCTATACTTAGCAATAGCGGCAATCCACTGCTTAAATTCATTTTTAGCAGGGTCAAATGAATGAATATGAAACCAAATGGAAACTAATACATCAGCCAAACATTCCTCGATGTCCTGCTGATTTCCTTGAAGATATTTTCGAATAATAGCATTAAGCAGCCCTCCATATGTTTGGAGTACAAAATTAATACTCTCTTCATTTTTTAACTTTATATGTTGCACAACATTTTCTTCTAAAACACGCAACTCGGTCCCTCCTCCTTCCTTGATTATTCAGTAACTGATTAGTAATACGTTTTTTATGATTCAATCCTATCAAAATTTTAAAAAAAAGAACGACAGATAAAAATCTCTATCGGTAAGTACAATTATTAGGCAATTCATAAAGTATATATTTTTGTTGCTTGAATTACTCCATTTAGTTTTAAAAACTTTACACCATTTCACCTGATAAAATGCGAAAACTAGTGAGATTTCACTTGCGAAATCCACTGCTTCTATACTTGTTTTTATATATGCTTTTTCTTATGCGGGTACTCTATCTGTTAATAATAGACAAACTTTGAGGTGTTTCGGGGTGTCCCTGCGACCTAGAGTAATCCCATCCAAAAAGGCAATACCCACGACTTGAGCATTACCTTTTTCCTTACCGATAAGAAATCACGAAATTTAAATCTTCATCCTTTTCCTTCACTAAATGCGGATTCAGGATTTTTCTCATATACGTGCCTTCACCATTTTCACCGTAATACAATTTGCCAACTCGTTCGTATCCTCTCCGCAAATACAAGTCGATTAACCAAGGATGATCCTCCGACGTATTACATGTTATTCCTGGGGCTTTCAGCGTATCTCTTGCGATTGTTTCTTCTATATACGTTAAAACAGTAGCAGCAATCCCTTGATTTTTGTAATCTGGATCGACCGCTAACCACCAAAAATATGGATAACTAAACGGGACATTCGGATCATTCCACGGAAACTTTAATGTAACCGTTGCGACGATATTCCCGTCTTTTTCTGCGATATAAGTTGTGTTTTTCGTAATATTTTCTTCTACAAATGATAAACTTGCCGTTGCTGCTGGAAAAGGTAAGCCGAGTTTACGAATCGGCTCATATGATCTGTGCGACAACGATAACAAGCTTTTTGCATCTTCCAAAGTAGCGACGCGATACGTTAATGTCATAATTGTTCCTCCTTTAATACGTTAATGATACCTTATACTTGCGAAAAATGCCCTAATGAAAAAGCATCTGCTAATTGCGCATAAGAATAACGTCTTTTCTCATAATTTTTTAAAGGAGTATGAATAATAAATTCCGTTACATCATATTTTGTCGCAAGCGCACGAATTTTCTCCGCAACTTGCGCCTTCGTTCCTTTAATCACGTGCTTCGCCTCTACTAATTCAATCGTAAAGGACTCATCTGTTTCCGCACGATATGCTTCTGCGTTTTTCAAATTACTAATCGTTAGAACTTTGCCATTTTCAAAGTGAAGCTTCACTGTCTCTAATTCACTTGCGAGTCGTTCCGCCTCCTCTTCAGTATCTGCCACCACAACCGTAACTGCAAGCGAAAGCGATCCTTTTTTATGCCATTTCTCTTCATACTTCTCTTGGTATGCTCGTATTGCTTCATCTAATGTATCCGGATCTCCATTTACAAATTGAGCGAACACGTAAGCCAAACCTAACTCTGCAGCAGACACTGCACTTGAAACACTGGCACCCAACTGATACAACGGTATTTTTGTTGTTGGTCGGGGGTAAGCTTTTACTCCTGATAAAGGATCGTCAGTAGATAAAGTATCATATAAAAAATCCTTTAACTGCTGCGTTTTTTCAAAAAGAGATTCATTCTTTTCAGCGTTTATCCCTTGCAGTGCCTTCGTTGCTCTCGGCAAACCACCTGGTGAGCGCCCAACTCCTAAATCAACACGGCCTGGTGCAAGGTTTGCTAGCACTCCGAAATTTTCTGCGACTTTATAAGGACTATAGTGCTGAAGCATCACGCCCCCAGATGCTACGCGAATGTTGCTCGTGACAGCTAGAATATAAGCAATTAAAACTTCAGGAGAAGTACCCGCCACTTCATTTGTATCATGATGCTCCGCCACCCAAAACCGATGATACCCTAAAGACTCCGCTAATTTGGCAAGCGAGATCGTTTGAGATAAAGCTTCACTTGCTGTATCACCGTGACCAATAATACTTTGATCCAAAATACTAAATGTAGGTTGCATGTTACTATCTATCCCTTCTTATTTTACAAAATTATTTTCATAGTCTTTGATCACTTCATCAATAGGACGAGTAACATGGATAAAATTACCTTTATATTTTTGATCGATAAACTCTCTTACTTCTTTAGAATGGAAGATTTCTGCCACTTTCTTTAATTGCGTATTATCTTGATTTTTCTTCGTTGTCGCAATGACATTTATATATGGCGTTGCTTGTTTATCCTCATGGAAAAGGGATGTACTTAAAGGATAGCCTGCTTGCAATGCTGTGCCATTAATAATAACTGCCGCATCGACATCATCAAGTACACGTGGCAACGTCGCACTTTGCATTGGCGTAATTTTTATATGTTTCGGATTTTCTTTGATTTTATCGTCTCCGCCTTTTCCATCAAAATCATCCTTCAGCTTAATTAATCCTGCACTTTGCAATAAAACAAGTGCGCGAGGCCAGTTACTATCATCATTAGGAACTGCGATTTCTGCTCCATCTTTTAAGTGCTTCAGATTTTTTATCTTTTTAGAATAAATGCCAAGTGGTGCAATTATAGTAGAACCGACGGGAACTAGATCCTGATTTTTAAGTTTATTCCAGCTATACAAATATGCCATATGTTGAAATGCATTTGCGTCCACTTCACCATCTGCCGTTAATTGGTCAATGTCTACGTTCCCAGTAAGTACTTTGACATCAATCTCAATATTTTGTTTCTTCGCTCTTTCTTTTACAAAATTCCATAGATCTAACTGCGCTTCTGTTGTTCCTATCACAACTGGCTTATCTTCTGAACTACTTTTACTTGAGCAAGCCGATAAGGATAGTAGGGATATAATTAAAAAAATAATAGCTAACTTTTTAAATTTCATTTGTCTTTACCTCACTCTGTTTGTTTGTAGTCTGTAATGGAAATGGAATGCCAAAATGTTCTCTTAGCGTATTCCCTTCATATTCAGTGCGGAATAATCCTTTTTCTTGTAACAATGGTACTACTTTGTCTACAAATTCATCTAAGCCGTCTGGTAATAATGGCGTCATGAGCATAAATCCATCTGCGACACGCCCTTCAAACCAACGAATCAATTCATTTGCAATTTGTTCTGGTGTTCCTACTAGCGCATCGATCTCTTTACTGCCAGTTAACCAAGAATATAACTCTCTTAGTGTTGGATTTGCACTAAGTAAATCTTTTTGGAATCTTTCTCTAAATTCATAACGAACGCCCTGTAACGTATCTAAACCAAAAGACAATGCCGGTTCATTTGCACTTGCTCCGTGGAAATCAACCTTCCCATGAAAGTAATCTTGTAAAAATAACAGTACTTGTTCATCGGTAATGAGCGCATCTAGATCTGCTTTCTTTTGTTTCGCTTCTGCTAAGGTGTCTCCGATAATAGGCGATATTGCTTGTAGAATATATACATCGTCCGGATTCCTACCTGCATCTGCAATTTGTTGTTTTATATTTTTATAAAACAGTTGACCTTTTTCATAATCGAATTGATGGGTAAATATAACGTCTGCAGATCTTGCTGCGAGTCGCTGACCAGCTGGAGATGAACCTGCTTGAAAAATCACGGGTCTACCTTGTGGCGATGGACCAATATTTAATGGGCCTTCCACTTGAAAGAATTCTCCTTTATGATTCAGCGTATGTAATTTACTACGATCATAAAATGTAGCTGTCTCTTTATTTTGAATAAAGGCATCTTTTTCCCACGACTGCCATAGACCAAACACAACGTCTAGAAATTCTTCCGCTCTTTCGTAACGATAATCATGTTCATAATGTTCTTGTTTACTAAAGTTCCGTGCCGTGTTGCCAGATAAATCTCTTGTCGTGACAACGTTCCAGCCAGCGCGACCTTTACTAATATGGTCAACAGAAGCAAAAAGTCTCGCTTGGTTAAATGGTTCTATGTAAGACGTAGAAGCTGTCGCAACAACGCCAATTTTCTTCGTTGCATTTGCGAGTGCAGTAATCAACGTAATTGGTTCAAATCTGTTGAGGATATTTGGATGCGATTCACTATTAATGGCTAAACTGTCCGCGATAAACGCAACATCAAACTTCCCTTCCTCTGCTTTTTTCGCAAGATCTTGATAGTAGTCAATATCAATACTAGCATTACGTTTTGCATGTGGGTGACGCCATGAAGCAATGTGCATCCCTGTTCCTACCAAATAAGCAGCAAGTTTGATTTGCCTTGATTGTGTCATATTTTCTTAACCTACTTTCAATAGATTAGTATTGTTCAGGAGAAGGCTTTCCAATTCTCCTAATTTAGAAAAGTTGGGGGATGAAAATAAGAAGAGAAAGACTCGTATGAGAGTACACCCTTCTTATTCTATCAGGTACAACCTGCTGGAATTAGCACAGTGCTTTTTCATGAAAAAGTCTGTTGCCGAAGTGTCATTGGGCTGGTCCCTCAACTTCTCTCGATAAGCTGTTATATTTTTCAAAAACTTAGAATAATGGTAACTATACAATCCTCTCTTCTTTAAGTCAATTACTAATTATTGAAAATAGTAGTAATTGATGCGATTATTACTATTTTCATTTTTAGTTTTCGGTACAGCGAAATATTCGGTAAACATAGTTCTACCAAGGGTTTATCCCATTTTACATTTATAAAAAAATCCTGCTTTTATAATAACCAACTTTTTTCATGGGAATTATCGGGTTGACATTGTTAAAAATTGCCGATATATTAGGAATCACATAATACATTTATTCTTATCTAGAGATGTGGAGGAATTTGGCCCCATGAAGCATCGGCAGCAGGTTTCTCTAATAGATAAATACTGTACTAACTCCATCAAACAGCTGTTTGAAAGATGAGAAGACGCAAATACACATATAATGACTGATGATACATAGGAATCAATCTTACATGCTTGCCTCTTCTGACTACAAACAGAAGAGGTTTTTTTAGAACAAAATTAAAGGAGGTTTTATTGTGATTGAATTTAAAGATGTAAAAAAGGTGTTTCAATCAAATAAACAACAAATAGAAGCTTTAACTGGGATTAACCTCAAGGTAGAACAAGGAGATATATATGGTGTAATTGGTTATAGTGGTGCTGGTAAAAGTACACTCATCCGAATGGTAAATTTATTGGAACGTCCATCTGAAGGAGCCGTACTTGTTAATGGTATAAACTTAGCTTCCTTAAAACCGAGTAAGTTACGCCAAGAGAAGAAAAAAATTGGTATGATATTTCAACATTTTAATCTATTAAACTCTAAAACGGTTTTTGATAATATCGCAATGCCACTTGTCCTAAGTAGAACGCCAAAAGCAAAAATTAAAGCACGTGTATCAGAGCTTCTAGAATTTGTCGGTTTAGCAGATAAGGCGAAAAATTACCCAGATCAATTGTCTGGTGGTCAAAAACAGCGGATCGGAATCGCAAGAGCGCTTGCTACAAACCCTTCCATTCTATTATGTGATGAAGCA
Organism: Niallia sp. 01092; assembly: GCF_052318935.1. Classification (NCBI taxonomy): domain Bacteria; kingdom Bacillati; phylum Bacillota; class Bacilli; order Caryophanales; family Bacillaceae; genus Niallia; species Niallia sp. 01092. The sequence continues at coordinate 94,819 of NZ_JBQRKO010000018.1, read as the reverse complement.
ACGTCTGCACTTGATCCACAGACAACAAGTGAAGTATTGCAATTACTGAAAAAGATCAATGCAGAATATAACATTACGATTCTTTTAATTACACATGAAATGTCTGTAATTCGTGAAATTTGTAATAAAGTAGCTGTAATGGAATATGGAAAAGTTGTTGAAAATGGTTCCGTATTTGATATTTTCTCTAATCCTCAAAGTACAATTGCAAAGAACTTTGTACGAACGGTTATTCACGATGAAGTACCACAGAGCATCTTAAATGAATTACATGCAAGTAAGAAAAGCATTTGGAAAATTAACTTTATCGGTACGTCTTCTGGTAGACCTTTGCTTTCTACACTTGCGAAAAAATTTGATGTAGATATAAGTGTACTATCGGCAAACATCTCGGAAATTCAAGATACACCGTTTGGTAATTTAATTGTAGATGTTACTGGAGAACAAGACGAAATTACAAAAGCATATCAATTTGCGAAAGATGAAAATGTATCCCTACAGGAGGTTGTAGCAAATGGGCAATGAAAATAACTTATTCGGAATGGGCATTTCATTAGATCAATTAATCCAAGGGTTCGGGGATACACTTTACATGGTAGCATTTTCCTTACTGTTTTCAGCATTAATTGGTCTTCCATTAGGGGTTCTTCTAGTAATCACTAGAAAAGGACATATTTTAAGCAATAGATGGGTGTTTAACATCCTGAATCCTATTATTAATATTTTAAGATCCGTACCGTTTATTATTTTGTTAGTTGCACTTATTCCATTTACTCGTTTTATCGTAGGTAGAGCGATCGGTATAGAAGCAGCAATCGTTCCACTTGTTTGTTATGCAGCACCTTACATTTCACGTTTAGTAGAAAACTCTTTACTTGAAATCGATAAGGGAATTATTGAAGCGGCTGAAGCAATGGGTGCAACAACTTGGCAAATCATTTACCGTTTCTTATTACCAGAAGGACTAAGCTCTCTTATCCTAACGTTCACAACTGCAACGATTGGATTAGTTGGTGCATCTGCAATGGCTGGAGCTGTTGGTGCTGGTGGTGTAGGTGACCTTGCTTTAACATATGGTTACCAACGTTTTGACACACCAACGATGATCGTAACAGTAATCGCACTTGTCATTATCGTACAAGCACTACAATCATCGGGTAACTTAATTGCTAAGAAAATTAGACGCCGATAATAGGAAGGCAAGTCCATTTTGATGGACTTGCTCAGGCTGTTGAAAAACGTTCGCTCTCTTCGTCACTCCCCGTTTTTTGCGGTGCTCATTACTAGGTAAAAGAGGATGAACGACTAAGTACGTCACGTCCTGTGACAACGTCGTTCTGACCAACGTCCTGTTGCCCGCCGCTCCTCAAAAAGGGTCGTTCCTCGATAGACAAACGTTTTCAATCAGCCTGAAAGTTTGCAGTCTTACTTTTTCGACACTCTGGGCAAGTCCATTTTGATGGACTTGCTTTTTTTATTGGCTCTGTTAAATAACTATGTGGATTTTTCACTAAAAGTTGCTGACCTTATTTGTTCTAGAAACTGTTGTACTTCTTTGTTATTGCGTAAGTAGATTTACTTGTTTATCTTGCTCCATTTGTTTTAACTTTTCCGCTCTTTGTTGTTATGTAACCCGCAGCCTGAATACACTTCGCTTTCCGCGGACGAGTGCCAAGCCTCCTCGTCGCTATGCTGAGGCCACTGAAAAAGTGAATGCTATAAAATATAGGTAGTGACAATCCAAGCAACGAAGAAGTTTTCGTTCGGTTTTCCGAGGCTTACCACACGCTTTCCGCGGGGCGAGCGCCGAGCCTCCTCGTCGCTTTGCTCCTGTGGGGTCTCGTCTGTCTCGCTAATCCCGCAGGAGTCGTGCGGACGCCTCTCCTAACCAAAATGATGATCGTTTTCAAACTCTCTATACCATTTTTTACCCTACTAATAAATTTAAGTACGCCAAGTCCCCGCCAGAATATAGGTGGGGACTATTTGCCGCTTGCTTTTAAACTAATCAACATTATCCTTTAACAGAGCCTAAATGAAAATAGGAGATTAGAAGGTACCAATTGTGATATTGGACCTTCTAATCTCCTATACTTTACTTATCTTTCATTAGTAAATACTTATACATTATTTATTATCTATAATACTATCTACTGGTTTATCTACAGGGATTTTTGTGCCACCAAATTCTTTTTTAATATAATCTTGTACTTCTTTTGTATGGTAAAGGTCATGTAGTTTTGCTAGGGTTTTATCATTTTCACGACCTTTTTTTGTTACTAGAATATTAATGTTTGCTTCTGTATCTTGATTGATTTCTTCATGATAGATAGAATCTTTCACAGAGTTTAGACCAGCGTCTAATGCGACACTATTACCAACTAAAGCTAAGTCTACATCTGGTAACACGCGTGCAGTCGTTTTTCCATCTACTTCCGTAAACTTTAAGTTTTTAGGATTACTTGCGATACTGTTCACACCAGAGAAAGAAATAAAGTCAGGTTTTAATGTAATTAATCCTGCTGCTTTTAACACGCGTAATGCACGAGCGGTATTAGCTGCATCGTTAGGGATCGCTACTTCTACACCATTTGGTATTTTATCAATAGATTTTATTTTTTGAGAGTAAATCCCCATTGGCTCTAGATATGTTGTAGAGATGGCAACAAGTGCGTTATCTTTTTGCTTGTTATAATCTTGAAAATAGGATAGCGATTGGAAAGCATTCACATCAACTAAACCATCCGCTGTGGCATTGTTAATTTGAAGACCATCACTGAATTCTTTTACAGTAATATCAAGACCTGCTTTTTTAGCAGCATCAGACTTCGCAATGAATTGCCACGCTTGTGCATCAGATCCCGATGAACCGACCGTTACTTTATTACTGTCTCCTGCTGTACCGTTTGTATCTTTTGATCCACATGCAGATACAACTAGCACTAATACTACCGTAAGTATACTAACTAACCATTTTCTCATTTTCTTTTCCCCCATTGTCTCTTGTTAGTATTTAATACCTAATTATATTATTCCTATAAAAATACTCTGTTTTAGTGTAAAAAAAAATTATAAACATATCTTTTCCTATCAAGCATATTATGATGAAATATGTAGGGCATCGTCTCTCTTTCACTAAGAAGTCTTAACAAGTTAAAAATTAAGTATTAAAAGAATAATAATATTAGTATACCAATCTGTCAAGTATGTTTTATACATTAAAGAACTTTCTCAAAAAAATATTCCATCGATTCCGTATCATGCGAAATCCGCACCTCTACCAGTAACCGGAGTCAGGCGCCAAATTGAAATCAAGTATATCTTTATGTATAATGAACATATAATAAAAAGAGAAATGCTGCTAACACTTCTCCCTGCAACCTCTACCGTCAGGGTGATGGTTGTCAAAATTACTTGTTCGTTTTTCGAGGAACCACCCTTTTGCTTGCGACGGCATAGGGTGGTTTTCTTGTTTTCTAGTACGTTTTTCCGAAAGGTATAAGCAGTTATTTCTCGTACAATTCCTTTCAAAATCTCCCGTATATATTCAAGAAATGTTTTCCATGATTATCACCTCCCTTCCTAAACTGGAAAGAAGAGTAACAACCAACCACCCTCACAGCGGGCTGTCCAGAAATTTGACTTTTGGACAGCCCTGTTGCTATAAGTAGGATAAAAAATAATGTGATGATCTACTTACGACTCATTGACGTTAAAGACAGAAACTAGCTTCTGCAAGTCTTCAGCCATTTCCGATAAGATTGTCGCGCTGGCGGAGATTTCTTCCATCGCAGCTAGTTGTTCTTCTGTTGCGGCGGATACATTTTCAGAATTAGCGCTCGCCTCCGAAGAAAGTTGGGAAAGATTGCTTAATGCAGTATTGACATGCTCCATTTCACTGAAGATGGTTTTGATGGACTCGGTCACATCTGTAATTTCTATGAAGACAGTGTTCATCGATGATTCAATGTCTCCGAATGATGTATCCGTTTGGTGAACTGCTGCGATGCCTTTCTCTACTTCCATCGTTCCATGTTCCATTGACTGCATCACTACTTTCGATTTCTCCTGTATGGAGTGGATGACTTCGGAAATTTGTTTGGTTGAATCAGCTGATTCGCTTGCCAGTTTGCGAATTTCATCGGCAACTACGGCAAATCCTTTGCCTCCTTCTCCAGCACGTGCTGCTTCGATGGCAGCGTTTAAGGAAAGCAAATGTGTTTGTGCGGCAATTTCATCAATTAGCCTGTTCATCTTTCCAATACTGCTTACTTGCTGCAGTAAATCATCAAAAGACACAGTGACATTTTTTTGCGTGCCTTGAATATCCTGCATTTTCTTTACTGTTTCCTGCAAGGCTTTTTTGCCATCGCCGACTTTATGAACGGCATTTGATGAGGCGCCGCTCAGAGAATCTGCTTTCCTTGTCATTAATTCCAGCTGATGAGAAATCGTTGCCGAAAACTCATTCGTCTGCTCAATTTTTTCCGCTGAATCATTGGCTCCAACGGCTATTTCTTGAATGGAGTACGTAATTTCAGCTCCTGTTGCTTTATTTTCTTCGGCGGAAGCCGTTAATTCTTGAGAGGATGCCGCCAACGTCTCTGATTTTTGATTGATTTTGTCAACAAGTTCTTTTAAGTTTTCCATCATTTGGTTTGCAGCATTGCCTAAATTTGCAAATTCACGATTGACAGCCACCTGTTTGCCCATTCGTTTGCTTAGGTTTCCTTCGCTGACTTGAGCAAATAACGCTACAAAATGTTGAAGAGGATTAATTATTTTTTTGCTTACATAAACGAGTGCGATGCTTAGGAATACCATCAGCAATGCTAGCGCAATGAAGAACAGCTTCAATAGCAATGGGTTGATGATTGCACTGACATCCCGATTGACCATTATACCTCCTATTTTCCAGTCAGTTAAAGGATTCGTCGTATAAAAAATTGTATTGTCTTTGCCTGGTTCAGGGTCTTTAAACATGCCGTTTTTATTTTTGGACAAGAAATTCCATAAATCTTGATTTACCTGGTCGCCAGCTTTTGCGATCGGGTCAGCAATCCAGTTTCCCCCTCCGTCCAATAGAAAAGCATAGCCGTTTTTCCCCACACTTACTTTATTCGCCATGTCCTGCAAAGAACTGATATCGACATCCATCGCTACTACGGCTTTCCGATCAGGAGTTGCTTTGGTAATTAAGATAGCTGTTTTGTTTGTTGCTGATGATGTGAATGGAGGCGTAATAATTACTTTTCCAGGATTCTCAATTGCATTGTTGAACCAAAACTCCAGCTTATACTTTTTCTTGGTGCTATCTATAATAGGGGAGCGCAGGGCATATCCATCTTTATTGATAATTGTCAAAGCGCTCGCTCTATTATTTGTTTCCTGTACATGTTTTAAAAGGCTTCGAATTTCTTTTTCATTTGATAAATCACTAGATAATTCTTTGCTTACAGTCTCTACTGTAAATGCCTCTTTTTGAATAAACTCCGTGAGATTATCATTAAGCATTTTCACATTATTTGTTGCTTCTTCATGCAACCTTGTTTTTAGCGCTTTATTGACATCTTTATATACAATGGAAAAGATGAAAATATTAGGAATAAGAACTACAGAAATCATTAGTAAAATTTGAATGGTCCGTAAGCTGAGTTTTGATGATCTTGGCGATTGCTTGATCATATGTATCGCTCCCTAAAAGTTTATTATGTCTTTGCCAATCTCCAGTTTTTGCACAGACTTTTTTGGCATTGAATGATTAAGCAATGAGAAAGTCTGTTTTTCACCATGTTTAGAGGGGAAAGCGAGATTAACTTGATATATTATTTATCGACAGTTTGCGATGGAAATGAACTGTATAAATAAATTTCATTCGCAATTGACGGTGTACTTTGTCCAAAAAATTGTGCAAAATTATATGCTGTTAAAAGGGTATGAATAACAACTCATAAAACAAGGAACAAATGTAATCTCATCCTGATAAATATGATAACTGCTCCAAGGATAAAACTCTGGGTGCTTGACCATTTTCGCCTATACTGAATTGAGATTTATGTAAGCAGCCGTCATCCTTTTCACCTGGAAGACAGCCGCTTCTTTTTGTTTAAAAAGCTACTACTCATCATACGTCATAGGGAGATAGGGAGCTTCACGTGCAATTGTTGCTATTCATTCTATTTATTCAAATTCGAAAAAATTCGAAGAGTTACTTTGACCTAGAGTTCAAGTAACACTTTAGTTAAACAAGAGAGCGTGGTAAAATTTACAAAAAGTATCGGAGTGATTGTATGAGATATACTTGTTGTAAGCGTCAAGTACATTTGGTTCTTACGGAGCTTTGGTGAGAGACTAATTCTATATTAGATTGGTATAATAAAAGAAAAGGAGTGATTCAAAATGATCTCCATTTCTTGGCCCTCTCCGGATCCTGATCTAGAACTCCTTCATGTATCGTCAACTAATGATTCTTTACTTTTAACAGTCAAAAGTACACGAACTTCTGCTTATTGCCCTGCATGCTCCAAGCCTAGTTCACGCATACACAGCCAATATACACGTAAAGTTCAGGATCTTCCTATCAGTGGTAAATCTGTTGAACTGTTAATCATGACAAAAAGATGGTTTTGTGATCAACCAAATTGCAGAGTAAAAATCTTTACAGAACGATATAATTGGCTCTCACCTAATGGTTGTCGTACCGCAAGGACAGAGGAAGTTCTGCGTAAAATAACCTTTTCAACTAGTTGTATTTCAGCTGAAAAAGTAGCCAGATCAGCACACATCCCTGTTAGTCATGACACGTTATTAACCTTAGTCCACCAAACAGATGTTAAATCGGAAGTATCACCCTTTCGTGGGTCTTGATGACTTTGCATTTCGTAAAGGCCATACCTATAGCACACTAATTTGTGACCTTCAATCTAAATCTCCTTTAGCCCTTTTACCAGATCGGCTACCTGAAACAGTCACAGCTTGGTTAACAAAGCATCCATATATTAAAGTAGTAAGCCGAGACGGTTTTACCGGCTTCCGTCAAGGAATATCAAATGCAAGTACTTCTATTACTCAGATTTATGATCGCTGGCACTTTATTAAGAATGCGAAAAAGCAGCTTGATTCTTTTCTTTCCACTCTTGTACCTGCCACCATTACTTGGAGTGAACCTAAACAACCATCTCAAGAGATTCCGTTAACTCGTGCTGAGCAGATTATTAAAAATCGTAGTGATAAAAAGTGGGAGCTTATTCAAGAGATTCAATACGCACATAAAAATGGTAAAAATATTTCCAGACTTGCAAGAGAATATAAATTTAGTAGAAGAACTATACAGAAATATATAAACATGAAAGCTCCGCCTTTATTCCATCGTTACCGAAATCGACCTTCTGATTTGTATCATGATCAAATTATCAAGTTAGAACAAGAAGGAAACACAGTGAAAGAAATTTATAACTCTATCAGAGAACTGGGGTATAGGGGCACTTATTCAGCTGTACGCACAATTATTGAAAGAGTCCGCAAGGAGCGTAAATATGGTTTATCGAAAGAACAAAAGATTCATATTTCAAGAAAAAAACTTAGCTCTTGGTTGTGGAAACTGGAAGAAGAACTAAATAGAGATGCAAAGGATTCCCTAGAACAATGTTTTGAACGGTATCCTTCTTTAAAATCACTATACTGTACAATACAAGCATACCGTAATGCTATTCAAAATAAGGATTTAGAATCCTTTTTGCAATGGTTGAAGGAACAGTTATCTAGTAAGAAAAATCCTTTTTACTACTATGCCCTTAGACTTCGAAGTGATTTTCAAGCAGTAAAAAACTCGTTTTTGTCTCCATACAGCAATGGGTTATTAGAAGGACAAATCAATCGATTAAAAACAATAAAACGGATAACTTACGGACGAGCTGGACTGAAGACATTAGAAAAAAGGGTTCTCTATAGATTATGAATACTATTTTGAAATAATTTATGTAAATTTATTTCTAACTCCTTTATCTATTCATCAAAATTACGTAAGAACCACTTTAGTTTAGCAGTTACACCACCGAAATGTACCATTAGTGACATAATTTTAACCACTAATTTACAATGAATTTACCAATGAATTACAAGTAATTTACCAGCCTCCTTTATAATGAGTTCGCATACTTAACAGTATGACACTTTTTATATGGGAGGTATTTTTTATGGTCCATTACCGAAAGATATTGGAATTATACGATGAGGGGATCAGTTTGAGGGGCATTTCCGCAAGTACTGGTCACTCTCGTCAAAAAGTGACAGAGATATTCAATTGGCTGAAAAGAAAGGATTGATGTGTCCGTTAGACGAGGAAATGGATGATAAATGGATTGAGGAGTTTCTGTTTCCAGAGAAATCATTAGAATCTTCCGGGAGACAGCCACTCGATTTTGATTACATTCATAAAGAATTGGCAAAACCCAACGTTACTCTTTCACTTTTACACCATGAATATGAAGCTGAAAGTCGGGCGAATAACAAAATCCCTTACTCTTATCGAAGTTTCGTCCGCCATTATAGCCGTTATGCTCAGAAATACAAAGCGACTTTGCGTATCCATAGAAAACCTGGAGAAATAATGGAGGTGGATTGGGCAGGTTCCACTGCTTTTATCATTGATAGAGATACTGGAGAAAAAGTTAAGGCATATATTTTCGTCGCAACATTGCCGTGCAGCCAGCTCTCCTATGCAGAAGCGACCTTATCCATGGACTTGTCCTCTTGGGTTGATGCACATATTCATGCATTTGACTATTTCGGTGGAGTTACCCAGATTGTTGTTCCAGACAATTTGAAGACAGGAGTGACGAAACATACCTCAAGGGAACTTGTACTGAATCCTACTTACAAGGAAATGACCAATCATTACAATACGATTATCATGTCAGCACGTGTGCGCAGTCCAAAAGATAAAGCGAGTGTGGAAGGCTCTGTAGGAGTGATTCCCACTTGGATTATAGCCGCATTAAGGAATATTCACTGCTTTAGTCTTGAAGAACTGAAGCAGTGAATTGTGGAAAAAATTAGAGGAATTCAACCATCGTCCTTTTACCAGTAAAAAAGGGTGTCGGTTTTATGGATTTGATGAAGAGGAGAAATTTGCGCTTTCTCCTCTTCCAAACACGCCGTATAAGATATCCGAGTGGAGAACGGCGAAAGTGCGACCTGATTACCATATTTCGATTGAAAGCATGTTTTATTCGGTACCATATGAATACATCAATCTACAAGTAGATGTGAAGCTTTCTAGTGATTTGGTAGTCGTTTACTGCAATCATATGAGGTTAAAATTCGTTTTTGTAGCCAAGCTTCAATGATTTAAATTTCTCTAATGTATATTTACTGAACAATTAAATATTTAGGACTATTGGTTATTTCTATAGATCTATTGTTATTATCATTTAAATCACTAAGATGTTCACCAAACATCGATACGATCCGTCCTCTAAATTTGTTTTCAGAAAAGGATATTCTATGAATATTTCCCACTGTCCAGAAAACTATTACAATATTACCTTTTTTATCAATAAATTTTAGGAAAAAGTCATTTGGATCACTTATATAAATCCTTTCGGTTAATTTATATCCAGATAATATGTATGTTAAATTATTCACTGCAATATAAGCTTCCTTAGGAATGGTAATGTTGTTTTGTCTTATTCCAAAGTTATGTTCAATATTATTTGAATCTGTACCATCGTTTTTCCAATCGTACCATATACTTATAGGGACATCATATAACAAATTAATTAAAAACATTCTAACAAGATAATGCGCTTGTTGTTTTTCACTTACAGATTTACCTAACCATCCATTTGCAGTAGAGTAACCCCATTCACCTGAAATTATCGGTATATCTTTAGTTGCGTATTTATCTATTAGAACCCTTAGAGTCTTATAATCATTTGCTACTGTTTCTGGATTGCTTCCACGGTAAGGATGAACAGAAACTGCATCTATATAATCCAATGTTCCCCTCTTAAAAATCTCCTCTAACCATTTTAAGCTTTGGTGATTTACTCCCGATAGAGCTGGTGCTACGACTATACCACTAGGGTCATTTTCTTTAATTTTTATTGAAACATTTTTTACTAAAGAAGCATACTCATTATAATTGGGTTGTGTTTCCCAATAGAAACTATGGTTTGGTTCATTCCACACTTCCCAAATAATTCCTTTGTTTTTATATCTAGATGTAGCTTTTTCTACATACCTTACAAAAGCGTCTTGACCTTTTTTTGTTACTACAGACCTTTTTTCTTCGTAGAGCTTATTACCATAGGAAAGTATATAATAAGGTCGAATTCCCTTTTTTATTAATGCATTAGTTAATTGGTCATATCCTGTGCTTTTAAAATCATATTTACCTCGTTTCTTTTCGATATCCTTCCAAAAGAGATCCATTCTTACAATTTTAAAACCAGCATCGCTTATCATATCAACATCTATTGGATTTCCAGTAAAGTGAACGTTAACACCAAATCCATCAGGTATAATATTTGAAAAAATATTTTTATTCATATTGTCTCTTCCAATACTTGCAAATTCTGTTTCAGTCAGATCTAACTCGCGTTTACTACCAATAATGAATCCAAATCCTATTAAAGATATAGTAATACAAACCTTTAAAAGTATCTTAAAAAACTTCATATGTATCATATCCTTTTTTTCTAACCTATGAAGGATACCTTTATCCTATATTATTTGTTTAGCATAAACCATTTTTCATTACACTCTTATAATTAAGAACCCTTGCCTATAATAATAAGTCAAAGGGGTCCGATTATTAATAATTTTTGATTTTGGTGCCAATAATCTATAAATCCTAAACATTACTTTTACCTAACGTTCACCTATTAAACGATTTCCTAATTTCTTTAAATTAGAAATAATCATTTTAACATTACGCTTATAAATAAATAGAATTAACATGAAAATTACTAATTCAATTACTATTTCGAAGCGATTATCTAAATATAACACACCAATTTGGCAAAAAAGTAATACGAATGCTAAACTGAACTTTTTTGTATCAATTGTTATTTCTACAAATGACCTTGTGTCTCTTAGCCTATAAATCCATATGATAAAATAACTAATTAATACAGATACTGCAGCCCCGTAAGTTCCTATAAATGGTATTAAAATTAAGTTTAAAACTAAATTTATGATTCCTCCCAGCATTGAGCTTTTAAAAACTCCTCTAGTGTCTTTTGCTGCAATATAATTCGTCCCTAAAAAACTGGAAAGACTAGAAAATACAATGCTTAAAAGTAAAAGCGGGATATATTTCCATGAATCATAAAATTCTGGGGCAACCAATATTTTAGTAATGTGTTTAATAAATACTAACAATAATGAAGTAGTTACTATTAATATAAACGAGTAGTATTTATATACATTGTTATAAAATCCCTTTTTATTTTTACTTTCTGCTTCTTCAATAGCTGACATTTGCCAAGCTTGGAAAAATATTGTGTTCAATATATTTAATAAGCTTGGAAATTTTGTAGCGACAGCGAACAAACCCGTTGCTCCCATACCAATAAAGAAGGTAATAAAATAACGATTTGAGGTATTCATAATCCACCACATTAACGCATTGGGTATAAGAGGCAAACAGAAAATTAATAATTCCTTTGTTAATTTTGGACTAATTTCCTTAATATCAATATATTTATATATCTTAGACATGAACATAAGAAACAAAATGCTAATAATATTACCTAAAAAAATAGATATAAGATAACCCTCTATCCCCATATCTAACCATATCAAGAATACCAGATTAGATAATAGGACCATTATCGCATTAACAATTCCACTTAACGCAAAGATATTAACATGATTAACCGCTCGAACAAACTGCGAAAAAGTTGTATTTACAGCTTGAGATAACAGTATAAGAAAGAAAAAAGCTAAGTACTTGTTAAACGTATGGATCAACTGGAATAGAGGAATAAATAATATTAAAATTAAAAAACCCAAAATGATAATAATAAAACTATTTGTCAATACACTAGATGGATTGTAATTTTTATCTAACGTAAATCTTAAAACAGAATCGAAGATACTTAATGTTATTATAGGAAGTAATAAATTTATTGTTGAAGTTAGGATGTCGACCTGACCATATTCACTTACTGTCAATGTATAGGTATAGATTGGTACAAGTAAGAATAATATGATTTTACTGCCCAAATTACCAATTGCAAATACGATTGAGTTTTTCGCTAGTTTTGAATACATACTCATTTATTCCCACCTGAAAAAACCATTCATTTCTTCTATAATTTCGAATGAATGGCATATTTTTTCTTAAATTTAAATAGCTTGAGCCCCTTTTTTCCCTTCTAATTTTTCTATATGATTAAATATTGGTTGATATTGTTTAATGATCCACTTATAGAAACTCTCATCTGTTTCAACACCTCTAATTTCATCGATCATCTCTTCAACATCCTTTTCACTTACATTTTCTTGAACCGAATCCACAAATTTAATATTAGGGATTTTACTTAACCAGTCAATATAACTATATTGGATTTTATGGTTATAGTTTTTAAAAGCTATACATGGAGTACCGGTGATCGCACAAAAAATCATTCCGTGAAGACGATCTGTAACAACAACCTCAGACTCAGCAAACGCATTCCAAATTACATTTAGTTCCTTTTCTCTTGTTTCTTTACCAAGTTTTGCATCAATATCTGTATCAAAATATCTTGTCTTTTCAAACTTTCTCTTTAGTACTTCTTCTAATACCTTTTTAAAATTATTATCAAGTTTTCCTTCTAAATCATCTCTCAGGCAAATTATCGCCCCTTCTCTTTTGGTTCCAGGTCTTCTTTTATCTAATGATAGTACAATATCAGGAGTATATAACACTTTTTTTGAATTAAAATTGTTTTTCATTATTTCTAACGACCTTGATTCACGAGCAACCAATTGAAACTTAATATTATTATTGAAGATATCTTTTGTCTTTTCAAAAGTTTTTCTGCCCTCAGTAGTTTCAGAAAAATGAATGGTTTGTGGAAATGAAATAATATTTGACTCCTTGAAGTATTTAATAATAAATCTTCTTGTATAATCTTCATTATAATACTCATCACCCATATTTCCGCCGCCATTAATGAACAATATATCCTTATTTGTTAAAATATTTTTCAGATTTTTAGCATAAGGCATTACTTCATTTAAAGCGAGTTCAATATAGATATAATCACTATAATATGTCTCAATAAAATTTTTTTGGGCATATGCAATAGCTTGGTCCCCTAGATTACCGGAAACAGGTGTTGAAAAAATGACGATTTTCTTTTGATTTTTTGTTAAGTTCAATTTTGGGTTACGAGCATTCATAATGATATATAAAATATAATTATAAATATTAATTTTAAAATACTCCACAAATGAACGTATTCTCTTTTTTAGCAACTATTTTTCCTCCATTTTTTAAAATTTAAAATTAGGTACAAAGATAATGTTTGTTAAAAATTAATACTCCTATATTTAATTGATGAGAAAACGGCTTTTCAATTTATTTGTCATCCAGTCAATTAAATAAAATCTCCCATCCTTACTTATAATCATATATTTTAGTGAGATCCATAATTTATTAAATTTGCCATCACTATTCTTAATTTCTAGTATAATTTTTGAGAGGTTTTCATTTCGTGCACTCGACAAAATAAAATTACGAACTAACTCATTAGGATAGTTTTGATTAGGATACTTTTTATGCATCTGTTTTAAGTATCTATTTGTATATAGTAAATTTAACCTGGCTGAATTTGTAATACTAGTGGTTCTTAACCGGTAGTAGACCAACTTATCTTCCATATTGTGAATTTTATATCCTAGTGATGTAGCCCTTAATAAAAAGTCATAATCCTCGCTAATTTTATATGGATAGTATCCATTTAGCTTTTCAAATACTTCTTTCTTTATCATCCAAGTTGGATGTTGGATTGGATTTCTGTATAGTAATACTTTTTTTATTTCCTCTGGGGAAAAGAACTCTTTCGTTTCATCTATTATTTCTTCGTTTTCATTTATAAAATAAGTATTACTACCTAGAATATCAGTATCACAGTTTAATAAGTATTCAATTTGCTTCTCAAAGCGATCCGTTGAACATATATCATCACTATCCATGCGTGCTAAAATATCATACTTTGATGCTTTTATCGCTTTATTTAAGCTCTCTGCAAGACCTAAATTAATCTCATTTTTAATTACTTTAACCCTATTATCTTTTAGGCTATAGTTAGTAATTAATTCGTATAGTTCATCATTTTCTGGATTATCTAATACAATAATTAATTCAAAGTTTTGATATGATTGGTTTAGGATAGAATTTATACTTTGGATTACCCATTGTTTTTTTTCATTATAACAGGTCATTATTACTGAGATTGGTTTCATAATATCCCTCAAATTTTTTCAAAATTTTATTGATTAGTTGTTTTTAAATGTTTTTATATTTATTATCTAACAATAATAAAACAATCCTCATTTTTTATATTACCAAAGTAAATAAGGTACTATTCCATTTGTATTTTGAAATAGCCGAAGAAGGTAATAGACAAACCAAAAGATAATAATAATAATAAATAATATTAATCTAAATAAACGCTCGTTCTTTCCACTTACGATTGGACTTAAAAGATGGTAGAAAACCATGTCATAAAAAAAGATTATTGACGGATATAGGTAAAATTGGAAGCGGTCCGTAGCTTCAATACCCGCAACACAATAAAGAAACAAATAGCAAAAATAATAAGTTTCTAAGAATAAACCATATTTTACAGAAATAAATTTTCTTGCTTTAAATTCAATCCATAAATATAGGAAAACAAATTGAACTAATATTGGTAGGAATTGGATAATTCCTTTTTCTTTATTTTGATTAAAGAATTCTGTTAATTCAGTGCTATACTTCGCTTCATAAAAAGTTATACTAGTTAAAATTGGACTTACCACAGACCTAATTGCGTCAGTAAAATATCCAAATACTACGATTAAAAATCCTAAAATTAAAACTTTTCGATTAACTTTTACAAAATAGAATATGAGAAAGCCAAACGTTAAATAGGCACTGAAATGAAATTGAGCAGCAACTAATATGGATGGAATAAAGATTAATAAACCTCTTTTTTTATTTTTGTTAATTGCTAATACACCAATCCATAAAATTACAATTGCCAGAGCTTGTCTAGTTTGGTTGAAAATTAAATAATAAAAGTACGATAGCGTAAATATAGAAAGTGAAGCAATGATATTATAAGAATATTTTTTAACAAGAAATAAAGTAACCAACAAAAAGATTAAAGTAGTAAGAATAGCAAACAACTGAAAATTATTGAATAATAAAGAGATCCAATATATTAAATTAATTGCCGGGTCAAATTTTTCAGTAAAATTTCTATTATAGAAAAAGTAACTATACATTTCGTAATCTGTTCCTACACTTATATTTCTTAGAACGGAAAAAAGTAAGGTGAAAAGAACGAATACGACAACATAAATTTTATTGAAATAATTTACTACTCCTAATTTAGTTGTATAAATTGTAGTTGAGGTCAACAGCAAATAAAAAAATATAATGGTTCCAAAGATTATATATATGCTCATAATACACTTCCTATTTCAAGAGAACTCCTGAAAGTTAATTTATTCTACATATGTAGAATTAAGGAAATCCATAAATTTCTTACCTTAATATTATACATATACTTTTTTTAACTTACTTATCATCGTATTAATATCATAGTCAAGTGAAAATTTCCTAAAACTTTCTTTACCTTTATTTATTTGTAAAGCCTTGTTATTAATTAATTTTAATAAACATTCACTTGCCTGTTCAATATTTCCTATTGAGTATAAGAATCCATTTTTATCAATAAGTTCATTGTGTCCAATTACATCTGATAAAACTAATGGTAGTTCGTATGACATTGCTTCAATAACTGAGTAGGGTAAGCCTTCGTAAAGAGAAGTAGAAAAATAAATATCAGCTTTATTAAACAACTCTTCCTTGTTTTTAATAAAACCAGTTAATATTACTTTTTTCTCCAATCTCAATTGATTTATTCTTGTTTCGATTAGACTTTTAAGTTTACCATCTCCAGCAATTATAAACCGAACATCTTTTTCAGTTTTTTCCAAAACCCTATTCGCTACTTCTACGAATTCAAACAAATTCTTTTGTTGATCAATTCTCGCTAAATTAATTATATTGATAGTATCTTGATTTTGTTTCTTAATTTCACCCTTAGGGATCCCATTATATATAATTGTTGAGTTTGTCTTATTAACTAACTTATTAACCAAAGCATGTTTTTCTTCTTCTTGTGAAACATGAATGACTAAATTTTGTATTTTCAAGAATCTTCTTTCGATAGTTTTGATTATATAACTTTGCAATCTATTTAATTTTTTCTGTGAAAAATATGCATGTGGAGTATAAATAAACTTAATATTAGATGTCCTATAAATTTTTTTGAATAGATAAGCTAATAATCCTGCAAAAGTACTATGTGCATGGATAATATTAATATTATTTTCTTTAACTGTATAATTAATATTTCTTAGCGCTTTTAATAATTTGATTGGGGATTTACCAAAAGATAAATTATCATCCCAAATATAATTTTTATCATCATACTCTTTCTTATCAATTCTTTTTGAGCTTACCATTGTATATAAATTACCATTAATGTTCTTATTATACGTATTTATTAAATCTACATGAGTTTTTACTCCACCACCATATGCCTCACATAGTAATAAAATTTTATTATTCATAATCATCCTCACAATTTTTGTTGATATATTGGCTATTAATTGAATCGTTTAATAGCCAATATATCATTATAATTAGAAAATACCTTATGATTTAATAGGCATCTTTCGACCCGAATAATAAAGAAAAGGTTTTAAAGATAATTATTAAATCGAAAAATAAAGATCTTGTCTGTATATATTTAATATCAAGCTCAACCATTTCTTCAAATCCG
Source organism: Niallia sp. 01092 (assembly GCF_052318935.1). Taxonomy (NCBI): domain Bacteria; kingdom Bacillati; phylum Bacillota; class Bacilli; order Caryophanales; family Bacillaceae; genus Niallia; species Niallia sp. 01092. The sequence continues at coordinate 77,765 of NZ_JBQRKO010000018.1, read as the reverse complement.
ATATTACTTCTCCCACTTACTTGCCATAATCCAGTACATCCAGGAGTAACAAGCAAGCGTTGCTTATGATAATCTGTATAATCTACTACTTCTCTGTCCAACGGTGGTCTTGGCCCTACTAAACTCATTTCTCCTTTTAAAACATTCCATAATTGTGGCAGTTCATCAATGCTTGTTTTTCTAATAAAACGACCAATTTTTGTTACACGTGGATCATTTTTCATTTTAAACATGGCACCTGTTGTCTCATTATATTCTAATAAATCTTTTAATCTTTCTTCTGCATCAGTAACCATAGAACGAAATTTATACATATCAAAAGCTATACCATTTTTCCCAATTCTCTTTTGACAAAAGAACACTGTACCCTTAGGATCTTCTAACTTAATAATAATCGCAATAATAGCAAATAATGGAGCTAATAAAATAAGCCCTACAAACGAACCTAAAATATCACATATTCTTTTCACTAATAAATATAAGTAATTTCCACTAACAGTTATACTTGCAATATTTTCAGATAAAGAAACATGTAAGCTGGCTTGTTTCTTTACTACTCGCGACATACCCTATTCCCCCCTTTTTGCTTGAAAGATTTCATACACCTTTTTTATTAAATTTGTCTATACGAATATGTAAATTATGTAAAGAAACAAATAGCTAAAGATAACGCACATTCAACTATACTTAATCTTTAATTATTTAGCTTCCCTTAATAGTATACGGGCATCTAACCCAACCTCACACCATACTACCGACAACTACCGCGTCTAAGGAATATACCATTCCCACAGCATAACCGAGTGCCTCTACTGATAACGGATAAAGAGACATGTCCAAATACTATTCTTATTAACGAAAATTAGCTTAAAAAATCCCCAAAAACTTCTTCCTCTTAATCTGTTCTGGTATTTCTTTTATGATGTTTTTATTTTGCAATAGGATGTTAGAATTTTCCGTAAATAAATAAACGTAGTCTACTCCAAATCGTTCTTCTATTAAGTCATAAGCCTCATTCAACTTAAATGCTCGATTATGCGTATTATGCGCATCAGAAGCCACAAAATGAGTCAAATTATATTCTATTAACTGTTCAGAAAATTTTTTAATTGTCTTCCCGAAATATCCAGCTACACTCGCTGCAGTTACTTGCGTAAGTGCACCGTTCATTACTAGTTTATATAGCAAATCTGGATTTTCTTGCAGTTCCTTGTTGCGTTCAGGATGAACAATAATTGGGATTAGTCCTTCTGTTTGAATATCATATAATAGTCTTTCTGCATATCTTGGTACAGTAGATGAGGGAAATTCGATAAATAAATAGTTTGTATGGGAAAGGGTTAGTATTTCTCCTTTTTGATAGTCTTCTAACACTTCTCCATACATACGTACTTCCTGACCTGGAAGGATGGTTAATGGAATCTTCTCTTTTTGAAGCGCTGTATTTAATAAATTAACATGATGTATAATCTTAGATTTCGTATTTTCGTATCTATTATTTTTATGATGAGGTGTAGCGACAATTGTCTTTACACCTTCCCGTACAGCTAATTTTGCCATTTCTACACTCTCTGCCATTGTTTCTGGGCCATCATCAACACCAGGCAGTATATGACAATGAATATCAATCATCGTAACACCCCCTCCCAATCATTATTTGTTTAACTATTCTATTAATATAACAAAATGTTATCAGCCTACTATATCTTTAGTAAATAGCTAACTTTGTCGAATCTTATATTTTTATTGTTAATTTGTCCCATAATAATAGTAATATCCGCCTTTTTTATCTCGCTTCTTATTATTTAAGACAACTCCTAAGATCTTGCCTTTTGATGCAGACAAAAGTTCTTTCGTTTTTAACAAACCATCTTTTTCTGTTTTACCGCTGCTAACAACCAACACACTGCCATCACATTCATTCGCCAGAATTTGTGCATCTGTTACCGCTAGGACTGGCGGTGTATCAAATAGAATCATATCAAATTCTTCTAGTGCTTGTTCCATAAAATACTGCATCGCACGTGACCCTAATAATTCTGATGGATTTGGTGGAATAGGACCACTCGGAAGGATATACAAATTATTTTCATCATTTATATGAATTGCTTCTTTTAATGAAACTTGATTCGTTAACACAGACGTTAGTCCTGTTGTATTAATCAGATTAAATGTGTAATGAACAGTTGGTTTCCGCAAATCTGCATCCACTAACAAAACTGTTTTCCCTTGCTGTGCAAAGACAACCGCTAAGTTTGCAGCAGTTGTTGATTTTCCTTCTCCAGGTCCAGTGGAAGTTACCATAATGGTACGGATTTCTTTATCGACACTGGAAAATAAAATATTCGTCCGAATCGTACGGTATTGCTCAGAAATTGGTGATCTAGGATCTAATTTAGTGATGAGCTTTCTTTTGCTATCTAATAATTTTTTTTTCGTTGTTTTTTTATTTAGTGCCAACTAAATCACCTCTGTTTCTACTATTGCTTCTATTTCCTCTTCCACTTGTTTCTTTCATTTCATCAATCGTTGTAATTGCACCTAATACAGGCAGCTCTAATAGTTTTTCAATATCCTGCTCTGTTTTCACCGTACTATCCAAATATTCTAATAAAAATGCTAAACCGACACCAATCATTAATCCAACAACTGCTGCAATCGCTATATTAAGCGGTGGGTTTGGACTTACCGGCGACTGATTTTCTTGGTCATATGCAAGCGGCAAGATGCTTACGTTATCGACCTTCATTAATTTTTTTATTTCCTTTTCGAAAACTTGTGCCGTTTTATTGGCAATTTCCAATGCAACAGCAGGATCTGGATCGGTAACAGATACTGTCATAACTTGTGAGTTTTGTGCACTTTCAACCGTGATTTTATTATTTAATTGCGCTATGCTCATATTTAAATTTAAATCACTTTTTACAGTATTTAAAATAGCTGCACTTTTAATAATGACGCTATATGTATTGATTAACTGAACATTTGTTTGAACTTCATTGTAATTGTATATCGATTGATCGTCTTTTGCTTGATTGACAAGTATTTGTGTTGAAGAATTATATTCTGGGGTGATGACGAAATAACTTATTACTCCGCTTGCAATCATGGCAATCAATGTAATGGAGATGATTAATGCTAGTCTTTTCTTTAATGTTTGAAATAATTCTTTTAAGCTAATCGTTTCTTCCATAATTTCCTCCTAAACTATTATAAAGCAAACATATTGTAGCATAAGAGATTTGCTAAAAATGTCTTTTCTTGTCATACTTTTAGTAGATAAGTTTTCTCTTTGAATCTAATTTAGCAAGTTTTTAACAGATTTAACAGCATTTTTTTCATAAAGCATACTATTTACTACTTAAATACTACGTTATTAACTATCGATTGAAATATTTTACAAATATAATGTGGAGGGTGTAATGAAAGCGATTATTATTTCTGTTCTTGTCATTATTCTAGCTGCTGTTCTATTTTTTGGTAATATGAAATGGACAAAAAAACATTCTAGCTCTTCTCCTAATCAACTAAACTACTTAATCGAAACAAACAACAAAACTGAAACTGAAGCCAATTTCCAAGACGATTTCCGTGCTGAAGAGTATGTACGCTTTGCTTCTGCTTGGCCTGAAGACGCTAAAGAGCAATTAGAAGCAACACTAGAAAATAAACAAACATATCATATTGTGTTATTAGGCTCGGAAGCAATTGGTAATGATAAATTAGGATTATTGCCGAATATTAAAAGAACATTATCTACTGTATATAAAAATTATGTCACAATAGAAAGCATTGTATATGATGGAACCTCTACAGAGTATGTTAATGACAATAAAGTAACCGATTTAATAAAGAAGAAACCGGATATGGTCATTTTTGAGCCGTTTACTTTAAACGATAATAATGTTATTGATATGGATACATCGCTTGCAAATATTTCTAAAATTATAGAATCTACTAACAAGAAACTGTCAGATACAACATTTATATTGCAGCCTCCAAACCAAATTTATAACGCAAGTCTCTATCCATTACAAGTAGACGCCTTACAAAAATATGCCGAAAGACACGGTATTTATTATTTAAACCATTTGGAGAACTGGCCAGCTGGTAATGATAAACAAGTATTAGAGTTTTTACATGCTGATGGTATGGTGAATGAAAAAGGATATAAAATTTGGAGCGATTATATTAATTCATTTTTAGTGACAGAATAAGAATGAAGGTGCCTTTCCCCAATAATTTAAGGACAGGCACTTTTAGTCAGATCCCTAGGGGTTCAAAAATCAAAGTGCCTTTAACTTAGAAATCCATTTATTTGAAATAACATTTATATTAAAATCTTTTACTCGTTCTAAGCTCTTTTTTTGCAATAATTCTCTATGCCTCTTATTCTCCATTAGTCGTTTTAATTTAGAAACAAAGCTTTCTATATCATATTGATCAATTAAAATTCCACAATCTCCATTTTTTAAAATTTCTGTTGGTCCTAAATTTTTAAAACTAATAATTGGTAAACCGCAAGCCATTGCTTCTGTAATGACTAATCCAAATCCTTCCCATCTTGATGTTGATATTAATATAGAACCTCCATAATATAATTCCTGCATTTCTGCACTTTTTAAAGGTCCTTTTAAAATTATTTTATTTTCTAGCTTGTTTTTCTTAATCAACTGAATAAATTTTTCTTTATCTTCCCCATCACCTGCAACTGTTATTGTCCATTCTTCTTCTAGTTCCTTAGCTATTTCGATTAAATAATCTAAACCTTTTTGTTCTATGCTCAACCTACCGACAAATACAATATTTTTTTGATTTAATTCACTAATTCTAGGTTTCGATATGGTTAAAGGGTTATATATATTACAAGATTTAAAGTTTATTTTCTTAAATTTATCAATATCTGCAGCTGTTAAGCATACAACCAAATCTGCTAACTCAATACCTTTTAAATAGTCATTAATAATTTCTTTATAATATTGCTTTGTATAAACATCATAATCATTATGCTGCCAAGTTACTATTTTTATCCCGGGTATCTGTTCCTTTATTACTGGTATTAATGCAGTTAATATTCCTTGACAAAGTATTAGAACTTCATGATTACTTTTCTTTAGGTATTTAATTATATCTTCTACCTGTTCTTTATACAACCTAACTGTATGTAAAGGAGTTCTATTTATCTTATATTTAACATATAAGGCTTTCCTTAGTATCTTCCTAGTCATTTTTCTACGTCTTATTACGCAAGGTGTCTTGATTCCAACAGCTAAATCATAATAAAACTTATTTTCACCAGAAAAATCAATTAATGTTACATGATGATTTTCTTTTTGGAATGAATTCGCTAACTCTATTGCCACTCTTTGAACTCCGCCTAATTTAAAATTATGATTTACTATACAGATATTCATTCAATATTCTTCCTTTATCATACATAATCAACATATCTAGATAATTTTTTGAATCAAAGATTACCATACTAAAGTTTTGTTTTTTCCATACCCTTTTATTGTAAAATTTTGATAAAGATAATGTATTACATAATTATGTAGATATCGAAACCTTCAAAAAAAAGCTTTTTTAGTTATCGACTTTTCATAAATAAATGGTATGAAATGAGATAGAAAAAAGCTAACGAAAGGTGAATAGAACATAACTTTCGTTAGCTTAATGGCTATGGGACTCTACCCCATCCAACTAAAAAATCCCACCTACACTTTGCGTGGAGGTGGGATCTTAACTCTTTAAATAGAGTGGTCATTTGGGAAGGATAAGTTAAAGTCATCTTCTTTTTTTTGATTTTTGCTCGCAACAAATAAAGTAATGTTTTCCCGTTATTCATCACACCCCATTCTAAAATAACGTAGTAAGATTTCGTTTCTTGGGTTTAACTGGCTCCCGAGTATGAATATTATGATTTTCAATAACTGCCTGAGCATTATCCATATAATAAAATACTTGGTCGCTTCCGTAGTGTTTTCTTATATAGGTGTATGCTTTTTCTAGCCATAAGTCTTTGTCACTTTGAGCGCCACTGGCAATAAAATGAGTCATTTGCCCTTTAATGAATTGTGCGGCTACTTTTTGAACTTTCCATCCATTTTTCCCAATAATGCTTGCTGCTGATATTTGTGTAAGAACACCCATTCTTACTAAATGATATAATTCTATAGGATTTTTTATAAAGTTAGGATTAAGTTCAGGGTTTGCCAAAATAATTTGATAACCGAGCATTTGCAGATCATAGATGGTGTCAGTTAAATAGTGAGGTAGTTCTTCTGGTGGTATGGTAATAAGTAGATATGGACTTTCTATATTTAGCGGAATAAATTTCTTTTCTTTCACTTGGCGTACAAACGAATCATTCATTGTAGCTTCGGCACCGGCAAGGATGGTGATATCCAATTCTTCATCTTTTAATTTAGCATTCAGCTCCTCCACCTGAAGAATAATTTCTTCCTTTGATTCATTGATCGTTAAAGATGGTGTAGCAATCATAAATCGAATACCTTGTTCCGCAGCCTTTTTAGCTATAGAAATGCTTTCTGCAAAATTTCTATCTCTCTCATTATCCGATAATAAATGACAACTTATATCAATCACTACAAACCTTCCCTTCATTCGCAGTTAAAAAGAATACATGTGTTCTTTTTAAAGAACTACTTGATGAAATTAATTATAGCAAGGATTATTTTTAGAATAAAGAGAATGTTTTGTCGAATTATTTTTTTATTGCTAAATATCGAGTTTTTTTAAATGGCTGTTTTCTCAAAGTTTGTTGTTTTTCACGTAAAAAAATGGGAGAAAGACGAGACTTAAGCAGAGCGTATGCGACGAGAAGGCTCGGCGCTCACTAAACGGACGAAGTGTATTCAGGCTGCGAGTTTAAAAGCAATCTATACGAAAACAGCCTTTTAAATTTAGGTACCTGTTCCCAGCCCTTCCACTGTGTTTTTACCAACATTTTTCTCAAAATTCCTCATTAACACCTATTTTTCATTATGACATTATGTCTACTAAGTTGTATAAGCTTCTTTTTTCGAATGGTTATATCGGCTTGAAACTACCTAAAATTTTCCATATGCAGTAGTATCATCTTCCCTTATCCATCTTTTCCCTTTTTTGCATGATTGCATTTATTTGTTAGACTGTTAAATAACTTTCCAAAGGAGTTGTTATTTTTCATGAATAAACGAGAAACTTGGATTGATATGGCGAAAGGGATAGGGATCATACTTGTCATCATGGGCCATACGAGTAACGACATTGCGCAGCATTACTTCTATTGGTTTCATATGCCGTTATTCTTTATTCTGAGCGGCTATACATTCAAGGAAATTTCAAACACAACGGACTTTGTGGCTTGGCTTAAAAAGTTTACGAAAAGATTGCTGATTCCTTATGTTTCATTTGGAATATCCCTTTTTATTGTTTATCAATTCGTTAATATCATGACGAATGAATTTCGTTTAATAGATGCTTATAAAGATTTTTATAACCTATTTTATGGTGGACAAGTGTTGACTAACTATTTCGCTGTATTTTGGTTTGTTACTTGCTTATTTGTTACGCAGATTTTATTTGCCGGGATCTTGTTACTTTTTAAATCACATATTATTAGGATATCGATCGTTGCATTATGTTATATACTGGCACATATCGAAGCAAGTTTGGTATCAAAGGATTTTGCTTTTCCGTTAAATGCAGATGTAGCCCTGCTGGCACTTGCTTATGTGGCGTTCGGTTGGTATTTAAAAACATTTGCAAAAGACTTTTTCCAAAATCGTTATATGTCCATTAGTATCATTTCTCTTTCTTTTCTATTACTTTTAGGCGAGCGTTTTAACATCTATGATTATAAACTTGATATGAAATTCCATGGATATACGAATATTGTTTTAGACTTATTGATTCCAATAACCTTTAGTTTAACACTGCTCTTGTTCTGCTATTGGTTAGAAAAAATACCAGGTGTAAATCTCATCGCTCATCTCGGCAAAGTGACGATGCCAATTATGTATTTGCACATGCCTATTAATAGATTAATTGCTTTAGAGTGGCCAAGTTACGACTGGCTGCTGTTTACTTTGATTGGACTTGCTGCTCCTCTGATTTTTTATAAGTTGAGTAAACAATCTCCAGTAACGAATGTGTTGTTTTTAGGAAATTTCAGAAAGAAATCTTACAGGGAACGGGAAAGTGTCTACTAGCAAAACAAGCCAACGCAACAAGTTAGGTTGTATAAATTTATAAGTTAGAGGAAGGCTTTAGTCGTCTTCCTTTTTTGTATATTTTTAAACGTTTTTGTACCATTTAAAAACTAAAAAAGTACAGTATCTCTCATTCTAAGAGAATTATATTTTTTTTCATGTCATTTAGGAACTCTCTTACCTTTTCCGGTGATAATCCCATTTCAAGAGCATATAGAATAAGATCTATCCATTCACTGTCCAATTCTTCAATATCTATTATCTTTTGCTTGTCCATAAATCCTCCTATGCAATATGTCTTTTTTTTAATTGTTCCATTTTTGTATATTTTTAAACGTTTTTGTACCATTTAAAAACTAAAAAAGTACAGTATCTCTCATTCTAAGAGAATTATATTTTTTTCATGTCATTTAGGAACTCTCTTACCTTTTCCGGTGATAATCCCATTTCAAGAGCATATAGAATAAGATCTATCCATTCACTGTCCAATTCTTCAATATCTATTATCTTTTGCTTGTCCATAAATCCTCCTATGCAATATGTCTTTTTTTTAATTGTTCCATATTATCAAAAAGATCCTTTATTTCTAATATAATGACTTGCTAGATTAAAAGAATGTTGAACACTGATTATGACAAAGAGTCATAATTAAACAAAAAATTCTTAAAAAAGAATGATAAGATAAGATTTTTTATAAAATGAACAGGGATTTTTCGTTATAAAGAACATTTAACCCCTAAAATATCGAGACAGTTTTCGACTATTGGGTTTTATCGGCTGATCAGTATATATATTATTCTTTTCAATGACTGCTTGGGCATTTTCCATATAAAACAATGCTTGGTCACTGCCGTAATGTTTTCTTATATAGTTATAAGCCTTTTCTAGCCACAAGCCATTATCATTTTGAGCGCTGCTAGCAATAAAATGAGTCATTTGCCTTTTAATTAATTGTTCAGTTACTTTCTGAACTTTCCATCCATTTTTTCCAATGATGCTTGCTGCAGATATTTGTGTAAGAACACCCTGTCTCACTAAATGATATAACTCCATTGGATTTTTCCTAAAGTGAAGATTCAGTTCAGGATTTGCTAAAATAATTTGATAACCAAGAATTTGCAACTCAAAAATGATTTCAGTTATATTATGAGGTATTTCTTCTGATGACATATTAATAAGCAGATACGGGCTTTCTAGATTAAGCGGAATAAATTTCTTTTCTTTCACTTGGCGTACAAAGGAATCATTCATTGTAGTTTCAGCACCAGCAAGGATGGTGATATCTAAACCTTCCTCTTTCAATTTAATATTGAGCTCCTTCACCTGGTTAATAATATTATCCTTTGAATCATTTATCGTTAAAGTTGGTGTGGCGATCAAAAATCGAATACCTTGTTCCGCAGCCTTTCTAGCCATAGAGATGCTTTCTGTAAAATTTTTAACTGGCTGCTTTATATTCGATAATAAATGACAATTTATATCAATCACTACAAAACCTCTTTTCGTTTGTCGCTAACAAAGAACGTTATCGTTCTTTTTACAGAACTATTAGGTTAGGTTAATTATAACAGTGATTTTTTTTAGAATAAAGAGGAAATTTTGTTGAATGTTACATTTTTTTGTGATTTTATGTAAAACGTTAAGTTTAAGTAATTTTCAAATAATAGTAAGTTAAAGGTTATTTAGTAGTTTAACTTACTATATTGATATTGTTAGAAAATTTATCAGTTTAGGAAGGCTTTCCTGTTTCCCTCTTTTGTTTTATTCTATGGACATATTCCTTTTTTTCATTTCCCGCTCTAAAGTTATATTTACAGCATATGATACCTATACCTAACCATTTCAAGGGGGAATTATATGAAAACATTTTTAGTAATCAGCCAAATCTTTTATTTGCTATGTACCATACCTTGGCTTGTTGTTTTTGGATTCTCATTTATGAGTTTTGACAGCGGTATCCATGTCTTTAACGTTGCTTTTGTTGTAGGAATTGGTCTATATCCAATCGCCGTCGTCTTTTGTTCCATTTTCGCTTGGTTTCTTCAAGAGCGGAGCAAGCGTGTAGCGATTATAATTAATTTAGTTCCCATGGTATGGATAGCTGGGTTAGGGCTGCCATTGTTTGTCTTAAATTAGTCATTGAATATTAAATGATTCCTATTTACCTGAACTTCTTGACATCCTCCCCTACCTAAAATCCTAACGTTTTTTGAGGAAGGGGATTCCAAAGGGATTTCACTGCGGTACTAACCGTCAGTGCCTTTAGTGTTACCATTACCTCCTCCCTGTCCGCACGTTGTTTCTAAAACAAAGAACGGTAGGGAATCATCAGCTAGGTGTACAGCTCAGTCAGGAGCCTTGCGAAGGATATTAAAGCCGCAGTTATATCTTTTGATGGTCGTGTAGATATAACAAAACTTGCATTGACATCTGCATTTTGTTTATATCCACACGAACCTGTATACAAAGAGCCTCGACGGTTCTTTTTTTGTGTATGTCCACATTTGGAGCATTCTTGACTCGTTTTGTACGGATCTACTTTTTGCACTTCCAGCTCGGCTAATTGTGCTTTGTATATAAGTTTTGTTTCTAAGTCAAAGAAAGACCAGGAATGAATATTTCTGTCGCTTTTTTTCCAATATTTTTTCATAGAACGAATAGAAGAGAGGTCTTCGATTTTAATGATAGAAGCACCACAATCTTTAGCAAACTGAACCATTTTCTTTGAGATGACATGATTCCAGTATTGAATGATACGTTGTTCTTTATTTTCTAATCGTTTTAACGCCTTCGTATTTTTCGCTTTTTGTAATTTTCTGCGAAGTTTAAAAAACTTCCTACGAATATGACCAATCTGTTTTCCGTTAAAATGAATATACTTGCCTGTTTCCCTATCTCCGGCTACCGCAATATATTTTAGTCCTCTATCAACCCCAATAGATTTTGTACCTGTAGACTTTTTCTCTAATTCAAACGAAAGCGCAAAAGAAAAATACCATTTTCCTTTCTTATTGAACAATTGTCCGTTTCCCTTTTTTAATTTGGAGATACTGTCATAGGATGCTTGAAAGAATGGAGAGTTTTTGTCCATTTCTCCCGTCAAAAGAAAACCAATCCAAAAATGATTATACGCATTGGTCTTTAAAGGAACGTATTTATCTATTGTAAGATTTCCCTTCTCCATTGTAGGAATTCCCAACTTAAGATAACCATTATCCTGTTTTAACCTCCAATTCTGGTTATTAAATAGAATGGATATTCTTCCGCGAAAAGAAGGAAAGCCTTTCGTTTTCTCATTCTGTTTCCAGTCCTCGTATCGACTAAGTGCTAGTTTTCTAGCTTCTTGAATGAGGGTAGAAGGAAGTTCAATAGGAGCTAATCTTTTATCTAATTCCGACTTTGTTACTGCAGGATGTTCTTTTTTGTATTGAATAGCTATATTACAAGCTTCCGAAAAGTTTTGTTGCATCGTTTCATACATCTTTTCTTTCACATTTGTTGGTTGAAACAAGGGCAGTTTAATCGTAATGGTTGGCATTTGTTTCACCACCTACTTTTGATAAGAATATTTTACCAAAATAAGAACGAATGTTCCAGTTATATCTTCTTTTAAACAAAAAAAAAGAAGGCGATTCATCTCCCACCTACTCTCTTCGTTCCTTGAGGAAGGAGTCTTCTCGCTCAACTATGATAAAAATGAAGAAAAAGCACCCGTAATTTGAGTGCTTCCGCTTACCTCAGAGCAAAGTTCCCCATATGATGCTCAGTTATCCCAATATCAAAAACTTACTTCCTCTATTTTTATATCTCCTGCCCTTTTTCTTTGAATATAAGGTGCAATTAACCTTGCTCTGGCATCGTATTCCAAAATGTAACTTCTTCTAAAGGCAATCGCACTGTTGTATGGGCAGGATGAGCCGCTTTACCAATTGCAATAAGCATGACTGCTGCATAGCGGTCGGAAATGCCGAAAGCTTTTCGAAATGCTGGCTCGCTGTATCCTGCCATTGGTACTGTATCGTATCCTCTTGCTTTAGCCGACAGCATGATTTGCATAGATACTAATCCGCCATCAATTAGCACGGTACGCTTTACTATGTCAGAGTGGGGATCAGAGAAGTAGCCATGTATATTATTAATCATCTGACTTTTTGCCTGTTCTGTCATATAGCCAGCCTCGACAGCATCACTGTAAATTTGCTCCACTTTCTCTATTAGTTGTAAATCCCCTAATACCGCTATAACAGCAGATGCTTGCACGACCTGCTCCTGATTATGTGCAATCGGCAAAAGAATATCTTTTTTGGCTTGATCATCAATTACGAGAAAACGCCACGGCTGCATATTGGCAGCAGAAGGAGCCAGTGTCGCTTCTTGTAAAATTTCATTTAATTCATCCTTAGACATTTTCCAATTGGAATCATATTTTCGCACGGAATGGCGATCTCGAATGACAGTAGAAAATAACGCTTCTTGTTTTGCTTTTGTTGACATTGTTTCTCCTCCTAAAATAAGTAATTTAAATTAGACTGTTTTCGTATAGATTGTTGCTTTTAAATTCGCAGCCTGAATACACTTCGCTTTCCGTGGGCGAGCGTCGAGCCTCCTCGTCGCCTACGCTCTGCTTAAGTCTCGTCTTTCTCGCATTCCCACAGGAGTCTACGTGTATTCAGTCTGCTGAGTACTTCTTCTCCCATGTTTTCAGGTGAAAAACAACAAACTTTGAGAAAACGGCCTTAAATTCATACTATTTTCCAAAACTCTTGAATCAAAAAACTATTCAATATTTAGCACAGTTTTCTTTAAAAGCTTCCCTTGGTGTTCAGTTTACGCTAGTAAGAGTAAATTTACTGCAACTAAACAAAGCACAGTTACAATTAAAAAGAAATGCAGCAAGCAAAAAACTAACTGCAACTTTTATAAGCACATTATACAAAGAACATTATCTTCAAAGCAAGGATAATGCTAACAAAATTATACTTTTTTTATTTCAGCGAAAAAATCCATATTCGCTGTTAAATCTGATATGGTATATTGACGAAGAGAATCAAGCGTTTTTTGCTCTGCTTCATTCATAATATTTTCTAAAGCCATGTCTAGTTGTTTTCCTGCTTCACCGCAGTTTGGTGTTTCTTCCGTTTCTAAACATTCGCTTTTTACAGCCAAATAAACATCTGCAAGCGTAATTTCAGATGAAGGTCTTTTTAAGATATAGCCTCCCTCTCGTCCTTCCTTTGCCTCAACCATTCCTGCATTTACTAATAAAACTAAAACTCGTCTTAGAAAAGTGGCGTGCGAATTGACCTGACATGCAATCGATGCACTGGACAACTTTCCTTCACTCCGTGATAGCCATACAAGCGCACGCACAGCAATTTTAAAACGAGGAGGTCCTATTAAATTCCCACGACTCCTTGTGCTCAATTTATATTCATTCCCTTCATAAACAACCGCTTTCATTTATTAGCTTACCGTAAATTGACGTGATTTAAAAGTTCATCAAGATCAATTCACGAAACTTTTTAATATCACGTCCGATTACGGAATAAAAAAAGCATCATCTATTTCTAAATAGTTCGGAAAAAGCTATTTTTTTGTCTTCTTGTCATACAAATAAACAACATAATCCGTCATGATCCCAGAATGCCCTATCTGCCTTAGCATTGCTGTTATATTTCCGCGATGATATGTTCCGTGATTGACAACATGCTGTACTAATTCAAAAAAACTGGTTTCCAGACGGCCAAATTTAGGATGCTCGTAGAAAGTTGTTTGATCTAAGTTCCCTTGACGATCAAAAAATACTATATATTGCTCTGATAAATCAAAATACATTTTCTCTAATTCTTCTATACTTTTTCCTTTTGTTTTCTCCTGCAGTTGTTTCCTTGATTTTACGATTTCATCATAACTGTCACCGGACATAACACGCAGCCATATAGTATCGGCATTGTACATATGCACCAACACCTCTGATATGGAAGGAAAAACACTTTGAATCTCCTTGTCGTATATGTCCTGTGGTAGTTTTTTTAAATGCTCAAAAATTCTTCTGTTTGCCCATACGTGATAATCATATAATTGTAATGCATGAGAGTTCACTTAAAATTCCTCCCTATTTTGAAATTTGTAAAACAACTTTATTTTTAATCAACCAACTGCTTAAAGGTCTGTTTGTTTATAACAATGTTATTAGTTTACTTTTTCTTCCCGATATAAAGTAAATGAGATGAAATCCCAAGAATATAACGGTCTGTTGCTTTTTCCTTAATCAAATCTATTATTTTTTTTACTTCTTGCTCACCCTTGTCTTGCCAGTGCTTCCAACTATCATTATTTAAAATAGCCCCTGCATTGGATCCTATTAAATCCAAAGTTTCAAATCCCTGTGCTTCCATAAAAGGATTGATGTCTTCAATATTAAAATAGTACGCTCCTGTAAAACGTCCCTTATCAGCGTGATTAAAACAACCTGTTTGATAAAATTGAATAATGGAATCCATGTAGTTGTTTGGCTTCCAATTCTCTGGAGATAAGAGTGATGCAAGTATATGTCTAATTCTTGGCATAAAAGCAACGAAAACAATCCCATTCTTTTTCGTCACTCTATTTAATTCTTTAACAGCCTTAATGCGATCATTTTCTTCCTGTAAATGATACATAGGACCAAGCATTAATGATGCGTCGAACTGTTCCTCTTTAAGCATATTAAGTTCTCTTGCATCAGCAGCATAAAAGCCATCAAATTGTCCTTCTAAATCAAGTTCTTTTGCTTTATCTTTAGCAATTTCAACTAACTTTGGCGTTAAATCAGTCAGTGTGACCTTATAACCTTCGTTTGCAAGTTCCATTGAATATTTTCCAGGCCCAGCACCATTATCAAGTACACATCCTGTTTTCGGGATATACTTTTTTATATAGTGCCAATTTACTTGGAATTCAACCGGTTCACGTTCAAGTCTGCCCCACTCATCAAATTGACTGTAATAACTTATTATATCACTCATAAAATCTATCCTTTTTTCCCATGTTTTAATCTCCTTTCATTCTAAATAGAACCTAATATCCTTCTAAATTCAGCTGCATCGTTCATTTTTATCCTACCCTATTTATACCAATTTTTATATAAATATCTAGTTTTATTCAGAATCCGGATAGTTTTACAAATAGAAGAATATAAATTATTAACTCAACTTTCGCAGAGTGAAATTGGCAAATAAGCCTTGATGTAGCTTGGAAGGCCTGCAATCCACTGTTGTAGTTGACTTTCAATGAGTTTTTTGGTCATTCTGTTTGTCTTTTTTAGGGTATCTTGAAGAAGCGCGATTAACTGCTGTAAAGCGACAGCCCAATCGAGTTCACTAATTTCATCACATAATTCATAAAAGAGACCGCCAATGGTACGATCATCCGTGTTACATCGATTCTGCCAAGAGAGGACAATGTAACGGGTAAACCGATGGTTGTATGCTAATAAGCAAGTCATAAGAACGACCTTGGAACTCTTTCTGTAGACGTAAAAGTGACTTTGTCGTTTTGAAAAAGACTTCGATGTCCCAACGCATTCCATAAATACGTACGATTTCTTCTTCGGTTAGCGTACAATCTGTGCTTAAAATAGCTAGCCATTCGCTTTTCTTGTTTCGATTTTGAATAAAGACAACTTTAACCGGAACTCCATTCGCCATCACTGTGTGAATGGAACGAAGAATCCCTTTCTTTCCTTGGAATGAACGAGACAAACGAAAGAGTTCTTTTAATGAGACAGAACGGTCTTCTATGAGATACCGTTGATTGGTTGCCTTCACCATGCCAATCACATCAAGTCCTTGTTCCACGATAGACCGAATTAGAGGCTGTTGAGTAAACCAAGTATCCATCAAGACATATTCGGCTTCTATTCCTGCACTCAAGGCACGCTTAAGCATGGCTGGTATTTGTTCAGGAGCTGTTTGTAATGATTCAACACGGCGTTTATATCCAGATGTACGTTTATCAACTTCTTCAGAAATCCCGTTGATTTGGGCCTTTTTGGAACTTAATAAAGAAAAATCAATTGGCATAAAGGAATAGCCGTCAGACCAGCCTAAAGTAAGCATACGAAAACCTTTATAGAATCGTTTTCGCAGCGATGAGTGATCCATACATCGGGCAAGCAGTTCGACTTTCTTACTGCGATTGCGGTCAAACATAGAGTCATCAATAATAAATACTTTGATACGCATTTTATCCGTTAGGTTACTTACTTTGACAATGGTTGAAGAACTAAAAGACAATAGGAAACGTCTCCAAGCGAATTTCGAATGGTTCAAGAAACGATAGATTGCGTCTTTTGCTGGTAACTTGTCCGCTTTCTTAGATTCCAAAAGGCGAAACCAATTCTTCTGTTGGAAAATAAGACAAAACACCAATTGGAATAATTAAGAACAGGTAAAGCCAAAATTCTTTTTAATGTTTGATTTTCGAAGATGTTTCAAGATTTCTAATTCATTGAATACTGATTTTAATTCATTTGGTAGTTGATTATTTTGTTCCTTCTGCTCTATCATATAGAGGACACCTCTTCTGTATGGTAGTGATTTCTCGTCAATCTCACTTTACCATAGAACGAGGTGTTTTTTCATTTGTATAAATAATGTCAAGGAACATAATGAAAGTGCAATAATGGTTACAAGATCAACTCGTTTCCTGAATTATTTGGGTGCGAAAGTTGAGTTATTAATAAAAGATGCTGATATTTAGAAAACCCGCTAAAATAGTTATATTTCCAAATATATACTCCTTTATTTACCCATGCCTATTTTTAAAAACACTTCCTTTTAACTAATTTATTCGCTTATTTCTATTAAAATTATTTCATTACTATTTCAATTGAAAAAATTCTGAATTTTGTTTTTGGTTTCTGTTACATTTTTAGGTCTATTACCTTGTTTTTTATGTTAATTCCTAAAATGAACAGATATATAGAAGGAATTTTGTTTTCTTTAAAACTGCTATCAACCAATAATGTATGCGGTTTCATTCTATATTTTCCGCTATTTATAAGCCTTCCTTCATATAGATATTTTTGGAAATAAATCTCATTGTAGTTTATTTTGCTGTTTCGTATATTTGCTTCGTAATGCAATTAATTGATGAGGTGAGAAAATGGGTAAAGTGAAACAGAAACAGAAAACACCACTAAAAGTGATAGCAAGTCTTTCACTTGCAGCTGCTGTCAGTTTAACAACGGTAGCCCCAAACGCACTTGCAGCGGTAACACAGCCAGAGCCTGATACACCATTAGTAAAGGAAAATTTAGAAAAGCTAAAAGTTTTGGGAGTAGAAAACCTGCCAACTGGGGTCAAATTTGATTTAGGCACGAATGAAGCCTATATCAAGATTTTTGACAAAGACTTAGTAAAAGTATCCATCCTTAAAAAAGGTGAAAAGGAATTTGAGTCGCAAGGGATTGCGAAAAAAGAAGCAGATTGGAAGACTCCTAGATTTAAAGTACAGGATAAAGATGGCATCATTACCCTAAAAACAGATGATCTAACCGTTGAAATTAAAAAAGAGCCTTTTGGTGTTAAATTCCTCGACAAAGAAGGAAATGTCATTAATGAAGATTATGTAAATCAAGATAAAACATCCGGTTATGAAAATGGAAAACCTTATGTTTTCAAGAAAACAGATACAGATGAAGATTTCTATGGTTTTGGAGAACAATCCGGTTTAGATGTGAATAAACGTGGGGACAGCATTGGATTATGGAATACAGATGCTTATTCTTATACAAAGGATACAAAATATCTTTATACGTCTATTCCATTTTTCATTGGCTTAAAAAATGAAAAGGCATACGGGATTTTCTTTGATAACACGTATCGCTCTTATTATGAAATGGCAAGTGAATCGGATGATTATTATTACTTCTATGCAAACGGCGGGAAGTTAACGTATTACTTTGCCTATGGTCCAGAAGTTGGCGATGTTATTGACCGCTACACAGAGCTGACTGGAAAAATGGATGTTCCGGCAGAATGGACATTAGGATTGCACCAAAGTAAATGGGGCTACACACCAGAGGAAATTCTCAATGTAGCGAAAACGTATCGTGAGAAAAATATTCCACTCGACACGATGCATTTTGATATCGACTATATGGATGAATATCGCGTGTTTACTTGGAACGAGCAATATAAACAAGCGTTGAAACAGTTAGAATCAATGCCAGGCTTCCATTCGATTGCGATTAACGATCCAGCTGTAAAACAAGATGAGAATTACAGCTTGTATCAAGAAGGAACACAAAAAGATTTTTGGGCGAAAAATCCAGATGGCACTCCTTATATTGGTCCTGTTTGGCCTGGAGACTCTGCATTTCCTGACTTCTCGAAACAAGAAGTGCGTGATTGGTGGGCTAAAAACCATAATGTCTTGTTAAACGAGGGAGTTGACGGTATCTGGAACGACATGAATGAGCCTGCAGTCTTCCGTGATGACGATCGCCATGCCCATACAATGCCATTAGATAATTATTTTGGTACAGAGGATAATAAGATTCTTCATACGGAGTACCATAATACATATGGTCATGATGAAGCGGATGCTACGTATCAAGCATTTAAAGTCAATAAACCAGGAACACGTCCATTTGTGTTAACACGTGATATGTATGCAGGTACACAGCGTTATGCTGCATTATGGACAGGTGATAATGTAAGTAACTGGGAACATCTGCAAATGTCACTTCCTATGAATATGAATGTTGGAATGTCTGGCGTTTCTTTTGTCGGAAATGATATCGGAGGCTTTGCTAGTCGTCCAAGTCCAGAATTATTTGCACGTTGGATCGAAGTTGGCGCCTTCCTGCCATTCGCTCGCATTCATTATGATTCAGATGCAAAAGCACCAGTAAAACAAGGGCAAGAACCGTGGGCATTTGGTCCAGAAGTAGAACAAATCAGCAAAAAGTATATCGAAATGCGCTATCAATTGCTGCCATATCTGTATAACGAGTTTAAAGAAGCTGCAGACAGCGGGAAGCCAATACAGCAGCCGCTTGTTTACCAGTTCCAACAGGACGAAAACACACATGATATTAGCGATCAATATATGTTCGGTGATTCAATGATGCTTGCACCAGTAGTGAAAGAAGGACAAACTTCCCGCGAAGTGTATCTTCCGGAAGGCGTAAATTGGACAGACTATTGGACTGGACAAGAATATCAAGGCGGCCAAACGATTACAGTAGACGCACAGCTTGATCATTTGCCAATTTTCGTGAAAAAAGACTCGATTATCCCTACACGTGAAGTGCAGCAATATACAGATGAAAAACCGTTAACAAATCTTGTTCTTGATACGTATGTAGATAAAGAAGTTTCTTACACTTTCTATGAAGATGACGCAGAAACAGAGGATTATAAAAACGGCGAGTTTAACGAAACAGAGTTTAAGGTGAAGAAAAAATACAACTCTATTACATTTAAACAAAAGCAAAAAACGAAGAACTACAGTGATTCTAAACTTGCACAATATACATTAAAGGTAAATAATGTAGAAAAGCCAACTCGCGTTAAAGCTGGCAACACTAAATACACAGAAGTAGCTTCTTTAGAAGAAGCACAAAAACAAACGAATACATTCTTCTATGATACAAATACAAAAACTGTGTACGTAAGCATTCCAGCTGACGAGAAAAAAGAAGTAAAAATTCGTTAAACAAACGTTTGATTAATAGAAAAGCGAAAGCGCCTTGACCAGCCCCGAAGAAAAATGTTCTCTTGTCTCAAAAAGTGTCTTTTACTTTTAGAGACAAGAGGTTATCTTTCACAGGGGCTAGGCGCTGTACCTGGACACCTATCGAACTTCAGAAACTTTATCTTTCTTTTTTCAAATGGCTATGTTAAAGCTAATTGTTAATTTCAGCACGATGTTGATTCTGATTTCAGGCGTGAGACTCCTGCGGGAAAAGCGAGTCAGAGGGAGACCCCACAGGCGCACAGCGCCGAGGAGGCTCCCGGACCGCCCGCGGAAAGCGAACGCCTGAAGCGGAAATCAACAGGCAAGTTAACAGAGCCTTTTAAATATTAACATGTAAGGAGTAAATAAATGTTTTCAAAGAAAAAATTCATCATCATTGCAAGCATTATTTTACTAATAGCAATAGGATTAGGAATCGCCATCACTACAACGAAGAAAATACCAAAACAAGTAAAAAGAAACAAACCCCTGCAGCAGGCAGATTTGATTCAAACGCTGGAAACAGATAAAGCTTTCTATCATCCAAATGATCCTGTTTCATTTTCTCTAAAACTAGCAGATAACGTTGCAAACGGGCGTTTAATCGTCTCTTATTTTCACTTAAATGAAGAGATTGGCCAGCAAGAAATAAAGGTAGATTCGAATGTTGTAAAGTGGACTTGGAATCCGCCGACAGACGATTATAAAGGATATCTTGTTCGTGTAAAATCCGAGGAAGACGAGGAGACCATTGGGGTGGACGTTTCTAGTGATTGGTCCAAATTTCCTCGGTACGGATTTTTATCCAGCTTTCCTGATATGCCTTTAGAGGAGAGAAAGGGTGCCATTTCTTTTTTAAATCGTCATCATATTAATGGGATCCAATTTTATGATTGGCATTATAAGCATCATCAGCCGCTGAAAATGGAAAACAACGAACCAGCGTCCCACTGGGAGGATATCGCAAATCGACCAACTACTTTTGAAACGATCAGGTCCTATCTTGATTTAGCACATGAGCGCAATATGAAAACGATGGCCTATAATCTCTTATATGGTGCATTTGCAGAAGCAGAAAATGATGGCGTCCAAACAGAATGGCGGTTATTTAAAGACCAACAAAGGAATGCCCAAGATTTCCATCCCCTTCCTGATAACTGGAAAAGCGACGTGTTTTTAGTGAATCCGGGAAATCTTCAGTGGCAAGACTATTTATTTAATCAGCAAAAAATGGTCTATAACGCCCTGCCGTTTGATGGATGGCATATCGATCAGCTTGGTCCACGAGGAAATGTATATGATGCAAATGGCAATACAGTCACCTTAGATGAAACATTTTTGTCTTTTCTTGACCGTGCCAAATCATCAATGCCAGATAAAAGCATCGTCATGAATGCCGTCAATCAATACGGACAAAGGCAAATTGGCAGCACACCCGTTGACTTTTTATACACAGAGGTTTGGGATGACTTCAAATATTATCAAGACTTAAAGCGAATCATTGATGATAATAAGCAATTTTCTTCAGGGAAAAATAGCGTATTAGCTGCCTATATGAATTACAATGCTTCCAATCAACCAGGAGAATTTAACCCTGCTGGCATTCTACTCGCCAACAGTGTGATTTTTGCATCAGGAGGCTCTCACTTAGAGCTTGGGGAGCATATGTTATCGAAGGAATATTTTCCTCATCATAACTTAAATATGAGCCCTGCTTTACAGGAAAGTATGGAAAATTATTATGATTTTTTAGTTGCTTATGAAAACTTGCTGCGAGATGGTGTCGAGGATGCTTCTGTCTCTATTGATGGGGAACATTTCTCAACGGAGCCAGAGTTAGGAAAAATATGGAGTTTTGCTAAACAAAAAGACAGTCAAAAAGTACTTCACCTGATTAATTTTGTTGATGCTGCTAGTTTAGAATGGCGGGATACCGACGGAAATCAGGCAGAACCACAGGAACAAAAAGAACTAGCGATTCAGTTAGAGGAAAGTCGACCTGTTAAAAAAATATGGATGGCCTCTCCAGATAAAGGGCAAAGTGTTCCGATTTCAGTTTCCTTTGAGCAGAAAGATGGCAAGATTTCTTTTACACTGCCAAGTTTGAAGTATTGGGATATGGTGGTGTTGGAATATGGGGAATGACACAATGAACGATACTCGTCTTTTGGACTTAGAGTATCGTTTTTTGTTGTTAGTGAATGAAGAAGAGTCCTATAGCCTGCTATAGATTTAGCGAAAAATAGGTAATTCTGCAGAATAGAGCAGGGATACCCTCGTTATTTTTTCGCGATATAGAGAAATATGGGAATAAAGCGAGATTTGCGAAATTTACAAGTAAAATTCCGCGTTTTTCAAAGAGGGTGCTGCCCTCCAGCTCTTTAGTATAAATTACATATATATCCATAATTATCAAGTAGGATAGAATAGTTCCAAATACTGGTTTTATATAAAGATGTTTCCTTGGTAACGTTTTCCTTCCTGTGAACCAGGTTAATAGTCGTAGTAGTTTATTACTTAATTCCTCTTTTGTAAAAATTTATCTAATATTCACTATTTACTATAAAAAATTTATTATAAAATATTCCTAATACTTTTTTAAGGAGGACTTTATGCTTAATATAATACATACTGAGGAGTTAGGTTTAGACACGGAATGGATGGAACTGATCTTACATGCACATGAAATGGGATTGTCAATAGAGGAGATTAGAGCGTTCCTAAATAAAGAAAAGAACAGAATCTAACAAAGTTTATTTACTTATACTCCTTAATTATATAAATCTTCCTATTTCCAATACATAACTTTCTGTTTGGAGAATCCATAAAGTTTTTAATGTGCATCCTATTTTTTTGTTTTTATCTTATACTTATTTATTCATTTACGTCATTTTCTTTTTTAAATTCTTCACTAATTAGATAATCAACGCTTGTACCCAATATTTTCACTACTTTTTCAAGAAAGTGAATAGATGAGGTGTTTTGGAGACCACGGTCTAAATTGCTTAAATACGTTTTTGATACTCCTGCTTCCTTTGCCAGCCTTGAAATGGAGTATCCTTTTTTTTGTCTTAAATAGCGAATACGTTCTCCAATCATTGTGTATCCTCCTCTTTATCTAGATTCTCTCACCTCTATCAAATTTTTTTCCATAGAAATACAATACTTCCGGGGTGTCACTTGACTAAAAAATTATGCTATTATGCAAAGAGACGGATGTCGACGAAAAGATATAATCTGAAAAAATATTTTGATTTTCTTCTAGAATGAACAGGGGAGATTACATGAAGAAATGTTTAGTTTTTGTGTTATCTACTATTTTTTTAGCACTTGGATTACATATTTCAAATCAAAATGCTTTAGCAGCTGAGAATCCAAGCTTTAAGGTGAAAGATTACGGTGCAAAAGGAAATGGCACTACAAATGATACTAGTGCCATTCTAAAAGCAATAGAGGCTGCCAAAAAAGAAGGTGGCGGAACCGTATACTTTAACAATGGACAATATTTAATAAAAGGTTTTATTGATGTCCCTAAAAAAGTATCCCTTAAAGGAGCAGGAAAAGAAAAAGTTACGCTTATCAGAAACGAAGAAACAGTGGAAAGAGTTTTATCTCTTATGGGAAATCAAACGCTAGAGGGTGTTGGTTTTAAATCAAAAATTGGTGTGATGATAAACGGAGATGATGTCACTATTAAAAATGTTAAATTCTCCAGCACTGTACAAGGTATACAAAATTCTAATACCGTTTATCGTCTTATTGTCGATCATTGTCTATTTGATGGCTCCGGCTACGGAATCTTATCTAATATAAATCCGAGCTATGACGTTAAAATTACTAATTCTCGTTTTAGAAATAATACTGCAGATGATATCGAAATTAATGCTCCAAGTAGACGATGGCTAATAGAGAACTGTATTTTTGAACATAATAAAAGTCAATCTGAATGGTCAGGATTTGGTGTTGGTGCAGCGGTAAAAGCAAAAGAAATCACTATTAAGAATAGTAAATTTAAAAATATTGTTGGACAAGGTGTTGCAGAAGTAAGTATTCTGGATTCAACCTTTAAAAATAACGTTCATCATACTTTATAAAGGAGATCCTGAAGCCGACATTACAGTTTTATCAAATGCAAAAGCAACTGTTGATAATTGTACATTTTATCAATCTGATTCAGGATATAGCACTCTAGCAATATTTAATACGGATAAGCCAATTGGTGGTACGGCTATTATTAAAAAATCTAAATTTCATCATAAAAAAGTAGCAAAACAAGTACAAGTGAAGAAGAGTAAATTTATTAATTAATGAAACTGACTGAATAGAAAAAACAAAGGATATGGTGATTTTTGAACCATTTACCTTAAATGGCGATAATAAATATTACTATAATAAAATGGTTTGAATGACTGCCTAATGTTTTTTCTCTTCATCTTGTACGTCCTGTTCTTTCTGAAATTCTTCACTAATCAGATAGTCAACGCTTATCCCTAATACCTTCACTACTTTTTCAAGAAAGTGTATAGATGGGTTGTTTTGGAGACCACGGTCTAAATTGCTTAAATACGTTTTGGATACTCCTGCTTCTCTTGCTAGTCTTGAAATGGAGTATCCTTTTTTTTGTCTTAAATAGCGAATACGTTCTCCGATCATTTTAGTCCTCCTCTTTATATAGATTCTCTCCCCACTATTGATTTTTGAAAAAATATAGTTCGGTATGTATGGTGTATATCATTGTTATTTAAACAATTCTATCTTTTAATAAAATAGCCCTTATAACAAATAAAAAATAAGGGCTATTACCAACCTATCAGCTTATTTTAAAACGGATTCATTTAAAATATAGGTTCCATCTAAATCAATAGTAAAAGGGGTGAAGGTTTCAATCGAACTTGCATTGAATGATAGTTTAATAAATCCATCCTCTAAGATAAGAGAATAATTAGAGAAGACAATGCTCGCTTGGTTTACCAATTTTAAGCTTGCAGTTATATTCCCAGAGGATACTTCAAAATGGAAATATAGATCCACCTTATCCGAACGGCCATATTTTAACATAGATATTTTTATCGATCCTTCTCCATATACAGGTGCTTTTATGATCGGTATTTTATTCAATCCAACGAAAGTCTTATAATCGTTTAGTTTATAATAGGCAGACTTTAATGTAGCTACTTGGTTTTTCACTAAACTATGAGTAAACATGCTGGCAGGATCTAATTTCGTATAACTGACTATTCTGTCAATAAAAGTATCTTTTTTAAAATGTACTAGCGTTGGCGTATCTTTCAAATAAACGGTACCAAAAATACTGGAGGCAGATGCCATTATGCCAATGTTGCAGTTTTCAATAAATGTTCCATCCGCATGGATATATCCTCTTCCGTCTATAAACATAGCTTTATCGAAGCCTTCAATTCGATTATTGGCAAAATTAAAATCTAACGTCCCATTCCCATCATATACACGCCACATTCCATTTCCCGTTTTTACATTATCCAGCTTTTTAAAATGATTTCCTGTTATAATAGGGGATTTTGCATAAAGAGTAGCGGACTTGCTTCTATTTATTACGACACAGCCATCTCCTCGACATCCAGCAAAGACATTTCCTACAACTGTAACATTTTCACTGGCATCCTCGATATGCAGTGCATCTCTTCTACTTTCCTTTATCGTATTCCCAATTACCGTAATGTCTTTGCCTTGAGCTATTCCGACAGCAAACCCAGCAGTAGTGTTGGTTATACCATTCCCGGCTATAATTTCATTGCCAATAATGCGTATGCCGCTTGCTGCAATATCACTATTATTAGGTGTGTTAATTTCAATTGCATCTGCTTTATCTGAAATAATTTTATTGTTAACGAGAGAGAAGTTTCTCCCTTGCGTGGCATTAAGATTTAATAGGTATCCGTATCCATTTTGGGCATGTACGTCGCTGTTGATAAGATGCACATCTGTAGTCTGAGCATGATTCAAAAGGATTCCATGTCCAACGCTGTCTATCTTTGCATCTACAATGGATAAATTATTTACACCAGCTGCAGCAGTAGCTACTGCTTGTACATTTGATGCTGATGATATATTTATGCCTTCTAGCGAAACATTATCACTTGTAATCGGTATATCTTGCGAACTAGCAGCATTTTTGAAAAGAAGAGCGGCGTCTCCTTCCCCTTTTAATTTTACAGAATTAGAAATTGTCAAAGTACCGTTATAATAATACGAGCCTTGTGGAAAGACAATTTTTCTTACTTTAAGCGTGTTGGACGTTGTAATAGCTTGTGTAATTGCTGGCTTATCGTTATTTATTCCATCTCCAACCGCCCCATAATCTTTTACATTGATTAATGAATCGGCCAAAATAAAGCCACCACCTTAATTTATACAGATATATTTCTATTATCAATATATGCAGTGGTGAATGTAAATGAAACTAGCAAGTACCTAAATTAGTGCGAATGGCTACCATACATTTTTTGATTAAATGCTAGTTTTTTTTCGCAAAATCCATAATACCGGCCGAAGTGGAAAGTATAGAAAATGCAGCCCCTTAGGAAGCGGCAGCGTTTCGGCATCTATATGGGTAGGATATAACCGAACGAGTATATACTTCATTTTTTGCATAAATCCAGGTTGAAGTGAAAACGCATAAATTTTCAAATCATCCTCTATAGCTTCTGGAGCAAGGTGATACTTCCCACTATTAGTAATAAAAGATAACGCATGTTTAGTTATTGAACTTACACTCTTGTTATACGAAACGAATCGAAGGTCTTGTTGTTTTGGTGTATTAAATAGTAGAGAAGCTAGCATCACTGCTTGTCCAACCAATAATTGATATTTATTTATTTTAATTAACTGGTTTAGCAGCTTCCAATCGAATTCTTGTCTAGAAATTCGGTCTATATCCTGCAGCCACCGCAGACGAAACCACCCATGTCTTGCTCCATGAGTGATAAGGTATAAGTACATATCCTCATTCCCTAAATAATAGATAGGAAAATCAGTAAGTCTGCTTACTCTTTTCCGCTCCCATAAAGAATGAAAACTTGGTTCCTTATCAGGTGGATTATGCAGCCTCCAGTGCAGTTCAATATTTATTTTTTTTTGTGAATGGGTATAGGAAAAATGGTGGGTTTTCCATTTCCACTCTTTTAATATAATTGGGTATTCGTCACTAATATAACCTTCCATGCGGAGAATCTCATGCGCACTCTCTAAATGCTCAAAAGGTATAAGAATATCCAGATCCTTTGAAGTTCTTAAAGAAATATCACCATATAAATCCGCGGCTAGAATAGGTCCTTTTAATACAAGTGATGGAATATTCCTTGCTGACAATTGTTTGATGACATGTCCCATTTCTGCACTTAATTGCAGCATTTGAAACGTATTAAATTGGTATTTATTACGCAATGTCTGCAAAACATGGGAAGGAATCCAATCGTTATCCATATTACTTAATTTCTTATAGATGGAAGGATAGACACGGTGGTGGATAGCTAATTGTAAAAATTTATCCCAATCAACTGCTGAATATTGTTCCTTTATACGTGGTATATCTTCTTGTGAATCTACTAATTTTAATAGACTTACTAATAGCTGTAATTCTAGTGTAAATTCAGAAATACGACGTTCCACTTCCACTCCCATAAAGCAGCTCCTTTGTATTTATGTTTCATTAATCTTTGCAAATTTACCTACTACAGTGAACTGATTCATTACATCTGCACCAGTTATATATATATCACCTGTACGCAGCCAGGCATGAGCGATCATTTTTCCGTTGCTATCTTTACCTGTGCCTAAATATAAAGTAGAGTCTATCTTTCTTCTTTCTAGCATTTTCATTCCAGCAATAGCTCTTACGAGACACTTGCTTTCCCAGAAGGTGTGGCGACTGACACTATTTACTGCATTAGAAATTCTTTTTACTTGAAGTAGATCTATATTGGACTGAATATAGGGAGTTTCTGTCATTTGTCTACCTAAAAAAGGCGCCACTTTTGAAAATGGTAGAAAAACAAGAATACGAGCATACCCTAAATATAGAAGAGCTTCTATATACAACAGCTTCACTTTATTATTTAACATCAGATACCTTCTTATCTTTCTACCCATTTTCATATTCCTTTCTCTTAGTAGAATGAAAGTCTGCTAATTGCTTTTCACTTGAACTAAATTTTCCTTCAACATTTGATTTAAAAAGGAAATAACTTGTTCTTCACATTCCTTCTGCTCAATATTAAATTGCGCTTGCAATGTAAGCACTATTTGTGAGACAGTCGTTTCTTGGCTCATTAAGCCCCATACTTTCCCGCCTATTTTTCCTAGGTTATAGTATTTTCCATTGCTTATGCTCATCATCACTGTTTCTCCATCCATGTCGCTGACAATATTCCCTTGACTTTGCGAGACACAACTTTCTAATGAAATGGCAAGCTTTTTTAACATTTTTTACAACTCCTTGTTTATGATTTTTAATATGAGGGGAACTAACTCATTTGCCGTAAATCTGGAAACTGGACGTTCTATTTTATATAAGTTTATATGACTTAACATTTTTGCCGTGCTCATAAAATGCCAATCGATTAAATTTAATCTTTGAATCAAAAAGCTTCTATATGTATGGCGATATAGAATAGGAAATCTTTCCAAATTTTTTATCTGTTTAACCTTAATATCTTCGTTCTCCGTTTTCGCAATTTCAAATATACCAGCAAGGGGCAATGGATTTACGCCAAATCGAGATGGAACAGGAACAGCAAATTTTGTTTCTCTTTCAAATAAAGGCTGATAATGATTGCTTTCCATCCCAAATTGATTTAAGCTTTCTTCCCATAGCTTTTGTTGTGGGTAAGAAGGAAATGCAAGCGGTATTTGATTTTCCGAAAAGGAAACGGCGATCACATCATCACTAAGAAGCGCATAATTCTCTTTTAAAAAAGCAGAAGCCAATGTTGATTTCCCAGCGCCCGATTCGCCAATAAAAGCATATGCTTTACCATTTATCGCAATGCAACTTCCATGCAAGGTAATAATTTTTCTTTGCAGCAATACAGCCCCCATACAAGTACCAAGTATATAGAGCCGGATTTTATCTTCTGCTGATTCCTTGATTGGGGAAACGATGATTTCTTTTCCATCCCGAATGCAAAAAATCGCAGTATCTGGAACTTCAAAAATGACGAAGTTTTCTTTCGCTATTACATGACTTGATGCATCACTTGATACACTTGCCCATAAGTCAGATAAATCTTTTATTGAAATAATTAAATCGAATTGATGCTCATTTTCATTACATAATGGCAGTTCTGGCAGGATTATATCACTCACCATAACTAATCCGAATGCTTTATAAAAACCTTTTCTTGCAGTTCCTATCATCTTTTTTCACCCCAAATGGCAAAGTAAAATGCATCCTATAAATCTTCTGGAGATACTTGCTTAAGTACTCCAGAAGTCTATTATTTTTGTTGATGTATGAACATAATAAGAATGTTATTCTGTTCGCATCATCAAAAATATGTGGCAAGTACTATTTCAATCCGCTAAAAAATCAGCTATGGTGAACCATTTCATCTGGATCTCCTTGGATTAAATCTGGAATAGTTAATCCAGGACCTGCCATAGTCATATTGATATTTAATACTTCCAATACTGGTGTTTCCCATTCTTGTTTCACATGTTTCATTCTGTTTCACCCCCTTTCAATATTTTTTAAGAATCGATAGACAATAAAACTTCTCATTACAGTCTTTAACTCATCCCCATATATCATCTCTTCCTGGGGATCTGCCTCAATTCTTGAAATCGCTTCTTTTATTAAGGATATATTAAAGTATTCAGCCATTTTTTGATCTTCACATAGATAATGCAGCTCTTCTATAAACGATCTCCAATGAGGACGCATTCGATGGATTCCATCGGCTCCTTGTATTCCACGTACTTGTTGATTTAACCGCACTTTATCTGGCAGCAGCCCTTTTGTTGATCTTCGAATAAGAGATCTACCTAACCCATTTTGTACGCATTGCTCTTCTGGAATAGATAAACAAAAACGAACAACTCGCAAATCATTGGTTGGATCACGTTCCCAGATAGAATGTCGAAGTGACATTTTTGTTCCAACTACACCATTAATGTTCCAAGAATAGGATTGTTGAAAGTGATTTTTTCTTTCTTCATATGCATTTCGGATAGCTGCATGATTCCTGTGGATTCCTTGTTCCTCTAATCTATTAAGGATTCTTGTCCTATTTGCAAACTCAGAATTTATTAACAAAGCTGAGTTTCTATCTATATTAGATGGATGTAACCTGCTTAAAAATGGGTATGCTTTTCTCCCTGCTATAGATAATATTTTCGATCTTTTTACGCCGATGCTTCGACTGTATAAAAGCAATTCCTGATAGAGCTGCAGCCATTTCAGCTTTTTTATTAGCAAGGCTTGATAGTCTAATACTGGTCCCCAAGATACTGTCCAATTGCCTCTCGCTCCATTTAATAACACACGTATTCCTTTTTGCTTAGCCTGTTCATATATTCCATTCATCCAAAAAGAATTCTCAAAAAATTTATATGGCATCTCCATTATTTCCAACCAATCATCCACTTCAGATAAAGGACTTTTCCCTTTAAAATCCAAGTAAGTATCATTAATATTGCCTACATACTTTACCGTTGATTCGATGTATGGGCGTTCATCCGCCATTCGATTCCGCGGTGTCCAATCTGTAAAACCATCTTCAGGAATATAGCTAAACGTATGCAACCATTTATTATCCTTTTTTAAGGCGTTAGCAGCAAAACTAACAACGGAACCAGAATCTAATCCTCCGCTTAAATGAGCTCCTACTTCGTATTGAGTTCTTAGTCTGGATGTCACTGCTTTGTCATAAACGTCTCGAAATGCTTCTTCATATTCTTTATTAGACTTTAGTTTTAATACTTCTCCTTCCGGTAATGTACAATATTGTGAAAAGGTTATTTTGCCTTCTTTTACTGAAATAGTGTGAGCTGGTGGAATCTGTTCAATATGTTTATATACTGTTGAAAAAGGGTCTGTTGTTTCCACTCTATCTGGTATAACTAAAAATTCAGCAAGCCATTGTTCATTCAGTTCTTTCTCAATATAAGGCAAAGAAAATAATGGCTCCATGATCGTGCTGAAAGCAAATCTCTGATTATTGCGATAATAATAGAGTGTTCGGTTTCCAGAAAAGTCTCTTGCTCCAAATAGAAGCTGCTCTCTCTTATCCCATATGATAAAAGCAAAATCTCCGATTAAATACTTAGGCGCCTCTTTTCCCCATTTTTTGTATGCTAATATTATTAATTCACTATCTTTCATCGTTTTTTTCTCTGTATTGCACACTTGCAGCATGTCAAATAGTTCTGCACGATTATCAATAATTGCATCGGCGTTTATGACTATTTCAGATGCAGAATCATAACAGGGGATTTGTTCACCAATAGATTCAGGTGTGATCCACTGGGAATGACAACCTAGAAAAATGCGATCATCATTCCAAGTGTGCATGTCATCAGCAGGATATTTTTGTAATGATTTCATCATAGTAAATCCCTGTTCGATGGATATAGGTTCCTGATTTTGGTGAAGAATACCTATAATTGCGCTCATTGCATCCACCTTTCTCCTCATGATTGTCCGCTTCAAAATCGTTCTTTATTAAGAATAATATTACAAGCAGCGTTCTTTGATGTCAACTATAATATTCCAATTACTTTTGCTTTCAATATAAAAAAAGCTATTAAATAAGCAAAAATATACTTATTTTTTATTTCGTTAAATTTATTTATCATGATTTATTACTTAGGTTTACTTTTCCCTTAACGTTCTTTATAATGAACCAATAGAGAAAATTTTACTATTTTATTTTCTGGAGTGATGTAATGGATAATTATACTCAGGTTCCACATTTATTAAAACTTAAAACTAAACTACTTCCTAAGAGGAAAACTTCCTCATTACTTAAACCCTATATTTTAAAACATTGGAAAATATATCTTTCTTTAATGTTCTCTATTATTCTTGATATATTTATTACCATTATCTTCGCTTGGTTTTTAGGTGAAATTACGAATGCAGCTATCAACAGTGAATTACAGAAAATTAAGCAATTAATTCCATTAGGAGCTGTCATTGTTTTCGTTAATCTGTCAAATACTTTTTTTAATACGTATCTAGATTCAAAGGCAACAAATGCTATAAAAAATGATCTTAGAGAGGATTTATTAAGCCATCTATTACGTCTGCCAGTAAATAAAACAGCTGGCTTTCAAACTGGTGAATTATTAGCTCATTTTACGAATGATATTAATAGCATTGATGCTATGATTGGCAAGAATCTATTTAATTTCGTCAAATTGCCTTTAATGTCTATTACGGTTTTTATTTACTTATTTCATCTTAGCTGGCAGCTTTCTATCATCAGTATTTGTATAGCCCCTATTGCTCTAGTTAGCGGGGTATTATTTGGTATGATATTACGTAAGAACAGCCGAAAAATTCATCAAATAATTGGAAAAATGAATAATCAACTGAGTGATATTTTCCAAGGAACTAATGTTGTACGATCTTTTCTATTAGAAAAGATTTTATCTAAGAAATATACTAGCCAAAATAAAAAACTATATTCTCTGGAACTTTCCAATGGAAAAATGCGCGGTTTGTATAATGCTGGAGGAAACGGAATTGGATTAATAGCTTATTTAATCAGCCTTAGCTTTGGCGCTGTTTTTATTTCTAAAGGAACACTTACTGTCGGAGCTTTATTGACTTTTGTTAATCTTATCAATCATCTTGTGTACCCTTTAAATGGCCTTGCTGGCCAATGGGCCGCTTTCCAACGATCTGCCGCAGCAGTTGAAAGACTTTCTGTTGTGTTTAAACATGCAACAGAAACAAATGACTTCCCAATATTTACTCCAAAGAAACCATTAAAAAGGGAAATTGTCTTTCAAAATATTACTTTTGGCTATGATCCGAATCATGTTATTTTAAAAGACTTTAACCTAGAAATCCCAGCTGGGAAAACGATAGGTATTGTAGGGGTGAGCGGTACAGGAAAAACTACATTATTTCAATTGCTGCTAGGATTTTATAAAGTGAATAATGGAAACATTTTTCTAGATGGCGTTTCAATTAAAGACTTATCTCCTTCTGATTTAAGAAGTTATATCGCCTACGTACCACAGGAAACCTATCTTTTTAATGGAACGATAAAAGAAAATCTAATGTACTCTAACCCTAACACTACAGAAAATAAAATAGTCAAAGCTGCCAAATTAGCAGAAATTCACGACTTTATAGAATCTTTGCCGCATGGATATGATACAGAAATTGGTGAAAGAGGAGCAAAATTGTCTGGAGGGCAAAAACAACGGTTGGCTATAGCTCGAGGAATACTAAAAGAGGCTCCTATTATCTTAATGGATGAGTCCACCGCTTCGCTCGACAGTGAAACAGAATACAAAATAAAACATGCACTAGAAAAGTTAAAAGGCAATAGAACTACCATTATTATCGCTCATCGCTTATCTACTATTAAACAAGCAGACAAAATTATTGTGATGAATAACGGGAAAATTGTCCAGTCCGGAAAACATGAGGAATTAATAAAACAAGGTGGAGTTTATAAAGATTTATATTTTAAACAGGGGGATACTGTAGAAGAGAAGGAAGCTGCATTATCAATGATCGATTAGTAATCGCTGCTGTAAAAAAGGGGACCATTGCAATGGCTCGTTACCAAATTTAATGGCATATTAAAAAAGCCTCTTGTAAGTTTGTTGGAACAAACATTACAAGAGGCTTTTTTATGATATCTTTCCTTAGCTTCCACTTAAAGAAAAATAATATGTCTATTTATGCCACTATGATACTCTTTGTCTTTTTATCCATTTTCTCGAAGTTTTTCCCAACACTCCAACAATCAAATTTTTATTCAATAGTAAAAAGGAAATCAGTGATGCGATCATTAAAATATAATCCAGTACTAAATAGTCTAGATAATAACCGATTATTTCCAATAATATAAGACTCACTAATATAAGAAATGGAATTTTCTTAATAGTTATTTGAAAGAATGTTTTCGTTTGCTTCATTCTTATAATCCACATTATAATAAATGCTAACATAGTTGAAATTGCTGCACCTTGAATACCAATAAAAGGGATTAATATGATATTTAAGAGAATATTCGCGATGGAGCCAAAAACAGAACTATAAAATGCACCCTTTGTTTTCTTTGTACTTAAAAAGCCAGTGCCGTAAAAAGAAGAGAATGCAAAAAAAACTGCACCGATATATAATGCAGGGACATATTTCCATGCAGCATAGAATTCTGCATTCACAAGCAGCTGCATCATTGGCTTTGTAAAAGCAATTAGAACGAGTACAAAAGAAAACTGAAACACTACTAGATTATTAAACATTTTCGTATAGAATTCATTTCGATCTTTTGCCTCATATTCAGTAATGGAACTCTCCTGCCAGGATAGATAAAACACACTATTAATCGCTAAAAGTATAGCTGGAAATTTATTTGCAATCGCATATAAACCATTCGCCTCAACCCCTGCAAAGTGTGTTAATAAATACCGATCTGATACATTCATGATCCACCAGCTAATAGTGTTAGGTATTAGTGGTAGTGAATAAGCGATTAGAAGACTCCCTACTTTCTTATCTCCCTTAGAAAAACGGATATATCTAATAACCTTCAACTTCACTTCAAGATATACGATACATATGAAATAAGAAAGAATCATCGAAAGCAGCAACCCGGAGACCTTTAGATTTAATAAAATAATAAAATAGAGAGAAAACAATACAACCAATACTGTATTAATAATTCCAGCTATCGAAAAAACAGCATTCTGCTTAAATCCTCTTGCAATTTGTAAATAAGCAGTATAAATAATAAATACGTTTATAAATAGCAATATTAAGCTACTATTTTTAAATGGAAGGAGAATATCCACCAATAAATAAAGGACATTAAATATTACTAAGTTTCTTACAATAATATAAATAGTGGCGCTAATATTTTTCTTTTTTTCTTCTAATTCCTCTACCTCTAACAAATTCCTGTATAATCCATCATATATTTGAAAACTTATGATTGGCAACAATAAACTTGCTGTACTGACAATCAGGTCATAATATCCATATTCAGAAGAATTAAGATATGCAGTATATAATGGAAGGATAAGAAATCCCAAAAATTTGGAAGAAAAATTCCCAATAGCAAATATGATGGTATTTTTTAAAAGAGTTGCTTCTCGGCTCATACTATCTCCTTCTTCACTATGTTTTATCTAATAATAGAGAAGCATCTCTATAATTCTATAACCTTAATTCTTCGTATTCACTTCTCAGATTAACATTGGTTTTCTTCAAATAGTGGTCTATTTCAACAAAGTGATTGACTGCCTCTTCTTTAAGTTTCAGATTCATTGAATTGTTTGTCCCTTTTATTTGCTTTATGACATTTTCAATCTGAAGCTGACCTATTTCATGAATAAATGTATACTCCCCTCCAAAGTTTTGATCCTTCAATATATTGGAAGTTTTATTACTGTAAACTATAGGATAATAGTTTATTCCTAATATTTGGGC
The DNA here is from genome assembly GCF_052318935.1 of Niallia sp. 01092. Lineage (NCBI taxonomy): Bacteria > Bacillati > Bacillota > Bacilli > Caryophanales > Bacillaceae > Niallia > Niallia sp. 01092. The sequence continues at coordinate 42,173 of NZ_JBQRKO010000018.1, read as the reverse complement.
TAATATAAGGGAGTGAAAACGTAGAGTTATGATAAAATTTAATTTATTTAAATTCTCCAAATATGTGTTAATATCTCCATCATAGATACCATGCGTTATTTTGTTTTGATAAGATTCATCTAATAATTTTTTAATTTTATTAAATGTATCTTTGTCATTTTGTTCTTCACAAAAAGATAAATATTCTACTTCATATCTTTTGGCTATTAACTCTTTCGTTAGTTCAACTGTTTTTCTAATGAATTGCTCATTGGTTTCCTTATCAGAAAAGCTCATGATGCATATACCTATTTTATTGCCTCGTTTTACAACCTCCATGCTGCTTGTATCTAAACCATAAACAATATCTGCACCATATCTTGCCTGCTTTATTTTTTTAAATAAATGAAAGCTTTCTTTATCCCTAAAGCAGATATCTGTTACGAAATACTTAATAAAAAGATGATTAAAGAAATACATTAATTTACTATTCGATGGTCCATAATTACAGCCAATTATAAATAATGGCTTTTTTCTAAGCTTCATAGGCAATGCATACGCCAATCGGATAAGCAGCTGTTTCATCCACCATTTTCCGTTTTGCATAAAGATGGAGCCACCTATATTAATAACAGCGTCAAAATCTTTATATTTATGGATCTTTTTATTGAATTTTTTGATATTATAATTTTCAAATGCTTTTAATTTATCTTCTGAACTACAAATGATAAACCATTCTATAGATGAAGGATAGCGATCAAATAATATTTTCAGAAACAAATCATCCCCTAAATTTTTTTCTACATAGGCATCTATTAAAATCTTCAAAATGATCTTTCTCCTTTCACTTATTTCCTTATGTTGCTATCCTTACATCTCATTAAAAATAGATTCCATCTTATTAATATGTTTTTTTAATGTATATTCCTTTTTATAAAGCCTTCTGCTTTCTATAGAATAATCTTTCCGAATCTCAGGGTCTTTTACTAAACTTCTTATCGCTTTTTTCAGTGAATCTACTGTTGGATCTTCAAGGAGGATACCATTTTCGTTAATCATATCCTCAATACACCCGACTTTTGTGGATATAATCGGCAATGCCGCAGCCATTCCTTCAATAATGGATAGAGGTTGTCCTTCTGTCTTATATTTTGTTGGAAGCACCATCAAATCTGAATCTAATAATAATTGCTGCTTTTCTTTCCCAAAAACTGTACCTAAATAAGTAATTTCCTCCTTACAGTTCTGTTTATTTATTAATTCGATTAATTCATCATAACTATCCTTATTATGAATGGCTCCAGCTAAAACTAATCGAATGGGAAGACCTTCTTTAATTAATTCTACACAAGATTTGGCCAATAAAAGAAATCCTTTACTTTCGATTAAATTACTTAAATATACAATTTGTACAAAGTCCTTTTTACTCTTTAATTCTATTGCCTTTTCAATTTGTTCATTTAACAAAAATTCTTCCGAAACTCCATTTTGTACAACTCTTAAATCCTGTACAAGACCTTGATAATTATGTGATAGACTTTGCCCAAGCACAATCCCAATATTAATTCTCTTAAATACATATTTCACAATTCTCTTCCAAAATTTCGACAGATTCTCAATCGTTATTCCTAAGCTGTTCCCATGCAAATGGGTAATAATTTTGACTTTTTTTATATTCAACAAATATATAATGACTAAATCCCTTAATAGGCCTAATTTTGTTTGAGAAATAGAAATGTATCCAATATCCGTATTAATAAATAGTATTCTTAGTATTATAGCTATGTCTTGCATCACTTTTCCTATGGCAAATCCACCTGGATTTTTTATCATCTTCCTATTAGTATTTATCGGTTTAATGATGAATTCCTGATTTAATTTCTCCGATTCTATAATTGACTGAATAGCTAAGCTTTCCCCGTGTATAGGGGGTGGAAGTGGGCCAATTACTGCAATCTTTTTCATTAAGATACCCCTTTTAAAATTTTTATCATTCTCTTTCATCTTAAATAGAATCTGATTAACCCTATTCGCCACTAGTACTCTAAACAAAGAAAATGTTTAAAATATTTTAAGTTTAGAATTGAGAACTTGTAAATGATCCATTGTATTTCTAGGTAAAAAAGTCAGAAGAAAAAAGATAACCAGCTGCTTATTTATCATTTTATCTATTAGTAATTTTCTTCCTATTAAACGCCATGCATTTTTCCTTTGTCCTTCATATATGTAGTCGTACACTAAGCTAGTATCTAATAAATCGATAATTTCCTTTCTCTTTTTTCCTGAGATATTCGATTCTTCTAGATTTTTATTCACCACTTTGCTTGCAAAGTGGTGCATCTTTAGACTTCTTCCGCCACTTAAATTATTTATGCCGGTAAATTGCTTTATTAATAAAGGATCTTTACTATATGAACATTTGAATTTTTTTGCAATCTTTAGCCAATAATCATAATCTTCGGCTAAAGTTAACTCTTCATCAAAATAACCGACAGAATGAAAGACTTCCCTCGTCATTAGAACGGATGATGTTGCAATAAAATTCCCTTTTAATAAAGGTATATAAACATCCCCTTCATAAAAATGTTTTAATACAAATCGCTCTACCTTTTTATTCGTATACACTACACGATTAATATACTGGCCATAAACCATCCCTAAAGATGAATCTTCCATAAACATTTTTACTTGTTTCTCCAATTTTCCTTCTAGCCATATATCGTCTGAATCCAAAAAGGCAATAAAATCACCAGTTGCTAAACGTAAGCCGGCATTTCGAGCAGCCGATACCCCTTCGTTTTCTTGATATTGATATACGATTTGAACTTTATTGTTCGGATTATTCTCTATAAACTGTGAAATGATTTTGCATGAATTATCATAAGACCCATCATCTATAAGAATGATTTCTATTTCAAATAGGTCCCTTTTTTGTTGTACCACACTTTCTATTGCAGCAATGATTGTTTCTTGGCTATTATATATTGGAATAATCACACTAATCTTCATTCTTTTCTCCTTTCCTTTTATATGCACCATCCTCTTCCCTTCTTCTACAAAGAGGCAACTCCTGACAATTCCATACTTCTCTTCGTTCGCCAATAACAAGATATCAAATAGATTGATAATATAAATGTTGCTAAGACAACACCCATGACTGATCCAATTACATGAAAGTATTTTGACATTAGCAATCCAAAACAAACCGTAATCGCAGCATTCACCAAATTCCCAATAAAAACTGGCTTTGTATTCTCCATTGCTACAAGTCCTACTAATGCTGGTTTATTTATTCCTTGCAGCAATTGATAAAATCCAAAAAATATTGTTAAGTACGAAAAGCTGGCATACTTTTCACCAAAGATAATGCCATATAGGAAGTAACTAGTAATTGTTGCTATAAAAGTAATCCCTATTAAGGGTAAACTTGCTTTTATATAGATGCTCTTCACAAGGGAATCTATTCCTTTTACGCCTTTATTAAAGTATTCTTTTGAAGCAATCGGTGTATACATATTTTCAAAGAATACTAGAAGGATTGTTATTAAACCAAGCAGGTTCATCGCTGTACGAAATGCCCCCAATTGTAAGTCGGAAATAAAATAAGATAGAAAAATCATATATCCCTGGGTAGAGATCCAATAAAATACCGTACCAATGATGGGCCACTTCGATATTTTCCAATGAGTACTTAACACATTTCTTTGAAACGATTGTCGGCTTAATATATCTTGAGATTTATTATTTTTATTTTTTTTCTTTCCATTTAATAAAATACTTGAGATGCAAGCAAGAGAATAACAGATACAAAGAATGATAAAACTATTAATAAGAGATACTTTATTAAACAAAAAGTAACTATTAAAACAAAAGCCTATAACCAAAATAATACTTCCGATAAATATATTTTTTGTTTTTTGTTGTGTATAGCATATTTTTCTTATGATTTCATACAATCCCCAAACAGTAGAGAATAGCATGCTAAAAAAATAAGTTTCCCAATTAATATTTCTTACTAAAAGATCAAACAGCAATAAGAAAACACTGTTAGTAATGAAAGCTATCATTAGATAATTTTTTATTAGCAATTGAATATATTTTCTTGCTTGTTTTTTATATTTGTTTTCTAAGTATATTTGGATAGGCATTGCACAAAAATTAGTAGCTATCAAGAATGCTAATGTAACGGTTGAAAGAATAATGACAAATAAGGCAAAATCACTGCTGTTCATTTGCCTGCTATATAATACGATAATTAAAAAATTCAAAAGGGATACCATCCCTTGTTCTAAGACACCAAATAGATGTTTTTTCATCATTAACCCTACCCAAACATTTATTTTTTTCCTGCAGTTTCAATGAATCGTTATACTTTTAGTCCCTATCTAAGGATATCTGTTCTTTATCTCCATAATGGAGCAATATTCCTTTTGAACTCAAAGTTTGCTTCTTTCTCATCCAGTTCCTGCTATTAAGACATAGAATTAAATACATTGGGATAAATGCAAAGGAATCAAATTGGATTAAGGTCCATATTAACAAGATGGAAATAAATAGTTTATAACGATTATTCCTCATTGAAATCAATATAATCATCATTATCAGGATAACTAACATTCCCATCATTCCCATTTCTGACAGCAATCTTGTATACATATTGTATTGTGCAATTACTTCGCTATGATTAAGTGCATCAACCAGTTCTGGATATTTTTTATAGTTAGGATTAACATTAGCCAGATTTCCTTTATAGTACTGTACATAATTTCCAATCCCAACACCAATTAATTGATGATCAAGAAATGCGTTATATCCAATGTCAGAATATGTATTTCTGATTTGGAAGGATGGATCAGAAGCTATTTGTTCTGGGTTCTCCATTACTTTCATAAACCTCTGAACATGGTAGCTGTCTTTTGAGCTCCCAGTAAAATTTAGTACTAAGAATAAGATCCCTATTAAGGCAGGAGCAATGAAAAATATTTTAAAAATATTTTTTACTTGAAGAAAAATAATGAAATAAACGAGTAAAGCAAAAGTTAAATCCATATAATATCGAACGGATAATGTTAAAATGGAAAGAATAAAAAAGAGCATTACGACAATTTTTATATATCTATTTACAGATCTAAACTTTTTCAGTATAAACAGGGCAGGAATCATAATCAAATTGGTATGAATGGACGTAAAGGAAGGTTCAGAAAATGTAAAGTGCACTCTTCCAGTATTAATATAATCCGTTCTTTGTACAAATATAGAAGTGATGTTTTCTATAAAGCCTAAAGGAGCTATATAAATATATACAACTTGCAACAAACCGATGAAAACAGGAATGGTATAACCGTATAACAACATTTCAAGAGCCTTTATACGCACTTCCAAATCATTTTTCATCATAAAATGTTTAATTGCTAAGTAAATAATGATTCCAGCTAGAAAAGAAGATACAGCGTCAATTAAACCGACCGAACTGTAACCATTAAATTTAATTATTGTGGCGCTAATAACAAAGCTTAGCATAATAAGAAAGAAAATAAACAATTCGATTCTTTTCCAATTTAAGCGGATCATTTCAGGTAATTTTATACCAAAATACAAAACTAAAAACAGTAGACTGACTGGTTTATATGCCGTTCCAAACATTAATGGGAAATTATCTAGTGATATAAAAAAGAAGGCTAAATATATTAAATAATTAGGTTTCATCATCATTAATGTCCTTTTTATCATTTTTTGTTTCTGATAGTAGCAAGGGAACTTCCTCCCTTGCTACTATCAGATAATAACTTTCGCTTTGGATTTATGGAAGTGATTGATTACATCTTCCCACTCGTAATAAATTCGCTTAAAGTCTGAATCGCTTATCCCAACCCCTGTTTGCACTTCAACAAACTCCAGCTCTGATATTGCTTTTATCCCATGTTTCTTCTCTTTAGGCAAATGAATGATATCCCCTGTTTTTACTCTCGTAATATGATCATCAAGTGCCAATTCTCCTTCCCCACGAACAATTGTCCATACTTCATCTCGCAATTGATGATAGTGATAGGTAGAATTTTTGCCAGCATGTATACAGATGCGTTTCGTAACCATTTCTTGGCCGCCTTCATATTTCGCATAATCAAGCACTCTTGACCATCCCCATAATCGTTCTTCATACATTGGCGGACCAGCAAAGTCACTTATTAATTCCTTTATTTTTGGACTAGCCTCTTTATCAGCAACTAAAATACCGTCTGGACTTGCAGCAACGACAATATCCTTCACTCCTATTACCGTTACTGGAATATCTAATTCGTTCACAAGATGCGTGTTAATCGAATCTTTCGTTAATATTCCCTTTCCTATATGCGCAGTTGTCATTTCTTCTGTTAAAGTATTCCATGTACCCAGATCTTTCCAATATCCATCATAAGGAAGAGCGACAATATTTGCTGCTTTTTCAACCACTTCATAATCAAAGCTAATTTTGGGCAGCAGCGCATATTGCTGGAGAAGCTTTTCATACTGTAATGGCAGCCCTTTTGAAACCATGATATCTATTAAAAATTTTAGTTTAAAAGCAAACACGCCACAGTTCCAAAGTGCATGATTATCTATTAAAGTTTGCGCTTTTTCTTCGCTTGGCTTTTCTGTAAAATGATTAACTGTATAATACCCCTGTTTCTCCTCTAATTCATGAGGTACGATATAGCCATATTTAGAGGATGGATAGGTCGGTTGAACACCTATTAATGCTAACTCCGCTTCCGATTCATGCAACACTTCTTCTAATTGCTTCACCTTATGAAAAAACATATCATCAACATAAGGATCAACTGGCAAAACAACCATTACTTCCTCTTCCGACACATTTGCTTCCGATAATAAATACGCAGCTGCAAGTACTATCGCAGGGAAAGTGTCTCTTCGCTCCGGTTCTATTATTACTGGAACTTCTTGACCTACCTGACTATAAATCATGTCCCGCTGTAATTTAGAAGTCGCTATTACGGAAGACTCTGCTAAGCCAGTAGCTTCTAACTGCCCCCATACGCGCTGTACCATCGATTGCTTTTCTCCCTCTTCACTTTCCAATACTTTCAGAAATTGCTTTGAGCGAGTGTCATTAGATAAAGGCCAAAGTCTTTTTCCAGATCCTCCTGATAATAAAACCAGCTTCATTTGCTTTCCTCCTAAAAAAAACAGACCTGATGAATATCTAATGAGGTCTGTTTTATCCTATTTATAAGCTTATAATTTTGCATTTGAGTGAAAATTTTCTACACTGATAGTCGTTTCATCAGATACTTGTTTTAGTAGATTTCTATATTTCTCAATAGAAAGTTCTCTTTTTAAATGCTGCTCCAAATAAACCCTTCCATTTATGCCTAGGTTTTTTCTTTCAGCTGAATCTAATTCATACATTTTCTTTATAGCCTCTGTTATCCCTTGATAATCTTGCGGCTCTACCACTATCCCGGAGTTGCTTTCATCAATTATTCTTTGTGCTTCACTACCTTGTTCTAGTACACCTATTATCGGTTTTCCAGCAGCTAAAACACCATAAATCTTACTTGGAACAGACACACCTTTTATTCCTTTTTGATTTACGACAAAATGAACATCAGCAGCATTTAGCGAGTACTTTATAAACTCTTTGGGCTGAAAAGGGATAAATGCTGTATTTTCCAACCTATTTTCTTTAATAAATTGCTGCATCTGTTTTTTCACTGCACCTTCTCCAATAAAAACAAAGACAAGATCCTTGTATTCCTTAAACTCCTTGGTTATTTTTATGATGTTTTCTAAATCATAATAAAGACCAATGTTACCTGAATACATCACGATAAATTTATTCTCGAGATTATATTGCTGGAGAAAATTCTTTACCTGATCATTGGATTTTTCTAACGGGATAATTTCCTTTTCATCCGTCCAATTATTAATAATCGTATGTTCTGGAATAGATTTATTAGAGAATCTATTTTTTAATGTTTCACTCATATCATTTCCGACGACGACAATGTGATCGGAAAACTTACAATTTAGCTTATCGATTGTTTTAGCGGCCTTAAAAATTAGCTCATTTTTCGTAAAACTTACCGCTGCAGCTTGTTCTGGGTTAAAATCTTGAATATTATACACATGCTTCGTTCTTTTAATAAATTTTCCAATCGTTCCAATTAATCCTCCTAACACTGGCGGTGTGGAAATCGTATAAATAATATCCACATTTTTTTCTCTAATTAGAGCTAAATTTGCATAAAAAAAGTAGGTAAAAATGTATTTTATCCTACTGATTTTTGACATCTTATTTACTTTTGGCAAACGAATCCAATTAATTTCTATATTTTCTAAATAACCTTTTTCCAATCTTTTCTTTTTCCCAATTTCACCTGCATTTTTCGGTTGGGCTGCTATTACCGATATTTGAAAATCTTGTTGCAGCTCTTTACAAAGTTCTGTCATTAATTGCGCAGTTGAATCGAAATCTGGGTAAAAATAGTTTATGACAAATGTTATTTTTTTCATCTTATCACCATGTATTTTGAATTATTTTTATATAGTCATAGTAGCTTGCAGAATCATTTATATGGATGGGGAATGTTGTATCTTCTCTATTTTCTTTTTTGGCATCGTATTCGAAAACAAATTGTTCGATTGTTTGCATAATGGACCCTATACTATAAGGATCAAAGTAATAAGCATTGTTCTTACATATTTCTCTGGCATACTCTCTATCTGCTACTATACGATTTAAACCACTTTCTTCTGCTTCTAATAATGGCAGTCCCAACGTTTCTACGATGGACGGGAAAATAAGAGCATCCATTTTTTTATATAGGGTATACATGGATTCAAATGGTATTTTTCCTAAATAATTTATATCCGTATCATCTTGGCCATCGAGTGTTAAATAGAGAACAACTTGATTGTGTTCATTCTTTTCATTGTATCTTTTCACTGCGGAAATAAGACGGTTATTATTTTTATATTTTTCCAAGTTAGTAGGATAGAGTAGTTTTATTTTATTCTTATTAGCGACGTTTGTTATTTTCGCTTCTATGGATGGGGTTAGTGGATTACAATATTCTCGAAAATTTCCACTAGATGGTCTATGGATGGTAATATGATTTTTAAATCCCAATTTTCTAATCGAATCTTTCATCCACTTTGTTTGGACAATAATTTCATTTGTATGTTCAATTTGTCTAGCGATGACATTTCTCAGTAAAATTTTATATTTTATAAAATTCTTTTTCTCCAAATCTGCCAAGCTAATCTTTACAAACGGCAGCGGGGTATGAATAAGGACAAATTGCTTCCAAGGCCCCTTCTTAATGGCGGTATTTTGCAATGATAAATACGCTCGGTAATTCTTCTCTTTCATTAATGCTGGGAGAAAACGATATTCATATGATAATTTAGCTAAAAAACTGACCTTTGGTTTCACATCATAAATCACTTCAATGTGTTTCGAATTATATTTTAATAATTCCTTATTAGATACTAATGTAGTTATAAAAATATTTTCTGATTCTAGTTGCTTTTCATGTTCAACTAAGTCTTTCAGAAAGCTTTTTGTAAGGGATAATGGACCTCTAGCATCATTTGCTGTCGCATTTACTAATATTTTTTTCATATTTTTATATTATTTCCCCTTCAATCATTTGATTAGTAGTATCTTTTTAAGGTGAATTAGGAAATAATAAAGAAGCTTGGCGTTGCTTTATGCCAAGCTTCTGTTTTTTATATTTCCACTAATTTATTTCTAGAGTATTTCTCTATGTCTGAATCTACCATCATATGAACAAGTTCGGTAAAGCTTACATCTAATTCCCAGCCTAACTTTTTCTTTGCTTTGGAGCAATCGCCCAATAACAAATCTACTTCTGCTGGACGGACAAATTTTTCATCAATGACTACATAATCTCTCCAATCTAGTCCCACATAAGAAAATGCTGTTTCTACTAGCTCTTCAACCGTATGCATTTCCCCTGTTGAAATAACGAAGTCATCTGGTTGATCCTGCTGCAGCATTAGCCACATTGCTTTTACATAATCTCCTGCAAATCCCCAGTCTCGTTTAGCATCTAGATTTCCCATACGCAATTCTGTTGCCAAGCCCAACTTGATTCTGGCAACTGCATCTGTCACTTTGCGTGTCACAAACTCAATGCCGCGACGCGGAGATTCATGATTAAATAAAATTCCCGAGCATGCAAACATATTAAAGCTTTCACGGTAATTGACTGTAATCCAATGTCCATATACCTTTGCAACTCCATATGGACTTCTTGGATAAAATGGAGTTGTTTCTTTTTGCGGAGTTTCTTGTACTTTTCCAAACATTTCAGAGCTGGACGCTTGATAAAAACGGGCATCTGGTTTGGCAATGCGAACAGCTTCCAGCATATTAGTTACACCAATTGCAGTCATATTTCCTGTTGCAACTGGCTGTGACCAGGATGTTGCGACAAAAGATTGTGCAGCTAAATTATACACTTCATCCGGCTGCGCTATGCGAACAGCTTCTATTAACGAAACGATGTCATTTAAATCTCCATCCATCCATTCTAATTGATCCTTAACATGTTCGGCATTTTCATAATTCGGCGTACTTGTTCTTCTGCGCAATGCATAAACTTTATATCCTTTTTCTAATAGAAACTCTGCTAAATAAGATCCATCTTGACCTGTTACCCCAGTTATCAATGCTCTCTTCATTTTATTCCTCCTGCATTTTTAGTTTATTTTTGTAAGTTCTTTATGTAAAAACCAGTTATATGCCTTTTGTATTCCATCTTCCAACGGTACTTTTGCTTTCCATCCAATAGCATTTATTTTGGTGACATCAACCAATTTCCTTGGCGTTCCATCTGGCTTAGAAGAATCAAACTTAATTTCTCCTTTAAAGCCAACTACTTGGCTGATTAATTCTGCAAGATCTTTAATAGGAAGATCTTCTCCTACACCGACATTGATTATTTCATCTTCCTCATAATGATTCATTAAAAAAATACAAGCATCTGCCAAATCATCAGAATAAAGGAATTCACGTTTTGGAGTTCCTGTTCCCCAAACTTCCACAAATTCTGCATTTAATTGTTTCGCTTCATGAAATTTTCTTATTAGAGCTGGCAATACATGTGACGTTTTTAAATCAAAATTATCATTTTCTCCATACATATTTGTTGGCATGGCTGAAATAAATCTTGTCCCATATTGTTTATTATAAGACTCGCACATTTTGATTCCAGCAATCTTTGCTATTGCATACGGTTCATTCGTTTCTTCCAATGGACCTGTTAACAAATACTCTTCTTTTAAAGGCTGTGGCGCTAATTTCGGGTAGATGCACGTACTTCCAAGAAAAAGGAGCTTTTCTACACCATATCGATAGGAAGCATCAATGACATTTGTTTGAATCATGATATTCTCTCGGATAAAATCAGCTCGATATTCATTGTTTGCGACAATCCCACCAACTTTTGCAGCTGCTAGAAAAACATACTCAATTTTTTCTTTTAAAAAGAAATCATTTACTTGAACCGCATCTCTTAAATCTAGTTCCTTACTAGTTTTGTACACTAGATTTGTGTACCCCTCTTTTTGTAATTTTCTAAAAATTGCTGATCCCACCAATCCTTTATGACCAGCAACATAGATTTTTGCATCCTTTTTCATCATTGCTTACATGCCTCCTTCCTAAAATGCATTTTTTGATCCAAACAGGACAATCACTGTTTTAACAATTATTTTTACGTCAAATACAATATTTCGTTTTTGCATGTATTCTAAATCCAATTCCACCATTTCATGAAAACCTACGCTATTTCTTCCACTAACTTGCCATAACCCTGTACACCCCGGTGTTACAAGCAGCCGCTGTTTATCATATTCCGTATATTCCTGCACTTCTCTAGGTAAAGGCGGACGCGGACCTACTATACTCATATCCCCTTTTAGCACATTCCATAATTGAGGGAGTTCATCAATGCTTGTCTTTCTAATAAATTTCCCTATCTTTGTGATCCGTGGATCATCTTTCATTTTAAACATTGCGCCACTTATTTCATTTTTATCTAATAGACCTTTTAAAAGTTCTTCTGCGTTATGAACCATGGAACGGAATTTATACATATTAAATTCCTTGCCGTTTTTTCCAATCCTAGTTTGTTTAAAGAAAATTCTTCCTTTTGGGTCCTCCACTTTGATTAGAACGGAGACGATAATAAAAATAATGCCTAATAGCATGATGCCAATAAGAGCACAGCATATATCTAGTATTCTTTTTTGGTACAAATATCCTCTTTTTTCATTGACATGAGTTTTTAGATTTATATACAATATTTCCTCTTTACTTAAATTGGACATGTAAGCACCTACCTATTATTCGCATGTTCAACTAGATTTAAGGACAATAATTCCTGCAAATAAAGAAGCATTTCTTCTTTTAAATCTTTATTCTGCAACGCAAACTCTACAGTCGTTTTAACAAAACCAAGCTTCTCGCCAACATCATACCGTTTGCCTTGAAAATCATATGCAAACACTCTTTGTATTTTGTTTAATTGTTGAATGGCATCTGTTAGTTGTATTTCTCCACCTGCACCTTTTTGTTGTTTTTCCAAAAACCTAAAAATCTCCGGAGTTAATATATATCGGCCCATAATCGCTAAATTGGATGGAGCGGTTCCAAGCTTTGGTTTTTCTACATAATTAGATACTTGATAAAGTCTTCCTTCAGCAGATGCTGGATCTACAATGCCGTATCGATCCGTTTCATTTTCTTCTACTTTTTGCACCCCAATAACAGAGGAGAGTGTTTCTTCATATTGTGTAATTAACTGTTTTAAACACGGTGTTTCACTTTGAACAATATCATCCCCTAAAAGGACGGCAAACGGTTCATCACCTATGAAGCTTTTTGCACACCAAACTGCATGCCCTAATCCTTTCGGCTCTTTCTGGCGAATATAATGAATATCCGCTAAACTAGTTGCATATTGAACTTTCTCAAGCAAATCATATTTCTCTTTTTCCATTAAATTATGTTCTAGTTCATGGGCGGAATCAAAATGGTCTTCAATTGCTCTTTTCCCTTTACCTGTAACAATAATAATATCTTCAATTCCAGAGGCAATTGCTTCTTCCACAATGTATTGAATGGTAGGTTTATCTACAATCGGCAACATTTCTTTAGGCATTGCTTTTGTTGCAGGCAAAAACCTTGTCCCTAAACCAGCAGCTGGAATAATTGCCTTTTTCACACTCTTCAATCTACATCCCCCTTAATGCTGAACTTATTAATATCAATATTCGGGCATTGAACCCGTCCTCACACCATCCCATTGACGACTAGTGTCTAAGGATTTTTTATCCCACAGCATGGCCGAGTGCCTCAAATGATAAAGGGTTAGATGACATTCCCATTCCTATGCACTTTTATCTTGAGTAAAATTTCAGTACATCTTATCTATGCGTTATTAACAACAAATACATTCTTAATTAAGAACGATAATTTAAAAAAATTCTCATTTTTCAGCGGTTTTATTAAATATAATAATTTCTATGTTTATTAGTACTCTTCGTATCTTTGCTGTTGTTTAAAATAACCCCAAATAACTTTGTAGTAGACACTGATAAAAGTTCCTTTGCGTGCGTTAAATGTTCCACTTCACTTTTACCGCTTCTTGCTACTAAAATCGTTCCATCACATTGATTGGACAATATTTGTGCATCTGCAACTGCTAGTATAGGAGGTGTATCTATTAAGATTAAATCAAACTGTTCTAAAGCATCTTTTAATAGATTTTTTAATTCAGATGATCCTAATAATTCAGAAGGGTTTTGCGGAATTGGTCCACTTGGCAAGATAAATAAATTATTATATTCGTTATCCTTCTTTATTGCATTTGCTAAAGTGCACTGATTAAGTAGAACGCTTGACAAACCAACATTATTATTTATATCAAAACAATAATGAATATTTGGTTTTCTTAAATCACCATCAATCAGCAGAACCTTTTTCCCTTTTTGTACAAATACAGCAGCTAAATTAGAAACTGTTGTAGTTTTTCCTTCATTAGGTTCTGCGGATGTTATCATGAGGATTCTAGCATCCTCCTTCATCCAATATTCTAAGCTCGTCCTAATTTTCCGATAATGTTCAGAGACCATCGATTTTGGTTCATACTTTGCGATTAATTTATTTTGGAAATTTTGCAACTTCTTTTTACTTATTTTTTTAAGAACCAAGAGTCTCACCTCTATATTCTGTTTTCATTTTATTTTCTTTTATGATTCTTTTTCTCGATTTTATTGGAGGCACTACACCAAGTATAGGAATTTGCAACGCTGTTTCTAGATCCTTCTTCGTTTTAACGGTACTATCAAAATAATCGAGTATCAGCGACAACCCTATGCCTATGATTAACCCTACTATTAAAGCTATCATGATATTTTGAATAGGCTGTGATCCGATAGGTATTTGGTTTGAAAAATATTTCGCTTCTGCTATTATTTCCACATTGTCTATGTCCATAATATCTTTATTTTCTTTTTTAAATACTTTTGCTACCTGGTTGGCAATAATTGCTGCATTTTCTGCATTAGTATCTGTCACAGTTATTACCATTACTTGAGATCCTTCTTCATTCTCAATTTCTAGCATTCCTTTTAATTCATCTGCTGATTTTTTTAAGTTCAGTTCACTTATCACTTTGTCCAATATTTTTGGACTCTCAATAATAACTTTGTAAGTTTTGATTAATTGAAGATTGGTTATTAGCTGATCAGAAGTATATTGATTATCTTCTTCATTTACCTTTTCTTTTGCAGATTTCTTTTTATTCGCAGGTTTCTTCTCGTTAGAAGTATTGATTAGAAGTTGAGTAGAAGCTTTATATGTCGGTGTGACAAAATATTTTGATACAAAACCAGTTATTGTTGCCATAATCAACATCAAACTGATAATTAATAACGCCCTTTTTTTTAATGTGTAAAAAAATTCTTTTATCGTAATTGTTTCGTCCATACTATCCCCCTATTTCAATTACTTGATAAATAGTTTTAAATATCACTACCATTTCGTTCTCAATAACGTACATTTATATTAGCATCTTTTCCTTTCATTTGGAAATAGTTTTTTCTTATTTTTTTTATTTTTTTGTGTTCGTTAAGTTATTCATGGCTAAAGTTTTGATTATCCTTCTATTCTAGTGCAACTTCTCTTTTTTATATAGTAGATTTTCTATTTTTTATTAATTTATAAATGGTATCGCTTTCAAAAAATATTCTAAATAATGAACACTTTTTTTGTTCTCAACTTTTTAATTGATTCTTTATAAAGAACATATTATACTATTAAAAAAGATTATTTCCTTTAAAAACCATTTCTATTGTCTTGTTCTAGTGAATCCCATTGATTGAATAAACACAATAAATCAATCAATCTAAGCAATAAAAAATAAGAGAGTAGTTAAGGAGGTTATTTTCATTAGAACTAAAGCTACTGTGATTGTCCTTTTATTTATTGTTGTTGTTGCACTCGGTTTTTGGGTATGGAGTATGCAAAATAAACAACATAGTATATCAACTAATAATTTAGCGCAAGAAGTTAATTTTAATGGAGCAGTATTTAAAGTAGAAGATTTCGGAGCAAAAGGTGATGGAACGACGGATGATAGTGAGGCTATTAATGACACTATTCATGCTGCTAGTAAAGCAGGGGGTGGCACCATCTTTTTTAAGAAAGGCACCTATTTAGTAACATCCACTATTTTCGTTCCTAAGAATATTTCTATTATAGGTGATGGTAAAACAACGACCACCTTAAAAAGAACCGATGATGCAGTTGAAAGCATCCTAAAGCTTGAAGGGGATCAAACCATACAAAGTATTGGTTTGAAAAGTAAGCTTGGTACATTATTAGCTGGTGACAATATCACCATTCTAGATTGTAAGTTTACTAACTCTATTCAAGGTATCCAAAACTCTTTTACGGTTCATAATTTATCCGTTATCAATAGCTTATTTGATGGTTCAGGGTACGGGATATTATCTAATCAAAATCCTAGTTACAATGTAAAAATTATTAATTGCCTCTTTAAAAACAATACATCTGATGATATAGAAATTAATGCTGAAAGCGAAAACTGGCTAATTGAAAACTGTATTTTCAAAGACAACAAGAGTAAATCCGAAAATGCCGGATTTGCAATTGGTGTAGCTATTAAAGCGAAGAACATTACGATAAAAAATTGCTCTTTCAATAATATAGCTGGCCAAAGTGTACATGTTGAAGCTTCTGCTGAAGTAACGATTATGAATTCAACCTTTAAAAACAGCGGTGTCCACGATTACCCTGGTGATCCGGAAGCAGATATAGCCGTATTATCTAATGCAAAAGTAACCGTGTTAAACTCCATCTTTTATGAATCGGATATGAAATACAGTAAATTAGCTATCTATAATACAGATTTACCCGTTGGAGGAACAGTTACTGTTACATCCTCAAAGTTTTATAATAAAAAGGTAAGCGATCAAGTAAAAGTGATTGATAGTGAATTTATAGGAGATAAGAATAATAAATGATCGTTCAATAGCTACATCGTAAAAAACCATTGGAAAATAACTTTTCTAATGGTTTTTTAATGCTTTGATATCTAATGTATCTGCTTCTCAAACAACACATGCCGATCATTATTTTTGGCAATTTTCTTTATCAGTAGTAGATTGATAATAAGTAGTGCTATAGAAAGAAGGAGCATCATCTTCGTTCCGATGAGAAACAATCCGGAAACCTGCCCAATGACCATAGCTATAACTGGAAGGACGATGATTCCACCAATATTTTGTGCTTCTTGATATGTTTGTACGCGTGCGGAAATAAGAATATTAAGCAAGATTGTAAGCAGCAAAATCATCGGTGAAAGACAGGTGATTAGGATGACCCAATTGCCTGTTGGAAAAATAATCTGATGAAATAAAGGGTAGCTTAAGATATTAATGCTAATGCCTGTCATAATAAAGCTGACAATAGAAATAAAATAAGATGGCAGAAAGGATGCTAGGATTTTGGCGACAAATAACTCCTTTATCGTAATCGGTGCAAACAATAAACTTTCCAACGTACGACGTTCTTTTTCCCCGACAAAGCTGTTTGCTGCTGTGACAGAGGCAGTTACAATCGGCACAAGCAAAAAGAAGGAAGCGAATAAATAATTCACAAAAATATAAATCATTTGTTGTTTAAATGTATCGAGTGCGAGCGAGACATTAGGCACTTCAGCAAGGAATTTCGTCAATAGCTTTTTAACATCTGGTCCCAGCGTACTTTCAACAGCAAAAAAACGGATGCTTGCTATGATGGCAGTCGGTATGACAAAACCTAAAACGATAGGAATAATGATAAGAACCATTAGCAAGCTTTTGCTTCTAATAATCGTTCGGATATCTTTTGTGATTAGCGCTTTGATCACGTTATTATTCATGCAAGCCACTCCTTACTTGAAAGTAAATCGACTCTAGATCTGTATTCATCACTTCTACTGCTTCCACCCAATAGCTTTTCAACAGCTCCTGCAAAAGAGAAGTAATTTGTTTTTTTGATTGCAACGTAAAGATTACTGTATTTTTTCCTTGCTGTTCACATCGATAGCCAGCAAAAGAACCATTTTCTACTATTAAATTTGTAGCAACTTTCACCTTCATCTCTTTCACATATTTGTCCGCAAGTTCTTCTAGTGTTCCTTTTTCTATAATGGCTCCTTTTTCTAAAAAAGCAAAAGAACTGCAAATCGATTCTAATTGATGAAGCACATGGGAACAAATAAAGATGGTCGTTCCCATTTGTTCCTGATATTTCTTTAAATAGGAAAGCACCATTTTAATCCCCTCAGGGTCAAGCCCATTTGTCGGTTCATCTAAAAATAATAGATCCGGCTGATGTAAAAGCGCTTTCGCCAACGCCAACCTTTTCTTCATGCCTGTACTGTATGTTCCTACTCGTTGGTGCTGATGCTGATTTAATTCAAATAATTTAAGGAGTACTTCTATCCGACTCTTGTCTTGAACGCCATAAATCGCTGCAAAAAATGCCAAGTTCTCATAACCGCTCATTTCATGATAAAGACCGGCACTTTCTGTTACGATGCCAACCCGTTTTCTTACGCTATCACTGTTGACCGCAAGATTTAATCCATCGATATAAATCTCACCGCTATCTGGTTTTATCACGCCATTAATTAAACGAATCAGCGTCGTTTTCCCCGCTCCATTCGGTCCCAGCAAACCAAGAATTTCCCCTTTTCCCACTGACAAATCGATATCCTTTAATATTGCTTGATCATCAAAAGATTTTGATACTTTTTTTACTGTAATCAATTGCGTCTCTCCCCTTTCGTTTACTCGTCTGTTAGACAATTTCTATCCAGTATTTGCTATAAACAAACGGAAAAAGGGAGACAAAGACATGCAGTCATCCCCCTATTTCCGTTTTATCATTTCCATCTTAATTCATCAAGCTATCCGCAATTATTTTTTGGACGTTCTCCTTTTCTTCTTCGGACACTACTAAAAGGGCTTTTCCATCTATTCTTGCATCTTCTGCTTTTATTTCATACTGCTGAATACTATTGCGTGTATTTCGATAATTTTTTTCGATGCTTCCCATTTCTTTTAATGAAATATTCGTTTTCACATTTTTACCTAAAGTACCTAGTATATCGTCAAATTTCGTCACAGAGGATAGGCTCATTCCTTTATCAATAATGGCAGTGATTACTTTTCTTTGTCGTTCATTTCTTCCAAAATCACCATGTGGATCTAATTTTCTCATACGGGTATACCCAAGGGCTTGAGGACCATTAAGCTAAATGGCTGGAAATAGTCATGATTATTTTTTTCTTCATTAGAATCTCACTTTCTACCTATCTATTTCTTCCAAAATACCATATTTTTATTTCAAATTCATACTTTTATATCCATATTTTACATTAATACTATTTTCATCAATAGATCGGTTGGAAGCTGCCAACCGAATGTCATATATTCTTCTTGACTTAGAGCTGACTCTAAGTTGTAAACTAAATGCAAGTTTACAGAAAAGGAATGGTATGTATGTTTTCAATTAGTGAAGCGGCTGAGAAGTCTGGAATTTCTTCTTATACGTTAAGATATTATAAAAAGATTGGCATTTTGCCTTCGCCGAAACGAAGGGAAGGAAATATTCGTTATTATACAGAGAAGGATATTGCCTTTATGGTGTTTCTTAAAAGTTTAAAAGAAACAGGGATGTTATTAGAAGAGATTCGTGAGATGGTGAATGATGGCTGCATTGTCGAAAAGATAGAACAAAATATAGAAGCATCTCAACTTAAACCATCGATTCATAAACGAATCGAGATTTTATTGAAGCATCTAGAGAAGATGGAAAAGAAGAAGAAAGAGCTAGATGGTGTAATCTCTACGACAAAAGAAAAAATAGATTACTATTATTCTATTTCCTTTGAGGATGTGAAAAAGAAATGAAGTATCTCAACCTATATCTTCCATTAGTTGGTTTTGCTGTTTTTACAGGGGCTACATTTCATCTTGCCAAATATACAGTTGATTATTTCTCTCCTGCCTCTGCTGCAGCATGGCGTTTCGGCATTGCAGCTATCGTGATGGGAATAGTATTAATTTTTAAAGAAGGCATGAAAAAAGTCGATCTACAAAAAAATAGTATTCCTTATCTTCTTCTGGGCATAATCGGCATTTTTGGATTTAACACGTTGTTTTTCGTTGGCTTAAAATATACCTCTCCCGTTAACGGAGCATTAATTATGGGATTGAATCCTTTATTAACAAGCCTTTTTGCGAGAGTAATCTTAAAAGAATCGATAACGAAAAGACAAATGGCAGGGATTATTTTGGCTTTTATTGGTGTGCTATTTGTGCTTACGCAAGGTTCTTTTGACACAATTAGAAACTTATCCTTTTCTATTGGAGACATTATTATAATGGGAGGAAATATTTGTTGGGCTTTATATGGGGTGTTAGGACGACGCTTCATAAAGGGGGCTACATCTTTGGCTTCTACCACTTATTCCATGATTTTTGGTGCGGTTTGCTTAATGATTTTTTCTTTATTTACACCAAATCCTGTTCCCCTGACAGACATTCCATTTCAAGCATGGGGCAGCATTATATTTATGGCTATTTTTACAAGTGTATTAGGATACCTTTGGTGGAATAAAGGGATAAAAACCATTGGAGCTAATAAAACTTCGTTATTTTTCAACCTTGTTCCAGTGGTGGCGATGATTATTTCTTTTGCAGCTGGTTCCCCAGTTGCTTTCTCGCAAATTATTGGTGCTGTTTTTGTTATTTTCGGTGTTCTAATTGCTTCGGGGATGATTGCTGTTCCAAACAGGGACAGCATTGCTTTTAAATAAAAAACATGTTCTCTTGTCTCAAAAAATGTCTTTTACTGTTTGAGACAAGGGCTATTTTTAACAAAATGAAGACGGCATGGCAAAGGTCCAACCTATGCCATAGAAGCCGCTTGAAAATTTTTTTAGGACTAGACCCCCCTTCATCAGATTATTTTTTACTCATCAATTGTTCTTCCCCATCTTTGTATACAGGTTTTCGTACTATACACATAATTCCAACAATAAAGAATAGCACCGACTGTATTAGTGTTGCACCTATAGTAAGAAGGAGCATTAGAATAGCAGTTGCAAGTAATATAATTCCTGATTTCTTTGGACTCTTCTTTAGTATAATCATTGCAATGATTCCTAAAACAAACCCCAGTATATGTATTCCCAATACAACCCAGGCATACCATAATTCAATGGATTGTGGCAGCTGTTCTGAAAATTGACTTCCTATAAGAAAGGCTATTGAAACTCCAAGAACAATCACCAGTAATTGAAGAACCAATGCGATAATCCCTAAAACCATTTCAGTTGTTCGTTTCAATTTAATACCTCCTAAAAAATATACCCAATGCTCTATACGTTCTTAATGAGTGCTAAGTTTCATTAATTTGGAAAGGTTGTTTTTTACGTAAAAAAATGGGAGAAGAAGTACTCAGCAGACTGAATACACGTAGACTCCTGTGGGAATGCGAGAAAGACGAGATCCACAGGAGCGTATGCGACGAGGAGGCTCGACGCTCGCCCACGGAAAGCGAAGTGTATTCAGGCTGCGAGTTAAAAGCAACAATCTATAAGAAAACAGCCATTGAAAAAAAACAACTTGGGTACTATCCTATTTCTTCTTATTAGTTTATATCTAGACATTAAAGGACTAATCAATGGATTTATTCACTACTATTTTTCTGTACATACCATTAAACATCACTGGCTTGTCTTCTTTTACAACTAATGCTTGAGAGTATTTTTCATATAATTCTTCAAAATTTAATCCAATGTCAGTTCCTAACACTTTAATAAGAGGTCTAACAAATTTTTTAGGCAATGACAGCTTGTTTTCTTTAGAGGAAAACTTATCGAATAGAATCATTTCTCCATCTTGTTTCAGCACCCTTGTCATCTCCTGAAAGCATTTATCTGCATTAGGTACAACGGAAAGAATGAGACTTCCGATAACCAAGTCGAACTGATTACTGTCAAATCTCATATCTTGAGCATCCATTTCTAAAAATTTAATCGAGGAAGTTTTGAATTTCTCTCTTGCTTTTTTCAACATATCAGGTGAAAAATCAATTGCTGTAATATTTAATTCCGCGTGATTTATTAGTTCTAAGTCAGCTCCTGTTCCTACGCCGACAAATAATATTTTTTGATTGCTATTGAAGTGTATTTCTTGAAATATTTGTTTACGGGCATGAAGAAACAAGCCTGAATTAAAAAAGATATCGTATATAGGAGACCATAATTTATATATCACTTTATTCCATGTATTATTCATTCTCTCCGCCACCTCTAATCTAAGTTCTTTTTACATGTAATCATTATCGATAAAATTCCTCCTAAAGTGAATAAGAACTAACAAGAAGCAACCAAAAACATTTTAAAAATAGTACTAATGGATTATTAAGTCGATTCAATATGTATTGTTATACGTCCGATATATCTAGTGTGTAAGCATAATTATATTAAACTAAAAGGAGCAGAATGTGTGAAAATACTCAAAAATATTACAATCACGAAAAAATTACTGGTAATTATAAGTGTCAGTGCATTAGCGCTTAGTATTGTGGGATTGGTCGGGCTGAATTATATAAAAGAGATGGCAAAGGATTCTGAGAGAATGTATAAAGAGAATTTATTGCCTATCAGCCAGCTGATGCAATTCAGATTAAATACTAGAGCAAACGATGCGTATACACTTGAACTAATGCTTACAAAAGATTCAACTAGAAACGATGAACTATTCAAGGAAATAGACACCAATTTGAATGAAAATAAGACAATTGTTAATACACTGCAAAATAGTATGCTGGAAAGTAAAGAAGTACAATTGATGCAAGACTTTGTTGAAAAGGAAAAGCTGCTAGAAGCTTCTAGAGGTAAAGTATTAAAATTAGCTATGGCTAATCAAAATGAAGAAGCCTATTCACTCTATTCAGAGGAATTGGAGACTAACCGATTAGCAGTAACAAACATACTTAGAGAAATCCAAAAAACCTATATTTCTACTGCTGAACGAATTAATCAGGAAAATCAAGATGGATTAAAACAAGCGACTACTATTGTATGGGTCGTTATTATTGCTGCTCTTCTTCTTTTATTATCACTTGGCTTTTTAATAGCTAAAATGATTATCACTCCAATAAGGGAGATAAAAAGTTTACTTGGGAAAGCTGAAAATGGAGATTTTACGGTAAAAGGAAGCTACCAGTCAAAAGACGAAGTTGGCGAGTTAATGACTTCTTTTAATCATATGACCGCACAGCTTCAATCTACTCTTGCTACTGTAAGTGACTCTTCTCAGCAAGTAGCAGCAGCTTCTGAGGAACTAAGTGCAAGCGCTGAAGAAAGCAGCAAAGCGAGTGAGCATATTACATTAACCATCCAAGAGCTAGCTTACGGTTCGGATAAACAAGTACAAACAGTGGAAAATAGTTCTCGTGCTATAACAGATATTACACACTATACAAAAACTATCGAAAAAAATACCCAGAAAATGACACAAGGCGCCCATCATGCTTCTCAAATGTCATTAGAAGGAAATCAAGCAATCGACGAAGTAAGCAAACAAATGAATTCTATCAATGCTAATGTAAACCGTTTATCCGAAACGGTGAAAAGCTTAGATGAACGTTCCAGTGAAATTGGCAAAATCACCGATGTTATTACTACTATTTCATCGCAGACAAATTTATTAGCGTTAAATGCAGCGATTGAAGCTGCAAGAGCCGGCGAGCATGGGAAAGGTTTTGCCATCGTTGCTGATGAAGTAAGAAAGCTTGCGGAAGAATCATCAAAATCAACCGAACAAATTTCCAAGCTAATTCAACTTATTCAAACAGATACGGAAAATACACTTCAATCGATGAAAAACACATCAGAAGAAGTTCATACAGGACTTAAAGTAGTGGATGTAGCCGGAAGCTCATTCCAAAAAATAGAAATTGCTATTAAAGATGTTGTTGCACAAATTGGCGAAATATCGGAAACATTAAAGGAATTGGCAAGAGGAACAGAGCATGTGAATTCTTCTATTCTTGTCGTAAATGAAGTGGCCGAAGCCTCCGCTTCCAGTACACAAAATGTTTCTGCCGCTACCCAAGAACAGCTTGCTGCTATGGAAGAGATAGCAGCGTCTTCCCAATCTTTGGCTTTGTTAGCAGAAGATCTTCAAATGATGCTTGCTAAATTTAAAATATGATAACTAGATAAAGGAGAGGTTTGAGCAATATCCTACATTTATTTACTATACATGTATGTAAAATGCTAAGCCTACTGACACGAAATAATGCTGTTATTTCGTGTCTTTATTTATATAACTTGCTTTCAAAATAATAGAACCTCTTGTAGAAAGGAGATTCTTTAGCTTAGGCTGTTTTCGTATAGTTTGTTGCTTTTAAACTCGCAGCCTGAATACACTTCGTCCGTTTAGCGAGCGTCGAGCCTCCTCGTCGCATACGCTCTGCTTAAGTCTCGTCTTTCTTGCATTCCCACAGGAGTCTACGTGTATTCAGTCTGCTGAGTATTTCTTCTCCCATTTTTTTACGTAAAAACAACATACTGTGAGAAAACTGCTAATACAAAAAAGAACGATACTTGTCTTTTGGACTAGGTATCGTTCTTTTAATCGGGTCTGATCCCAATGTCATCAACTTAAGGTTCCATAAAATGTTATTAGATTAAACTGTCATAAAAATGTTTTATTTAAAAAAACTACTTAACTTTTCGAAAACACCACAATAATTGCTTTGGATACCTTTTTTGGTATATCAACGATGTGTGGTGATTTTTCAGGGGAAAAGTATTAGTAAACAAAGTTTTTCTGAAGCAAGAAAGAAAATTAAGCCAGAAGCTTTTATCAAACTATTTGATACCATCGTGAATTGGTATTATAAGAAAAAAGTAGGATGCCAAGGGAGGGTAAAAAAATAATATTTCATCCGCCCGGGCATCCTATTGCCTTTTTAAGATCCTATTTATTGGATACCCTTTATGTAAAAGAAATACCCAATTTGTTTGGAGAGGCGTCCGCTCGACTCCTACGGGATTAGCGAGAAAGACGAGACCCCACAGGAGCAAAGCGACGAGGAGGCTCGGCGCTCGCCCCGTGGAAAGCGAGCGGTAAGCCTCGGAGAACAGACCAAAACCCTTACTTCCTACTTAGTTGCTTATTTTCCTTTTTTTGAATACTAGCTTGATGACATTGGGTCCGACCCCTAGATAGTGTTCAATACCCAACTAATTCAAACATTTTCTCTTCATTTTTTTCAATGACTTCAATAACATTTTGAGCTATCGTCGTGTTATATTTTTTATCAAGCCATTTCATAAAGGCCTTTATGGTGCTTATAAATTCTTTAAGCTGCGTTTTGCTTACAAATTCATAGAGGTTAAATAGATCTTTTGTTAATACCTTTGTCCAGAAGCGCTTATCACACTGTCCCCAATCATCAAATGATTTCATTTCTAATAAATACCTTAAATCAAATAAACTTGATCCATATTTTCTAACGGTGTTTGATGATTTTCCCTTTGTTTTCTCTTTAAAGAAAGTGACCATGTCTACTGCGTAAAAATTATCGATTGTATCGGGTGTAAAGCCTAGGTCTTCAAAATATGGGATATCTTCATTTTTTAGTCGAATAGGTCGTGCATTTTGCGGTATCGTTGACTGTAAAGATGATTTTCTTTCAGCTTGTCCTGATACGAATGGCGACAACGACAAACCTAGCTGTTTTCGAATTGTATTAAAATCAGCTGTAACTTCTACTTCTCCAAATTCCTTATATACGGTTTGATATAGATGGTATTCCATTTGTTTTAACCAAATATCGACATCTTCTTTACGATTCATCGCGATCAATTGGCCAATGGTGTAGTCACCAAATTTAAGAATTTTCACATTAACATCTAAGTTACAACTATTTTGTGCATATATAGCTGCGTATCTTGGTACATCTTCCTCCATGTTTAGGAGTAAATTTTGAATTTCAATATGAAAAGGAACGGTTGTCTCTTTTACGTCTTCCTTCAGAAATGTGACGGCCATATTTATTTCTTCCATTTTCTTTTTTATCTTTTCTTTTGCTTCTGCTTTATAACAGTGAATTTCCATATGATTGTTTTCAACAGAAATTACGCCCTCTACTTCAGCGAAATGAACAGCTCCATTTATTTCACTATCTTGGAACACTTTCCAATCCTTTACCCAGCTCACTCTTTTCTCATTAGCGTCCCACTTATCGAATTCGACTTCTTTTTGATTATATAAGAAATCGATTAACACTTGTTCATTTTGAATGTCATATTTGAGCGTATAGTAATGAATGATTTTTGTTTCTCGTATGTCGTCATTCCCTAATAAATCAGCTAACATTTCTGGAAAATAGTTAAATAAAACATGTTCACTGCTGCTTCCTGACTCATTCATTAATTTCTTTACTTTTTCTGCGATTCGATGAACAGCTTCTGGTCCTTCAAAAGCCCTTACTCCATTAAAATAAAATCTATCCCCCATTTGTTCCAGTAATCCAATCGTTCCATACCATGGTGAAAAATAAGGGATATTTTCTTTTACATTAGGTACTGCAAACGTTTCTTTTGTCAAGACATCTTCAAAAAAGATATCATCACCCTTTCTATCGATTGCTTGGACAATTCTTGGCTTTAAATTTACCCAATTCTCAGCCAAAATCTTTTCATCTGTTGCAAGTTTGTGCTGATTTTCTTTATAAAACCATTCAATACCGCGAAGTCCATTATCAAAACGATGGAAAAAATAAAACCAAAATTGAAAGAAACCGAACCCTATTGCAGTCGTTCGTCTAGCTGAGCGTTTATTAAACTCTGCTTCTTTTCGGTAAAATTCATTGATCGATATATTTTTTTCAAGAAAAAATCTCAATTTTTCGATGAGCTGATGCTTCTGCTGTAAAAAGCGCTCTAATTTCACTGTTTCTAGTTGAATAACGTTTTCTTTTTTCAAACAACACTTTTTATACTTTTTGCCACTGCCGCAAGGACATTTATCATTTCTATTAATAGTCATTTATACTCTGACTCCTTTTATTGCAATTAATACTATTATTAAAGCATATATACTGATATAAAAAAACCATTGGAATTAATTGATTTCCCAATGGTTTTTCTTCGTTATCCTATCTTAATGTCACTTTGCTCATGTACTTTTATCATTTCTTTTATAAACGTTAGCATGTCTTCTTTTAAATCGGCATCTTGCAAGGCGAATTCTAAGGTTGTTTTCACAAAGCCTAATTTTTCTCCAACATCGTAACGATTGCCTTCAAAGTCATAGGCAAATACGCGTTGAATTTCGTTTAGCTGCTGGATCGCATCTGTAAGCTGAATTTCGCCGCCTGCCCCTTTTTGTTGTTTTTCCAAAAATAAAAAGATTTCTGGTGTTAATACATATCTGCCCATAATCGCTAAATTAGATGGAGCCGTTCCGAGTGCCGGCTTCTCAATGAAGCTGTTTACTTGATAACGTCTTCCTTCCTGCAAGCCTGGGTCAATAATACCGTAGCGGTTTGTTTCATGGTCCGCAACTGTTTGGACGCCAATAACGGAAGAATGCGTTTCTTCGTATTGGTTAATAAGCTGCTTTAAGCAAGGAGTATCACTTTGTACGATATCATCCCCTAATAGGACGGCAAACGGTTCGTTTCCAATAAAGCTTTTTGCACACCAAACAGCATGCCCTAATCCCTTGGGCTCTTTCTGACGAATATAGTGAATATCTGCTAAATTAGAAGAATAGCGTACTTTTTCCAGCAGATCATATTTCTCTTTTTCTAATAAGTTATGTTCTAGCTCATGAGCATAATCAAAATGGTCTTCGATTGCGCGTTTTCCTTTTCCAGTTACGATAATTATATCTTCAATTCCAGAAGCAATCGCTTCCTCCACTATGTACTGAATGGTTGGTTTGTCAACAATCGGCAGCATTTCCTTTGGCATCGCTTTAGTTGCCGGCAAAAATCTCGTTCCTAACCCAGCTGCTGGTATAATCGCTTTTTTTACTTTTTTCAAAGTTATTCCTCCATTCGAAAGGTAAATAAGACCACTTATTTGCAAAACCACTGTTCTATATAGCGTACATTTATATTACCATTTATTTTGTTAAGTGGAAATAATGAGAGTGGGGCTAAGTTTGACTATTTTTGTCGAAAAGCAACTATTTAAGGGGGATCGGATTTTGTCGATTATTACCGAATAATAGCTAAATCGAAAAAAATGCAACAATCCTAGTGAAAAATGCAACAAAGTGAGGAAAAAATGCAACAATATAGACCGAAAATGCAACAATCCTTATTCCTTTTCCACCCATCGATCTGTTAACTGCAAGTAATTTTACACAAAAATAACAAAATGTTACCACAACACACATATTCTCCTGTATAATTCCAATAAAGGAGGAATTTGTTATGCCTTTTATTTTAGCAATTGTTGTTTTTGGAGTGATGGTGCTTTTTCATAAGCATATAAAATGGTGGCTAAAATGGATTCCTTTTGTTTATTATATTGTTCTTTCATCTATTTTTAACAATGGAAGGCAAAAATTAGAGGAGAAGTATCAATCGCAGCCGATTGAAACGCTATGGGATAAAAATTCGGATTATGTGGATCATTTTGTGCCACTTTTCAACATTCCGCTGCTCTTGATTCTCATCATTTGCTTCTATTTATGGTTTAAACATGCTAAAGAAAAAAAGACAAAGATCAGATTAGGAATTAGTATATTACCTGTAACCATCCTTTATTTATGGTTCTGTCTGATGATTGTGATGTTTGGTTATCAGCCATAATGGAAAAGCTGAAATAAGGTTCAGTTTATCACAACAAGCAGTTACATGGGACACCAGCGGATTTTGTCGTTTTTTGCAGAATAATCGATAAACGAAAGAAACTCGAAGATAAATTGTGCAAAAAAGAAGATAAATCCAAAAAAACGATGATAAACGTTGAAAAAAAGAAGAGAAATTGGTGACCACCTACATTTAGAAGGGGAGGGTTTGTCGATTTTACCAAATTAGTAAATCAAATCTTTTTTACAAACGGAATGTTCATTTTATTAAAAAGAAAAATGAGTTTGCACGGCAATGAGGATACTCTTCTTAGAAAAAAAGTAAAGAAAACCCTTTTTCATTGACTGATTATTCCAAAAGATATTACGATAAGAATAACTCTTTCAAGCTGAATCAATGGGCATGTAGGTAACCGTTAGAAGAACAGCAGCTTTTTGAGAGTCGTAGGTTATAATTAAAGGGGGCTTTATATTTGGAGAAAACACCGTTTTCACTTGTTTCTGACTCTTTGGTAACTTTACCTGGACGTTTAGGAAACCCTAATTTCGAACTACGTACGGATCCTCGGTCCGATCCTCGAATGGTCGCCGCGATGGCCGCTTTCAACTTAGACGGTTTGACTGCACCATCGCCCGTGTCACCGAGGGATCCACTTGAAGATCGCCTTAAGTTCTTGGCCGCAGCGGAGAGTGGGTTCGAAGCTCTCTTTGCCGGTTTAATGGCGGAGTTGCCGCCTGTACCGGGAATATTGCACTCGACTGAGATGATTACAGGTGTTGATGGCAACGATATCATGCTTTACATCCACCGCCCAAAAGGCGAATCTACGGCAGCACTGCCTGGCGTACTACATATCCACGGTGGAGGCATGACTCTGCTTAGCACTTCAGGTCCGGTTTACTCAAGGTGGCGTGATGAGTTGGCAGCAACCGGTATGGTAGTTATCGGCGTCGAGTTCCGCAATGCTGCGGGTGTTCACGGTCCACACCCTTTCCCAGCAGGCTTAAACGACTGTACCACTGCACTAGAATGGGTGCATTCAAATCGTGAATTACTTGGCATCTCAAAGCTAATCTTAGCAGGTGAATCTGGCGGAGCTAACCTTGCACTGGCCACAACCATCAAGGCCAAACGCAATGGTCGACTCAAAGCAATCGACGGCGTCTACGCTCTTGTTCCCTATATCTCGGGGGCTTACGGATGGAGCGACGAGGACAAAGCCAGAGAATTTCCGTCGCTGTTAGAGAACGACGGTTACTTCATTAATTGTTCGCTTAACGAGGTGATTGCTTCTGTCTATGATCCAGAGGGGATTAACACTAATAACCCTCTTTGCTGGCCATATTGGGCTACAAGTGATGACCTAGCAGATCTTCCGCCGCACGTTATTACTGTCAACGAACTTGACATCTTCCGTGATGAGGGACTTAGCTACTATCGTAAGCTTGCTCAAGCTGGAGTTAATGTTACTGGGCGTAGTATTACTGGAGTCTGTCACGCCGCAGAGGTCATGTTCCGTAAATCGATGCCGGACATGTACTTGTCAACAATCCATGACGTCAGGGCTTTTGCTAACCGGGTTTAACTAGGTACCAGGATATAAAACGGTATACTGGGCAAATAGCCTCCACAAAAAAAGCGAATGGTCGAGCCACCCATGCTCTACCATTCGCGCCATTCTTCTGTTATATCTTCTTCCCATTGCAATCCGGCTATGCTTGCAGCTTCGACTATAAATTCGTATAGTTCTTCTCTTTCCATCGTTTCGATAAAGTATTCGAATGTTTCGTTTATCTCATTTAAGCGTAATACTACATTTTTTACACATGCGATAACGGCTTCGTCTGTTGTATTTTCGCCAAGGTTTTGTAGCTGTAAAATAAATGCATTCAACACTTCATTTGTTGCTTCCAAATTTTCCTCTGTAAAAAGGTCATCGCCTTCTTCCAGTCTTTCTTCCCAGGCAACAGTTGGTTTTATTAATTCTGCAAATTTCATCGCATCCTCCAGATTTGGATTTTTACCTTTATTATAAAAAAATCCTGCTTAATCTTCCAATCCCATTGGCAAATAATAAGATAAATTATTCGTGATCGTTCCGCCGATGCGATAGCCTGCTGCCGCTGCCTTTCCGCTTACTAAAAAGCTGCCGATCAATAGCTTGCCTTGTTGTTTTCCTTTTTCACTGTTAAAACTTATCTCGGGATGCTCGATATATTGCTGGTAAACAGGCAGATAATCGGTATATGATGTTTGGCTGTCTGCATGTGCCAGCTTTCCTTCATGATTATAAATTTCGACCGTATCCCCTTCTCTACCGAATGCTGGCTTTTTCACAAATGGCAGGCCTGATTCTAGAAAATAATCCGGCTCTAAAAAGGTTGGCAGAAAATATTCTTCGATCCAGTCATGCTCTTCTTTTGTAAAAAAAGCATGGTTTTCTGCATGCAGTCCCCATATAACTGCCTGCACCGCTTTGTTTTGCAAAAGAAACGCAGACGGTGGGTTGATAATGTTCAGTTTCCCCTCTTCCACTAATTCTAAAAGCCACAAGCCGATTTTATTGCCATCCTCATCTTCATCGCTGATTAAATTTTCAATCGGAAACGTTTGGCGGTACAAAACATCAATTTTGTTTCCTTCCTCATCAAAAAGACCGACCCCTTTTTCGATTTGCAGTTTATGAAGGGGGATGAATCTGGATGGCACCCCGGAGATTTTTTGCAAATAAATAACCGTTTCTCTGTCTTCAATATTGTCTTCATGGGCAGTAAACACCACCGTTTGCTGCTGAAGTTGTTGAATCGTCGTTCGAATCACTTCTCCGAGAAACATATCCATGCCTTCATTCGGATTTTCCACTGAAAATTCTTTGCACACTTTTCCGTTTATATAAAAAAGTTCTTTAATAAACGTTGGTGTATCGCTGTTTATTTCAATACATTTATAGCTGGAGCCGGATGGAATGAGGTCGAGGCGAGAAATCACACTTTCAACAGGCAATGTTTTTAACCGGAGAAAAGCAAGCGTCTCTTCTGGAAATCCCATCTCTAGCAATGTTTGATCAGGCACTTGCCGCAATAAATCGCACACTTTGAAAAAAATGCTGCCAATTCGTGTACTGGCAATACGAAGCTGCTGCAACTGTTGTTTTTTTATCATGGCGGTATCATAAAGGGCATACTCTTCGTTATAAAGATCTGCCCAAAATGAATCGATTCGACTGTAAAATTGCTGTCTTTTTTGCTGATAATGAGACATTATGACTCCTCCCCAATATCCTTCACATACAGGACATAAACGCCCCTATCTTCATCAATTTCAGAGGACGTTACTGCTTTTTGCCCGATAGCAGGAATATCGATGATGTCTTTTAATAGATAGCGGATAATATCAAAATGGGCGCTGCACGGAATCACCGTAAGCAACCGGTAATTCTCCGCTTCCCTATGTCTGCGAATCTCGATATGTAATCCTTTTCCACGATAGTTTTGCTCATCTAATCCAGATGAATTTCTGCCGATATCTTTCAATACAAGAATTTCTTCGTCTTCTGCCATCTCATTGGAAATGAGTTCGTATTGCTGCCCTCTCATAATAAAATACGTACAAAGCTGGCGGGCGTATAATTCATCGACGCCAACAGTCGGAATTTCATATTCGTAAAACGGCTGATAGTCGTCATTGCCTTTATCAATAAAATAGGTGAGTTTTTTCATTTGTCTTCATCCTTTTTAATAACATAAGAAAGATAACATTTTTCTTCGGGGCTGAACAAGGCGCTTGCGCTTTTCTTAATAAGATAGACACTTCGCCACAATCCAGCCGATTGCAATTGACAGAGAAAACAGCATCATGCCTACTGCACGATTGTCGTCCTCAATTGCTTTATGGATGCTGAAACGGATTGTGATTACTTCTGCTAAAATAAATACAACAATTTGTACGACAATGCCGATAGCTCCCCAAATTGCCATATCAACTAATGAAACAGAATATTCCGCTGCTGCTCCAAGCACAATCGCAAGCCCGATTACTTTTCCGCCAAGCACGTATGCGGCACTAAGATTTTTTTCAGCAATCAGTTTCATTTCTTTTAATTTCGGTGTACTAAACATAAATAAAAGAATGCCGATTACTAGTAAAAGCAAAGCCACCCCTAAATAGGAGGCAAAATTGATATATAAGTTCATGTTATTCTCCCTTTCTTTTATCCTCCGTAACTTTTTGAACCGCTGCCAAAACC
Source organism: Niallia sp. 01092 (assembly GCF_052318935.1). Lineage (NCBI taxonomy): Bacteria > Bacillati > Bacillota > Bacilli > Caryophanales > Bacillaceae > Niallia > Niallia sp. 01092. The sequence goes on along the minus strand of NZ_JBQRKO010000018.1, from coordinate 9,489 downwards.
AGAGCTTCTTTTCACTGATTTACTCGTTTCACTTGAACTTCCTGAATCGACCGAAGAACTGTTAGTTGAGTTCCTGGAATTCACGGAAGAATTTTTACTAGAAGAAGTTGGCGATTTATAATATTTGCTGTTATGTAAGGCTGACCTTGAGTTATAATAACTGCCTCCGTAAAAATAATGCCCATAATGGCTGGAATGACGGTCCTCACATTCCCAAACTCCATCATCGTCGTCCCATTCCCACTTATCACAATTCGCATCAGATGGCGGATCAGGATTTTTTTGTGTGGTTGTGTACTCTTCATCCGTTTGGTTATTGCATGCTGCCAAATTCAACATAAATGCAGTGGAAATAATTCCTGTCATTACTTTCGTTGTTTTTCCCATTTATTTCACCCCTTTCAGAAGATACATACGATTAATAAATAAAAAAGATTCTAGCATTCGAATTTTAGTATAGCATTTTTTAGGAGATGAATTTGGGGTTTCGCAAAAAAACTGCAACCTCCCATTGAGATTGCAGCTTTTCTTGCCTTTATTGTACTTGTTTTTCATTCACATATTCGATAAAATCACTTGTTTTTTCGTAGTCTGCTTTTAGATTGGCTGGGATGTCATCACCCTCTATATCTTTTGGATTAATTCCGATCTTTTGAACATTTTTATAAACGAATTGAATCGTTTTGTCATAAAGCTCCGTATATGCTTGCTCACTGCCAGATAAAATACGTGTAATGAGCTGATTATACTCGTTCTGCTCCTCCATCCTCATCCCTCCTTGTTGTTTTATACTATATATTGGTAGGATATCGGGATTTCGTTCGATTTTTTCAAAAAAAACACCCCGTGATTCTATTTTTTAGAACAATGGAGTGCTTCGTGTTATTTTTCTTTTATCCAGTACAAAAATGATTTGGATCGTGGTCTGTTCCCCATGTATGATAAACTTGTATCATCAGATTTTACCAATATTTCATATGATTGGGGGAAATTTTATGAAAAAAGAGAATTTAATCGGCGCTTTAATCATAGGGTCTTTAATTGGCATAATTGGATTTGTGATGCTGTTTTGTAGTGTGAAATTTGGTGTGTCACGTGCGGAAAATTGGTTAGTAGAGCAAGGTGGAGCCGATCCTAATACTTACAATACTATGTTGAAGGGCTATATAAATAATTTTTTAGCTGCTGGAAGCATATTATCAGCATTCGGGCTTTTCATTACTACTTTAGCCTATTTTAAGCTGAGTACTATTAAGGAAAAATCAATTTGAGGGAGTTGACATTTGGTTATAAAAATAAACATTTCTAAAGGTATTCTCGGGAGCTTTCAATGAAGCTTACTTATTTTTTATAAAAAAGACAAGAGGGCTAAAGGAAACACCCCGTTACTGTTACTATATCGGGGTGTCGCAAATTCTCTATTTTAAGGATTCAGCTTTGAATCCTTTTTATGATTAACAATACTGAAATACACCATTGGATTCAAAAAGTTAAAAGCTATAACTGCTAAACACATAAAGGTAGTAACCTCATCTCCACCAAGACCAAGTTCATCGACAATAATTGCATCATAGTATATAACTTGAGCAGATATGATTAAAGAGACTAACGATAAACTGATAACAGCAAACCCATTAATGAATTTTCGTCTTGTTCTAGGAAAGATAATCATAACAAACAGAATCAAAGCAAAAATGATAAACATTGATGAAAATAGGTCTTAATAATGTAAAAGACCCGGATATTTCAAACAAATCGTAAGTGTACATATTACCTCCAAATTATTATCTTGAATGAGTATTAATTAGAAAATTATGACAACCACAGTTTATCACACGTTGCATCTGTTGAGAACAGCCAACTAGTATTAACATTTTTATTGAATACTTAATATCGTATAATTTCCTGCGGTATTTTTTTAAGGGGCCATGCTTTTTTCGCGGTAATTTCTTTTTTTTCGCGATGCTCCCACTTTTTCTCGCGGCATTTTCCTTTTTTTCGCGGTACTCCACTTTTTCTCGCGGCATTTTCTTTTTTCTCGCGGTACTCCACTTTTTTTCGCGGTAGACAACATCTTTCTCTCGATTATTTCATTTATACGTACTTCATTCTACTTCCACGCGGTAATCCCTGTTTTCACCATCCAAACAACAAAAAAACAAGCGACTTCCTTATATCCCAGCGCTTGTTTTAATGAATTCTTCTCTTAATATAGAATATGTCTTTAAATCCTGATGTTTTCCTTTAATCAACATTCCTTTTCTCATGATGCCCTCGAAGGACATTCCTGTTTTTTGCATTACTCGTTCTGATCCGATATTTTCCGTAAAACATCTTGCTTGAATGCGGATTAAATCCATTTTTTCAAAGCCAAATTTGATCAGTTCTTTCACTGCTTCTGTCATAATGCCTCTACCCCAATAATCTTTGGAAAGAACATAACCGATTTCCGCACTTCTATGATATGGCTTCCACCAAACAAAATCGACCGTGCCAATTAATTCTCCGCTCTCTTTATATTCGATTCCCAAAGGAGCTACTTTCTTATTGTGATATTGATTGAGTACAAATTGCAAAAAACCTTTTGTATCTGACAATGTTTGGTGCGTATCCCACGTAACATATTTTGTTACATCGTCGTCCGAACCGTACGCATACATATCGTCTAGATCTTCCAACGTTATTTTTCTAAGAATAAGACGTTCGGTTTGTAACGTAGGCAAATCACCGTATATTTCATCAATCTCCATAAAAATCTCCTCTGTTATTGTAAAATGAAATAACGTTCCTTCAGAATTTTTAAATGATGCAATTCATGTCCAGCGATAATGTATGCGATGGAGTTTGCGGATACTTCTCCGTTGTTCGCATAGCCCATTCTTGCTGGAGTCCCTTCTGGCAATCCTTTTAAAAGCGCAATTGTTGACTGCCTCACGATTTTACATTCCTCAACTAAATCTTCCATGGAACGGGCAGAAAATATCGCTTCTTTTACATATTCTTCATCATTGTATCCTGCAAGAGAGGTTTGATCGCCTCTTGCTATACGCAATGCCCGATATTGCATAATCCGCTCTGTTTCTGTAATATGTCCAATCACTTCTTTTACCGACCATTTTCCTTCTGCATAACGAAAGTCCGCTTGTGTATCCGTTAAGCTCATAAGTAGAGAGGATGTTTCATCAATCTGCTTCGCAAGGTGTTCAATAATGCTTCCTTCCCCGACAAGATTTATATAATTTTCAAAATAAGCTGGATATTCTCCCTTTACTGGTGTTGAGAACATATGCACATCTCTCCTTTTGTAATAAACTCGTTTACTAATCTATTCTCCATTTTTGTCTGCTATCCTGCTTCAATAAAAGTCGAATCTGGATTTTATCTTTGTTTTTATTGGTTTTATCTTCGTTTTTTTAGATTTATCGATTTTTTTACAAAATTCGACAAAAACCATAAAAGGGATATAAGGTTTGAGTATCCAATATAATAAATAAACGATAATGGAGGTTAAGATTTGAAAAAAAAGTATGTTTGTATGTTTGTTTTTTTCCTTTTACTAGTTGGCTGCTCGAATGAGTATAGTGAAAAAGAGGATTTCACTTATTCTCGTCTTCAATCTAACTTCCCAATTCCTGCTAATGCGAAAGAAAAACGAGGAAACGCCACAAAAGATAAATCCGTTTATCAAAAATATGAACTCATTAGCATTGGAAAGGAAACAACAGAAGATGGAGAAATTCATCCTACTGATTATTTTGAAAAAATTAAAGAAGAAGGGTGGAATGAAGAAAAAAACTTTGAAGGGAAAGCTTACGTATTTCAAAAAGACAAACAACAAATTTATTTAGAACTTCACACAGATTACTTCGAATTGACGAAACTAGAATAATAGAAACAGCTGTTTGACGTTTTCCCCGTCAAACAGCCTTCTATCGTTTAGTTATAACCACGTTCTCCATATGGCTGAAATTCCTCTAGCCATTTGTCTTCTAATTTCTGCAATTCTTCTTTTTCATTAAAATAAGGATCATTTTTCTTTTTCAAAATCTCAATCACGTCCACTGTGAAGCTATCCTCTCCAAATTGTTTCCATTCTTTTGCAAGCTCTCTATTTGTATGGCCACCTTTATTCAACATAAATTTGACGCCATTTAATGTTTTAATATTTCGTGTACTTCCAATAAACACTTTACCGTTTTTTTTGTTTTGAATTTTGTATATGCCTGCTTTAATCGGTGTTTCTTTATAAAGCTGCTTTAGTTCTTTTTTTCGATCCATTTTCATTCACCTATTTCTTTATTTTTTCAGCCAATAGCTGCTGCCATCTGCTTTGCGGTCTACAAAGCCGTACTCAATTAAATATCTGCGAATCAGCACATAGTCGTCATAAATCGCTGTTAACACATCATTTAATTCGTTTTCTGTATATTTTTTGTCATCATCTAAGCGGTTTGTTATTTCCCGAAGCACCATCAGCTTTTGTTTTTCCTTTAACGGAAATTTCTCGAGCTTTCCTTCTGAAAAATATTTACTAACCGCTTTTTGTTGTTCTTCTTCTGTTATGTTGTACCGTTCATCGACCATTTTCGCTTGTTTATGAACCGGGACAAATGCAGGAGTATGCTGATCTTTTTCTTTTAACAATTCCATTAAGGCTAAAAATGTTTTCGCTTGCCGCTCTTTTTCTTTTAAAACAAAACGATGATGGCGAATCGTAGAAGCACTGCCAATGCCAAGCTCCTGCTGCACCTCCGCATCGCTTTTTCCTTGATAAAAAAGAGAAAGAAAATTATTTTGGTGCTCTGTCATTCCGGTAAGCTTTTTATCTAAGCCTATTAAGTAAGCAAAAACAGACTGATGCTTTTCCTGAATATGAATTTGCATGTATTTCTCTGCTTCATATAACATATCGTCCTGAGGATATATAATGCCTTTTTCGACGGTTTCTCCACAAAGTAAGCAGACATACCCCTCTTTTTGTTCTATATAGCCTTGTTTTAATTCCTCTACCGCTGCATCCCAAAATTCCATTTTTTAAACACTCCAAATTATTGTTTATATATAAACAAATATTTTCAACATATGTTGGGTAATACAATATATACTATTACACACATCAAGGATATTCAATGATTTAACAAACATTTTATTATTTTGTTTATAATTTTATAAACAAACATCCTTAATGTTTATAAAATTAAAAAATATTAGAAACGCATGCAAGCTCGTACCAGTTAACTCGACTTTCAGGTATACATGTTTCAAACTATTTTTCTCACCATTTATTTAATAGATTAATGAACTTGTCCAACCTTTTTTCTATCAATTTGAATAGTATAGATAGGGGATATCCTTCTTAAAAAATGATGAAAGAAACTTAAAATTTTAAGAAAGGAGTAATTCTAATGCGTGATAAACCTTCTTATCGCAGAATTGAGTTAGCGCTGCCTGCACTGCCAGTGGGACCATCTCTACCGCCTTTTATTTATTTCGATGTGGATACACGCTTTACTCCCTCTCAAACAAATCGTATTCGAGCTTTAATTCTTATTGTGATTACGTTCTGGCAACAACATTTTTTCCAACTAAAAAAATCCAGTCCTTACCTGTCGCAACTTAATTCATGTACACAAAAATACGCAACCCATAATTTAACACCTCTTTGGTTTAAAGGACCTCGTATTACGAGTGGAACAGAAGCTATCAACCTTGCGATGAACACATTAACGCAACGTTTTAGTGAAAATGGTACGGGTAATGCTGCTGCAGCAAAAATTAACTACTACATTCCAGAACCAAGAGAGCATTTCAACATACGAGCTAACACAGCTAAAAAGCAGTTCAAGGTTTCTTTAGACGTTACAATCAATCCAATATTGCTTGACGATCCTTCAATTACAAAACTTAATCTAGCTGGTTCTTTATTGCATGCCTGGTTTCATCGAATAGGATTTGATCACCCTAAAGATATATACACCACATATTTCATTGCAGAAGCACCAATGTGTATCATGCGTGGATTTCAAGAAAAGGCACCTGGTCAAAGTGATGCTGTTTTCACTCAATTCTTCGATTGATAAAAGTTTTCGAAATAATAAAGATTTAAAATATAAAAAAGAAGAGCTTATAGGGGTATCACTAGCAAAACGCAATTTATAAAATGAAGGATACTCCCGTATAAAAAATCCCAATCTGTCATTTACGTTACTGAAAGATTGGGATTTTATTAAAAATTCCGTCATTTCATTGAGTACACTTATAAAAACTAGCAATACATAATAATAAATTTTTAACGCCTCTTAAAACAAGGTATGAATTAAGTTTTTTAATGTTTGATTAAAAGGAAACTGCTTATAAACACTGCTGGATTACAAAAAAGTGCTTATACCACTTCAAAGTGCGTACTTCTCAAATTTGGTTCCTTCATACAAAATAACAGGGAACAAATCACATTAGAGAAGGAGCTGCAAAACTATGAATCATATACCTCAAATCAAACGCAATGTAGCACTAGTGATAGGCGCAAATGGAGTCATTGGCCGAAACCTTATTGATCATCTCGTTACACTCCCTAATTGGGACGTCATTGGCGTATCACGTCGAGGTGGAGAATCTGTTGGCCGTGTTCGATATGTGGCAGCGGATTTACTCGACATAGAAGACACACGTAAGAAGCTAAGCGGTTTAACTGAGGTAACACACATCTTCTATGCCGCCTATCAGGACCGACCAACTTGGGCAGAACTTGTTCCACCTAACCTAAGCATGCTAGTGAATACTGTAGATGCAATCGAACCAATTGCGTTGGGGTTAAAACATATCAGCTTGATGCAGGGATACAAAGTATACGGAGCACATCTCGGTCCTTTCAAGACACCAGCCCGTGAAACAGACGCTAACCATATGCCGCCCGAATTTAATGTTGATCAGCAGGTTTTCTTAGAAGAAAGGCAAAAAGGCAAGTCTTGGACTTGGTCAGCAATCCGTCCTTCTGTAGTTTGCGGCTTCTCACTAGGTAACCCTATGAACCTCGCCATGGTTATTGCAATCTATGCCTCCATTTCGAAGGAGCTTGGACTTCCACTGCGGTTTCCAGGCAAGCCGGGTGCATATACCAGCCTCTTGGAAATGACGGATGCGGGGCTTCTCGCAAAGGCAACAGTTTGGGCAGCGACTGAAGAACGGTGTGCCAATCAGGCATTCAATATCACAAACGGTGATTTATTTCGCTGGGATGAATTATGGCCGAAGATCGCTCACTACTTTGGATTGGAAATAGCTCCTCCATTACAGATGTCACTTGATGTAGTTATGGCCGACAAAGATCAACTTTGGAACAAAATGATCGAGAATCATGGGCTTACCAGGCATTCGTATAAAGAAGTATCTTCCTGGCAATTCGGTGATTTTGTTTTCTCTTGGGATTATGATTTCTTTGCAGACGGAACAAAGGCCCGCCGCTTTGGTTTTCACGAATACGTTGATACCGAAGCAATGTTTATTAATATCTTCAACGATTTCCGCAAACGCAAAGTCATCCCCTAAAATTAAAAAGCCGACCTTCGTATACAATTGGTCGGCTTCTTATATGTTTTCTACGTCTTTAAGATGTGAATTCGCCAAAATGGTAGCTCTCCCCTCATACTTCCTCTCTATATGCGTATCTCCCCATCTACACATTAGATGCAGAACCTCCTTTAAGCTCCATCCGTATTCTGTCAACTCATACTCCACTTTTGGTGGAACTTGATTATAAGAAATGCGCAAAATGACCCCTTCATCTTCAAGCTCACGCAGGTGCTGTGTTAACATTTTTTGAGTTATTGCTGGTATCAAGCTTTTCAATTCACTGTTTCTTTTCTTTCCAAATGTTAAATGAAAGAGAATCACAGGTTTCCACTTTCCCCCGATTACTTCCAAAGTAGCCTCCACTCCAGTGTTGTAAATCTTATAAGAATTCTTCATTGTACTCCCTCCTTTGGTCAAAATCTTGCATATGTCCTCCTTTGTTTTCCCTTTAATGATTATGTTACTTTTATTTATAACATACTATAAATAAATTAAAGAAATCCGGAAAGATGAAGTATTTGAAAAAACAAAAGAAGAAAACAACGTTTGTTCGTTCAGTTATTGTTATATTGAAGCTGCTGTTTTATTCATCAAAATGTTGGCTAACATCTTATTAAAATATCGTTAATTTAACTAATTCCTATATAAAAATGAATGATACTTTTAGTACTCCTACTGGTTCTATTTCCCATTAAATATATCTCTCCAAGTGATTTGATTTCCAATTTGATTAAGAACATAGCCCCTTTCTTTCTTAAAAGTAAGGGGCTTGCATGATGTTCCATCTTGTTGTTTAACTATTTAATACCCATCCAAGTTATATCTTATGCGCTTTCCTTATGTTAGGTTTATTAATCTTAAATTTAAATTTTAATCGTTATTCTGCTTAAGATTCGCTAATTTCCAACCATCTTTTGTGATATTAGCGGGAAGAAACCTGTGGAAAAATAGGTGATAGTTATCTATCAAACTTGTCTATACAATCACCCTTCTTCTCAATCCTTCCATGCAATACATGCAGCAATTTAAATTTAAGGGTTTAGGTCTATTTCTTTTAAATTAATGTATAGTAATCAATCAAATTGGAAATCCTGCTATTAGTTGTGTTATGCTATCATTTCTACAAACAATTTAAAATTGAGGTGTGTTAATATGAATAAAACAGAATTGATCAATGCTGTCGCTGCACAAACAGAATTAACAAAAAAAGATGTTTCAAAAACGATAGATTCATTATTTGAAACTATCTCTACTACTCTTGCTAAAGAAGAAAAGATCCAGTTAATTGGATTTGGTACGTTTGAAGTACGTGACCGCGCAGCCCGAACAGGCCGCAACCCTCAAACAGGGGAAGAAATTCAGATTGCTGCTTCTAAAGTTCCTGCTTTTAAACCTGGGAAAGAACTAAAAGAAGCTGTTAAACAATAACGAACAAAAAGCGCTAAGGAAACTCTTTTCATCTTTAGCGCTTTTTTATATGCTCTCCCACTTTCATTCACAAGCATCTAAATTGACATGTATCTGCTTTATCTCAAGGATATTGAATAATTATTTATTGTGATTCTTTGATCTTCACACTTTATTTACTGAAAAAATGTCTTGCTCCATGATGGAAGCAAAGCACCGGTTTAGTTGGAGAATAAATTACTTATAAAACGTTATCAACTATTTGTTGAAAAAACTAGAAATAATAAAAGGTGTTAAGCAGATTCCATAGAGAATGAGCAACCATTGGAACAAGAATATTGTTTTAACGGATTGTAAGAATACCAAGCCCTAGGCCTAATTGTTATTTAACCCGCAGCATGAATACACTTTGCTTTCCGCGGACGAGTGCCGAGCCTCCTCGTCGCTGTGCTGAGGTCACTGAAAAAGTGGATGCTATGAAATATAGATAGTGAAAATCAAGCATATAAAGGT
>NZ_JBQRKO010000017.1:0-113263 GCF_052318935.1 Niallia sp. 01092 | reverse complement strand
TGCTCTAAAAAATAGGGATACTGCTTCTTTTCATGCGCCATGGTGCAAATTTTTGTTGCATGAGTGTCTACCCTGAAAATAAGCTCTGTTAAAAAGGGTTTTCCGAAGCTTATCGCTCGCTTTCCGCGGACGAACTGGCAAGTCCCTTTGCTCGTACCCGTCTTGCGGGGTCTTGCCAGACCGCTTTTCCGCAGGAGTCTCGCAAATTTCCTTCCAAAATCAACATTATCGTTTAACAGAGCCTTTATTTTAAAGAATGGAGGAGTTCAATAACTACTTTGATGTTACAGAAAAAACCATTGACAAGAGGCATCTTCCTAACTATGATAATGATAATTGTTATCAATTATATTTTTTGTTTTAATCATTTTAGGGAGGAATTATTTACAGATGTTTAAGAAAAAAAGGAAATTCGTTGTATTGATCTCAGCTATGATTCTGCTTTTATCGATTTCCCTTTTAGGTTGTACAAAGCAGGAAAGCAAGCAGACATCTAAGAAAGAAAAAAATGAACTCACCTTTTCATGGCCGAGGGATATAGGAGAAATGAATCCACATGTTTACAATCCTTCGCAAATGTTTGCCCAATCGATGATTTACGAGCCATTAATCAGTTATAAAGAGGGGGGAGAGCTTCAACCTGCTTTAGCTGAATCATGGAATATATCTGAGGATGGGAAGGAGTACACTTTTCATCTCCGCCAAAATGTAAAGTTTTCTGATGGAAGCAGCTTTAATGCTAATATTGTAAAAAAGAATTTTGATGCGATCATGAAAAATTCTGCCTTACATAGCTGGTTAAGGTTAATTACTGTTATTGATAAGACTGAGGCAGTGGACGAGAATACGTTCAAAATCACGTTAACAGAGCCATATTATCCAACATTGCAGGAACTAGCGGTAGTTCGTCCAGTGCGTTTCCTAGGAGAAGCTGGATTCCCTAAAGATGGGGATACATCTAAAGGTGTGGAAAAACCAATTGGAACCGGTCCATGGGTGCTAGAGGATTATAAAAAAGATGAATATGCGACATTTACTCATAATCCAAATTATTGGGGAGAAAAGCCGAAAGCTAAAAAAATAGTCGTGAAAATAATTCCTGATGCAGAGACAAGAGTACTTGCCTTTGAAAAAGGGGATTTAGATTTAATTTATGGCGAAGGTGCAATTAGCCTAGATGCCTTTAATCAATTGAAAGATTCAGGAAAATATGAAACGAGCATTTCTGACCCTGTTGCAACAAGACAGTTAGTAATGAATACAACTAAAGAGCAGCTTTCAGACGTAAAAGTGCGAGTAGCACTTCAACATGGTTTTAATAAACAAGCAATGGTGGATGGAGTTACTTCCGGACTGGAAGAGAAGGCGGACAATATTCTACCTGAAAACTTCCCATATACTGACATTGATGCAGCGCCTATTCATTACGATTTGAAAAAAGCAGAAGCATATTTAGATGAAGCAGGCTGGAAGCTGCCATCCGGAAAAACGATCCGTGAGAAAGATGGTAAAACGCTTGAGCTAGAATTGATGTATGAAAAGTCGGATCCAATTCAAAAAGCAATGGCAGAAACACTGCAAGCTGAATGGGCAACAATCGGCATCAAGTTAAATATTACAGGTGTTGAATTAACGGTTCAAATAAAAAGGTTCAAAGAAAACAACTTTGATTTGAATTTCTTTAGCAATTATGGAGCACCATATGATCCACATACTTTCGTTAACGTTGTTTCGAAGGAAGGATTTGGATTCTCTGAAGCGATAGCAAACTTGCCGATGAAACAAGAGCTAAATCAGCAAATACAGGATGTACTAAGGTCGACTGATGAGAAAAAACGACAAGAATTATACAGCTCTATACTGAAGACATTACAGGAGCAGGGAGCCATCTTGCCAATCTCTTATATTAAGAAAACAGCTGTGTATCAAAAAGATGTAAATGGCTTTACGTTCCCAGCCAATCGGGATGAAAATCCATTCTTAGGTGTTGGCATTGGTAATTAAACAGATGAAGGAAAATATATAGATTGTAAGGTATTAATGAAGAATTAAGAACGATATTTCCATGAAAATTAAAAAAACTAGCAAAGAAAAATTCATATTCTCTTTGCTAGTTTTTTACCATAACATTTCAATTACTATCCTCTAATGCAGCAAATCATCCCAAAACGACCTTTATATCACAGAAATAATCATTGACAATAGGAATCTTGATAACTATGATAATTCTAGTGATAATTATTATCAATTATTGTTATTATTTCATTCAGGAAGAAATGATGTACTAATGCTAAAGCAAGGATATTAAGAAAACAGCTGTGTATCAGAAAGATATTAATGGCTTTACATTCCAGCTAATCGTGATGAACATCCATTCACAGACATTAGTATTAAAAATTAAACAGCAGGAGGAATATCATGGGCAGCTACATTATGAAACGAATTTTTGCTATTATCCCTATTTTTCTGTTTGCCACACTTCTCACCTTCTTAATGATTCATCTTTCACCAGTCGATCCTGCGGAAGCTTATTTGACTGGTGCCCATATTCAGCCGACTGAGGAGATTTTGGAGCAGAAAAGACAGGAGTTCGGTCTAGATCAGCCGCTGCTCGTTCAATATATTCAATCTGTAATAAAGATATGCCAACTTGATTTTGGCATATCTTATCTTTCAAATGAACCTGTTTTGCAAGAGGTGATGGAGCGAATGCCTGCAACAGTCCAATTAGCTATAAGCAGCATTTGTTTAGCTATATTTGTCAGCGTCCCGCTTGGATTTTTAGCTGCAGTCAAAAAAAATAGTGCGATTGATCATTTCAGCCGAATTCTTGCCTTTTTCGGTGCTTCCATACCGCAGTTTTGGCTAGGATATTTATTGATTGTTTTGTTTGCTGTAAAACTTGATTTGCTTCCTGTGGAAGGAATAGGAACATGGCAGCATCTTATTCTTCCGTCGCTAACGTTGGCTTTGCCGCTGATTGCTATTTATACCCGTCTGCTTCGCATCAGTGTTTTGGAAAATTTGCAGGAGCCTTATGTGTTATATGCTAGAACGAGAGGCATCAACGAGAGAGTCATTATGGTAAAACATGTATTAAAAATTGCGATTTCACCAATGATTACAGGAATTGGGATGAATGTTGGCAAATTGCTTACCGGTACGATTATTGTCGAGTCCGTTTTTTCATGGCCTGGATTTGGACGCTATTTTATTGAGGCAATTTTTAATCGAGATATACCAGTAATCCAATGTTATGTGTTTTTTGCAGCTTGTTTGTTTATTTTGTGCAATCTGGTCGTAGATATGGTGCAAATGTATATGGACCCACGGATTTCTAGGAAAGGAGGAACGGACCAATGATGGTGAGAATAAAGAACATTCTTAAGAGTCCAAAGACTATTATTGTATGCTCGATTACGTTATTTATTCTTTTTATGCTGACAATCTTGGCTCCATGGATCTCTCCGCACGACCCGATTCAAGTGAATTTGACGCTCAAACTGCAGCCTCCATCACTTGAATATCCATTGGGTACCGATTATTTAGGAAGATGCAATCTCTCACGACTTTTATATGGTGCTCGCATTTCATTAGGTTTTGCGTCTCTGATTTTCCTTTCTTCATTAGGAATCGGTTTGCTTGTTGGAACATTTGCAGGTTACAAGGGGGGATGGATCGACCTTGTGCTGATGAGATTTTGTGAGGGCGTAATGGCGTTTCCAAACCTTGTTCTTATCCTAGGTTTAGTAGGGATATTCGGTCCTGGTCTGACACAAGTAATTTTAGCGATGATGCTTGTACAGTGGGTGTATTACGCTCGGATGTTTCGCGGCATCGTGCTTAGCTTTAAAGAAAAGGATTTTATTGCCGCTGCTAAAATAAATGGAACTTCACAATGGAAAATTATCAGGAAGCATATTATGCCAAATGTACTTCCGCCAATTGTTGTAATGGGAACGCTGGAAATGGGCTGGGCAATCATGGATATTTCTGCTCTGTCCTTTCTCGGATTCGGTATTCAGCCGCCTACACCAGAATGGGGGGCAATGATTCATGAAGGAAAAGCATATATACGAAGTAATCCTGAGTTAATGCTGTATCCAGGTATAATGATTATGCTTGTTGTTATCACATTTAATGTGTTAGGAGAAGCATTGTCAGAACGGTTTGGGGTAAAACGACGTTTTTTAAGAAGGAATGAGACTATTGATAGAGAAACAGCATAATGTTTTGCAAGTGAGCGGCCTAAATGTGACGGCAAAGACTTTAAATGGAACAGTTCCATTAGTGCAAGACATCCATTTTGAATTGCAGCCCGGGCGTGTGCTAGGTCTTGTAGGAGAAAGCGGCAGTGGCAAAACGATTACTTGTTTGTCTCTTCTTAAGCTTCTTGACTATAAGACCACTAGTGTAGAAGGAAGTATACGATTACATGGAAAAGAATTAAATATGTTGGGAAATAAGGAGATGAAACGGATTCGTGGTAAAGAAATGGCGCTTATTATGCAAAATCCAATGAACGCCTTTACTCCCGTCCGTACCATCGGAAATCAATTTATAGAAACAATTCGCACCCATACTGCTTTAACAAAGAAGGAAGCATGGGAACTTGCTGTCGCTTCTTTGCATGATGTGAATTTACCAAATCCTTCTGAGCTGATGCGACGATATCCTTTTCAATTAAGTGGTGGCATGTTGCAGCGGGTAATGATTGCGATGTCACTATCTTTAAAGCCATCCGTCATCATTGCCGATGAGCCAACAACCGCACTCGATGTAACGAACCAATTACAGGTTTTGCGTCTGTTGGATTCTATTCGTTCAAAATATGATGCGTCCATTTTATTAATTTCTCACGACCTCGGTGTTATTGCTGAAATGGCTGACGATGTTGCGGTTATGCACAAGGGAAGAATTGTAGAAAAAGCGGATGTTTACGAGCTGTTTGATAACCCACAGCATGAGTATACGAAAAAGTTACTTCATGCTAGACCTTCGTTAAACTTAAATAAGCAAGTTAGATTACTAGATTAGTTTTTTGAATAGGGGGTGGAAAAATGAGTTTACTGCAGGTGAAGGAAGTAACGCATACTTATAGTTCTTTTCGTTTATTTGGAAAAAAAGATCAAGGAAAAAAGGTGCTTTCAAACGTTTCTATTTCCATAGAACAAGGAATGTGTCTCGGGCTTCTCGGAATGAGTGGAGCAGGGAAAAGTACACTAGGCAAAGTGATTCTTGGATTAGAAAAGCCTCAAAAGGGTCAAGTTCTTTTTCAAGGGCATGATTTTTATCACACGGATCGGAATACGCGAAAACGACTTCGCCGCGATCTTCAAGTCGTGTTTCAAGATTGCTATTCTTCCGTCAATCCACGAATGACAGCAGAACAAATTATCGGTGAACCGCTGCAAAACTACGAAAGAATGTCTGTGGATGAACAAAAACAAACCATTGGAGAATTGTTAGAAAAAGTCGGGTTGAATAGTGGGGATATGCGGAAGTATCCTCATCAATTTAGTGGAGGACAGCTGCAAAGAATTAATATTGCAAGAGCGATTGCCTTAAAACCGAAATTAATTGTATTGGATGAGGCGGTAAGCAGTTTAGATATGGTCAATCAAACAAACATATTAGAGTTGTTAAACGAGTTGAAATCGGTATTTGGTCTCTCTTATCTTTTTATTACACACGACTTGAAAGCGGCCTATTCTATTTCCGACTCTTTGGCTGTAATGGAGAAAGGGGAAGTGGTCGAGCATTGCGATTATAAAGATCAATTTTTTTATTCTTCTCACCCCGCTGTGAAAACGCTCGTTTCGTCCATGCTTCCAGAGCATCCCCGCTACCGTACAAGAGGGAAGTGATAGGCAAAAAGAAGTGTACGAATGCATAGCGATTTTTTCTTAAGGCTGTTTTCTAAAAGTTTGTTGCTTTTTAATAAGTTGAAAAACCGTTTTGAATACGGAGCAGCTTGAATACACGTAGACTCTTACAGGATTAGCGAGACAGGCGAGACCCTACAGGAGTGAAACGACGAAGTGGCTCGGCGGCGGAAAGCGAAGTGTATTCAGGCTGGGGTTAAATAACAATAATCTATACGAAAAGAGCCTTTCTTAAATAGAAGAATAGATTACTAAAATATTAAAAAAAGATAAAAATATGTAAATTCTAATAGTAATAAATTGACGGTTAAATACTTTAGTTATATAATTATGAATGTATAAAAAAGGAAAAAATAAACAACATGAAGCGCTAAAAAGCCTCTAAGTATGATGATGTAAAGTTTACGATTCGGTAATCCCCGTTTTTTCAGTAACTCAATTATCAAATGCTTGTGAGGATATTTTTATGCGCTTTTTTATTTCTTTTTTATTCAAAAAATTATTTAATTGGAGGAATGGAAAATGGAAAAAATGTGCATGGATATGACAATGATGGTATGTATGGAAAGAATGATGTGTGAAATGAATTGTATGAAAATGATGATGGACAAGATGTCTGATATGGAAATGGACATGGAAATGGATGAAATGATGTCAAAGATGCAAGAGTGCGATGAAATGATGACATCTATGATGAACATGATGGCTAAAATGAAAGAAAAAATCTAGTACATAGGAAGAATCACCTTATCTAAGATAAGGTGATTCTTTTAAATGCTGTTTTCTCAAGGTTTGTTATTTTTTACATAAAACATTTAGAAAAGCGTTTAAAAGCAACAACCTATACGAAAACAGACTTTTTAAATTAATAATATTTAAGCTAGGAAAACTACGTTATCTTTGGAGACTAATTCTTTGCTAAGCGAATCTGTTGGCTTAATGAAACACGCTGCTGCTTTAGCTCCCAAAGTTTATCTTGTAAATCTTTATTAGAAGACTGATTTCGTAATTGGTGATAAGCAGTAAGAATCTCTTCATTAATATGTTTGTATTTCTCCCAAAGGTTATCGATAATTAGAGATTCGTTTTGTGATAATGTGTTGTTATGGACATTTTTTAGTTTTTCGATAATTTCATGCTGCCATGAATCATCCCCGATACTTCCCGCATAAAGGTACAAATCTAAATAATCATTTACTTCAACGTGTGTCTTGCTAATATGCATAAAAATTCTCCTCTCAATATACAAAAACCCTCTTCCTAAGAAGAGGGTTTTTTTGTATAAAAAAGGCACCTCTTCTTATCGTCCAAAGCTAAGCTTTGTTGGAATTAGCACCATACAATTCAAAAGATTGTGGTTGCTGAGGTTTCATTGGGCCAGTCCCTCCACCTCTCTGGATAAGAGATTTTCGTGTGTTATTATTTATATTTTTTATTATTCTAACTAAAATACTCGGAACTGTCAATATCCTATTATTTAAGTGATCAAAAAAGAAACAAAATAGAAGAAAGACACCCTGAGCTTTTCTTAGTTTTCTAGCTTTTGTACGTCGACGGCTATTTCAAGAGTTTGGTTGGCCACTCCAAGGTAGCTGCCTTTTATCGGGACGATGTCTTTGTAGTCGCGGCCGTGGCCGATTTTTACGTAGCGCCAGTTGACTTTTCCGTTGTTGGTTGGGTCAAAGCCCAACCAGCCAATTCCCGGTACATACGCTTCTATCCATGCGTGGGAAGCCTGCTCAAAGTCAGCATGTCCACCTTGAAGATCACCGACGAAATGGTAGCCACTCACGTATCGAGCGGGGATGCCGAGGCTTTTGCACATGGAAATCATTAAGTGAGCGAAATCCTGGCATACTCCTCGTTTTAGTTTAAATGTGTCTGCGACAGTAGTTTGAACATCTGTTGCTTCAGGATCATACTTAAACTGTGTATAGATGGCTCTAGAGATGTTTTCAATAATTTGGTACACACTCGTAGCTTCTGAACTGTTTTTTGTATCTTCAGTGAATGCTTGTATTTTTGGAGTCAGAAATGTATAGGTCGTATTTGTTAAGTATTCAGCAAAATCGTTTTGGAACTGTTCACTTGCTAGGATTTTCAGCTCCTCATCTAACGGATATTCCTGCACATTCTTAATCTGCTCGTCATAAGTGGCAACAATCGAGTGTGTTTCGATCACAATTTCATCATGCGGATCTGCAATAGAAAAACTGTACACTCGGTTGCCAAAATAGTCCTCGTATGTAAACAAAGGCACCGTTGGATTAATGAAGACCGAATGGTGATGACAAGATTGGCGATCATTTGTACGAGGTGTTAATCGAACTTCATTTACACTATTAAAGACCGGTTCTTCATACCGATAACGGGTCATATGAGAAATTTGGATTTTCATACTCTTACCATCTCCTGTTGTGAAAATGCTCTTGAAATAAGGGCTCCTATTTCATTCGAAGACAATTGCAAGTCATCGAGCAGTTTTTGCAAAGAATTAGTCGAAATCTGGCGCCATTCTAAATAAGATACATGAGAAATTAATTTTTCCACCTTCCCCGCCGCTTTGTAATATAAAGAAGTATGAGGCAATATATGCTGGAACGCCTTTAAATGATTTTCCAAAGCGATTAATGAAGCATAATACGACCTTGGGAACACAGAACAACTTATTAAAAACTCTACAATTTTTCCCATTTGCAGATTATCTGCACACATGGTGCGAAACCCTTCATAGGCATTTAAGGATTTTAAAAAGGCACACATTTTGTGATATTGATCATTGCTGTGCACAAAATCGGAATCATAGAGAAATTCTTGATGAATAGATTGGAGCATTCTTACCGTATTCTCGGTTCGCTCCAAAAAGATTCCCATCTGCAGTACATGCCACTCACTTTGGCGAAGCATGGAGCATTCAAGGCTGTTATGGAATAAAGTGAGCCATTCCTTTAATTTTTGATAAAATAAGAAGGGTGTTTCCAACAGACAATCGCCAATATCTTTTTCCTGCATCCAAAGATAGAGAGCATTTAAGGCCTCCCACGATTCGCTCGGAAGTTTATCTCTGACGGCATGAGCATTCGTTCTAGCTTGTTTGATACAAGCGTAAATTGAATTGATATTTAACGAGTCAAAGGTGATATAGTGTAAAACCGTTTCTTCATTCGCTTCTGAATAATTCAGATAAAAATCCTTTTGACAATGAAAGCTTTCTAAAAGTCTTTCCCAAGCAAATTCAGCTTGGGCAGTATTTGTATTTACATCATGGCGCATATGATAACTAACTTGAATTAAACGTGTATGATTTTGAATTCTTTCCATGTATCGACCGATCCAAAATAATTGTTCTGCTGCACGATTAAGCATTATGTATTCCTACCTTTCTTCTACAAAAATCAAGTGTGAGGGGTGTTTTACTCCGCAAGCTAACACCATTATTCTAAAACCCAAGTATCCTTGCTTCCACCACCTTGAGAGGAGTTTACAACTAAGGATCCTTCCTTCAAAGCAACCCTTGTTAACCCGCCAGGAACTACGCTGATTTCTTTTCCTGCGATCACAAATGCACGTAAGTCAATGTGCCGCGGTTTAATTTTTTCTCCAATAAGAGAGGGAGCTGTGGAAAGTTTAATCGTTGGCTGTGCAATGTATCGGCTTGGATCCTGCCTAATATTCTCAGCGAACAAAGCAATCTCTTCTTCCGTTGCTTTAGGTCCGATTAACATCCCGTATCCGCCTGAAAGAGAGGTTTCTTTTACAACAAGCTCCGATAAATGATTCAAAACATATTCTCGTTCATCTTGACGAGAGAGAATATAAGTAGGAACATTTTTTAAAATCGGTTCTTCATTTAAGTAATAGCGAATCATATCTGGTACATAAGCGTATATAGCTTTATCATCAGCTACACCCGTACCAGGTGCATTGGTGATGGTAACATTTCCTGCTCGGTAAGCATTCATGAGTCCTGCAACTCCTAGCAAGGAATCCGGCAGAAAAGCAAGAGGATCTAAATAATCATCATCCAATCTCCGGTATATGACATCTACTTGTTCTAGACCATGAAAACTTTTCATATATACTTTATGATCAATTACGACAAGATCTGGGCCCTCTACTAGTTCAATCCCCATCTCTTGAGCAAGGAAGCAATGTTCATAATAAGCTGAATTGTAGCGGCCTGGTGTCAATAGGACCACTTTAGGATTCCTCTTACTGCCTTGAGCCATACTTCTTAGACCGGATAATAGATGGTTTAATCCATGATCCATACAGCGAACTTGATTATGAAACAATAATTCAGGTAAACATTGGCTCATAAGCTGACGATTCTTGTATAAGTAAGAGATGCCAGAAGGAGTCCGTAAATTATCTTCTAAAACAAAGAACTCCCCATTTTCATCTCGAATTAAATCAATGCCGGATAACGTTATATACGTATTTTCAGGAACTTGGACATTCATCATTTCTGGGCGGAAATAACAGTTTGTGACAATTAGCTTTCTAGGAATAATATTATCGCGTACGATGTTTTGTTCATGATAAATATCGTAAATAAATTGATTTAATGCAGCTACTCTTTGTTTCAAACCTTTTTCAAGGAAGCTCCATTCTTCTGCCGTTAAAATACGGGGAATGGTATCAAATGGAATTGTGCGTTCAAGGGGATCGCCATACTGTTCTTGATACAACGTGAAGGTGATTCCTTGCTTCACCATTAGAGCTTCAGTGGACAGCTGCCGTTTGATTAATTCCTCAGAGCCCATTTCTTGCAGCTGATGATAAACTTGCTTGTAATATTCTCTTACTTCATTAGTTGGTGAGAACATCTCATCATAAAATGATGCAACGTTATACTCTGAGAATAGTTGTTTTTCTGTTAAATTCACTGTTCATTCCCCCTGAAAAAGAAAGTTTTGTTAATGTTTTCTGAAAATTGCGACCATTTATGTCGTTATTTTACTATGCTGACAGTGTTAAGGAAAGGTTTTTTTTTAGATATAAGAAAATTTTTTTTTAGGCATCTTGGTGTCTAGCTCCGGCGCCTAGCCCCTGTGAAAGATAACCTCTTGTCTCTAAAAGTAAAGAGCACTTTTTGAGCCAAGAGAACATTTTTCTTCGGGGCTGATCAAGACGCCTGCGCTTTTCTTATCAAGCAATGGTTTTTTCTTGGTTCTCCATCTCTTTATTTACTTGCTTGCCTGCTTGAAGATATTCGGTCTCAAACCCGCTCTTTATAGCCCAAAGATAAAAACCAAAGGATAGACAAGCGATGAGAAGCATATCCCAGCCATATGGAATGATATTTAATCCGCCAAATTTTTCACTGCCTAAATAAGAAATGAGGATCATACATAATAAGTAGCAAACCATCCAAATTCCTGCTGAAAAATTCCTTTTAAATCCTGCCCATTTTATTTTTGCTTGATAATAGAAATAGATAGGGAGGCCAATCAGAATAATGAATAAAACTTCTCCGGTAAGCGGCCAGCGTGCCCAATATAATGTTAAGGAAGCAAAAACAAATCCTAGCGGTGCAATGATGCTCAAGCCTTTTAAACGCAATGGTCTGTATAAATCCTTTCCCGTTCTTCTGAGTGTCATTGCAGTAACTGGACCCGTAACATAGGAAATAAGAGTAGCAACGGATATTACTTCTGCTAAAACACCCCATCCCCTAAATAAATACAAAAACAAAAACGATACTCCTAAATTTAATAACATGGCAGGACGAGGAATCCCATAAATCGGATGAATGCTTCCTAATCCTTTTGGTAAATATTCGTTCTTTTGCATACCGTATACCATTCGTGCAGTAGTAGCTGTATAAGTGATTCCTGTCCCAGATGGAGATATAAAAGCATCTGCATATAATAGTATGACAAGGAAATTAATATTAAGAGCAATAGCCAAGTCGGCAAACGGAGAGTTAAAGTTTAAATGACTCCATCCATTTAAGAGCATACTAGGATCAACAGCACCGATGAAAGCAACTTGAAGCAGCACATAAATGACAGTTGCAATTAATACCGAACCGACAACGGCAATTGGAATGGAGCGTCCAGGGTTCTTTGCTTCTCCTGCCATATTGATCGGACTTTGAAAACCATTAAATGCAAACACAATTCCAGAGGTGGCAACGGCTGTAAACACACTCGCCCATCCATTGGGAGCGACACTATGTTCATATGTAAAGTTACTTCCATGAAATCCAACAAATAAGAGGGATCCAATGGTAAGCCCAGGAATGATTATTTTAAAAATGGTAATAAGAGAGTTCGCTTTTGAAAACAAGTTGACTGTCCAGTAATTTAAGAAAAAATAGATAAGAAGCAAGACTGAAGCAATAGCTAAGCCACCTGCAGTAAGACTTCCTTTTTCTACTAAACCATGCGTCCATTGTGCCCATTCCCAAGGCCATGAACTCATATATTGAACAGAAGCGATTGCTTCAACAGGTACAACAGATACAATGGCAATCCAGTTTGCCCAAGCAGCAATAAATCCCATAAAAGAGCCGTGAGAGTATTGGGTATACTTCACCATTCCGCCTGCTTCAGGAAACATAGCACCTAATTCACTATAAGATAGTGCGATAAATAGAATGACAACCATTCCGATAATCCATGAAAAAATTGCAGCAGGTCCAGCAATTTGAGCAGCTCTCCAAGCCCCGAATAACCAACCTGATCCAATGATCGAACCAATTCCGACCATCATTAAAGAGAATATTCCCATCTTTCTGTGTAATTGATTCACGTGTTAAACCCCTTCCAAATAGTTCTAGTCATGTTAAAACATTCTGTTCCTATCTAAGTTGGATTAAGTTTTACCAAAGCAATATTAGTGTTTGGGCAGTACCACTAATAAATGTTATTACAAAACTCACCTCCAGATGGATAAATTTAACGTTCGTTAAGAATGATTACTTATGATGTAATGTTTGTTAAATTTATGAAAAAATTCTTTTTTATTCTATTATGTAACATACAAAAAATAACAAAAAAAGACATGAGTAATCAAAAAATATTTAATAATATTCTGAAAATTTTAAAAAATCAAGAGGGTGGATTCTTAAAAAAGAGAAGAGAGATAAAGTCAGGTCAGAAATGTTAACATGGAAAGGAAGGGAAACCATGCTGAAGCTTAATCGAAAGAGGGATTCTTTGTGAACAACTTTACGATATACATTAAAAGGTAAGCTCCTGTTCATACTAATATGGGGAGGTATACTTTTTATGTTACAAATATGGATGGCAGGTTTTTTGTTATTAGCTCAACCTGTAGAGCTTCCTAACAGCTTAACAGTGACTCAGCAAGGGCAGACGATTACCATTATTAACCGTGAAAACTTTACAATGCCCTTTCCAGGTACTCCAATAGTTAATGGCGAAAAATACGATCAATTCATCAATAAACTTGATCAGCAAATTTATCATGCTCCTATAAATGCCACGATCAACGAGCAGGGAAGCATCGTCCCAGAACAGGTAGGCTACAGACTTGATAGGCAGCGGTTTAAGGAGCAATTTTATACTTATTTCTTTGGGAAAGGATCCTTTAAGGTAGAAGTGCCGGAAATGGACATTTATCCGAAAGTTGACAGCGAGATTCTTGCTCATATCCGGGTAAAACAAATTGGTCAGTACGTGACATATTTTAATTCTAACAATAAAAGTCGTTCACATAATATCTCACTTGCCGCAAAAGCAATTGACAATCATGTTGTTTTTCCTAATGAAACGTTTTCGTTTAATCAAGTTGTAGGAATGAGAACACCAGACAAGGGATATATGCGAGCTCCTATAATTGTTAGAGGGGAGTTTTCTGAAGGAGTTGGAGGGGGAATTTGTCAAGTATCATCAACATTGTTTAATGCTGTAGATCACGCCGGGTTAAGAATCGTGCAGCGTTATTCCCATAGCAGGCGAGTACCTTACGTTCCATCTGGACGTGATGCTACGGTAAGCTGGTACGGACCCGACTTTCGCTTTCAAAACAAATTTAACCAGCCGATATTGATTCGGGCTAAAGGAAATAGAGGAAGTATGGTTGTTACACTTTACTCGTCTGAAGTGATTAATTATGAACCTCGAAAAGTCCCCAAGGTATCATCTCGGTTGCCAAAAGAAACCAATGCAGAATTGGACATGCATATTTCTAGTTCACCAAGTAATGATAAATCATAAATCCATAATGGCATTGGATTAAGATTTTATGAAAGAGCCTGTTTTAATACTTAGATATCGTTAATTTTGTATCTATTTTTATGATTCAAATAAAGAGAGCCGCTTTAGAAATAACGGCTCTTTTACTCCTGAAAATTAAATCATCACTCTATTATAAAAAGCTTCATTATTTTGCGTTCTCTTCCCTTGCCTGATTTCGTCTAGCAGCAAAAACTTCGGTAGCTACTGTTAAAATCGTATTTAATGCGACTGGAAAGCCTGCATAAATAAGCATTTGCATCATCGCTTCGACAATTTCTTCTTCTGTCCATCCGACATTTAGCGCTCCGTTAATATAAAACTTTAATTGTTCTGTATTTCCTAAAGCAGTTAGGCCAGCAACTGTTGCTAAAAGGCGGGATTTTAAATCTAATCCTGGTCTGGAAAAGATTTGTCCATAATTAAATTCGACTGCTAAAGTTCCTAAATCAGGGGATACGGAATCTTTAAATGATTCTACAATTTTTTCATAATTGTCCGGATCAATTTTTGCTAGTATTTCCAACCCTTTTTGATAATTTTCAGTAGTCATTGAACATTACTTCCTTTCTCAACGATTTTTTGTTCTTTAGTAAAATTAATTAAGGAGCAAAAAGCAATGCCTATCATAAGAATTCCGACAGAACATACTCCATACCAATGCCATTTGCTCCAAGCAAACACGCCTAAGTATGACCCTAAAGCTCCGCCTAAAAATGTAGATACCATGTATAAGCCATTTAATCGGCTTCTTTTTTCAGGAGATAATTGAAAAATAATCGCTTGGCAAGCCACTTGATTTGCCTGTGTCCCAATCGTAATGAATAGCGCACCAATAATTAATCCAGGCAGCCAAAAACCTAAAAATGTAAAGATGAAAAAGGAGATTAGAGATATTGACATACATAAAGTATTGGCAAATGCTGCCCCTTTTTGATCAATAATTTTACCAATGATAGGTGTGGCGAATGCTCCTGCTATTCCCACTAAGCCGATTAACCCTGCTATATTACTTCCATATGAATAGGGAGGACTGCTTATTAAAAATATTAGTGTGGTCCAAAAGACACTAAATGCTCCAAACATCATTCCTTGGCTAAGGCAAGCTTTTTGCAAAACTTTTTCTTTTATAAATAAAGGTCCTAAAGAAGTGAGTAGTTTTTTATAATGCATGGACTGATTTCCTTTGCTTCTTGGAAGATACAAGGCAATTAAACCAATCATAATGATAGTGCCTGTAAAAGATATCCAATACATTGATCTCCATCCAAAATGGGAATCTACAAAACCACTAATAAATCTTGCTCCCAAAATTCCACATACTAGGCCAATCGCTACATTTCCCAACACTTTTCCTCTGTTGCTTTCTAAAGCTAAATTTGCAGCAAGTGGAACAATAATTTGTGGAATAATGGTTACAAACCCAAGTATTAAGTTTGCCACAATCAGCCACAAAACGTTCATGGACAAAGCAGCTGCGGCTAGAATGATTGATACAATAGTTAACAGGCTTAAAATTAATTTTTTTCGTTCAAATATGTCGCCTAGTGGGACTAAAAAAAGATTTCCTAAAGCGTAGCCTACTTGCGTTAATGTGGCGACAATTCCAATACTTGCTTCAGAAACACGAAATGTATTTGCCATACTAACTAAGAGCGTTTGATTTACATACACATTAGCAACAGTAAAACCGCAAGCTATTGTCATTACAAGAACTAATTTTTTTGTAAGTACAGGAAAATCTTCCATGATTTTCACCTCCTTCCTCTTTCAGAATAGAGGAGGAGTTATAATAGGAATAGGAGTGTATTCATACTATTAGTAAAACTACCACTAATACAAAAAGGCACCAAATGATAAGCCAAAAATCTCTTCGTTGGCTTGCTTTTCCGATTTTTGAACACACACTAATGGGGGGGATTCCATGTTGGGTGATAAAGAAAGAAGAAAAGAATTAGGGGGTTTTTTAAAAACGAGGCGGGCGCGTTTATCTCCGCAAGATGTTGGTTTGCCAATTGGGCCGCGCAGGAAAATAAAAGGGCTGCGCCGAGAAGAAGTAGCGCAACTTGCAGGGATAGGAATCACTTGGTATACATGGTTAGAGCAAGGGCGTGATATTCAAGTATCATCAGAGGTATTGGAGTCTATTTCTCGTGTTTTCAGGTTAAATGAAGAGGAAAAAGAGCATCTATTTTTATTGGCAAATCAGCCATTGTTTTCGAAAGCGGGAAAACCGCTCGTTGACAGTGTAAATAGCGCTGTGGAAAATTTGTTGAGTCAATTAGAGTTCTGCCCTACATATGTAACAGATGAAAAGCTGAACATCGTAAACTGGAATAAAGCGGCTGCTGTGGTGTTTGGTGACTTTAACAAAATGGATAACAAAGATCGTAATGCTGTCTATCGCTGCTTTATATCAAAAGAATACCGAGCGCTATTTCTTAATTGGGAGGATCATGCCCAAAGGCTAATCGCCCAATTTCGTTTAGTTTATACACGTTTTATTGGCGATGAATGGTTTAAGGATATGATCGAAGAACTTACTGAGAAGAGTGCTGAGTTTCGTGCATGGTGGCCTAAACATGAAGTGTTAGGCAATCCATTTGGCAAAAAAACAATCGTGCATCCTTTAGTCGGAGAGATGGTCATGAACCATATTACACTTCAAGTATACGATGCCCCTGAACTAAAATTAACCATCTATCAACCTTGCCAAGAAAGAGAGACAGAACAGAAATTAAAGCGGTTGTTAAACGGTTAAAGACTAAGGGTGCCTGCCCCTAAATGCTATTAAGCAATGGGGGACAATCACCCTTATTAAAATTATTGTTACTACTTTACTGCTGTTAACAACGCTACCATCTCAGCAGGTTCTACTCTATTTCGATAATCTGGATCGACATTTGCGAATTGAATGTTTCCGTTTTGATCAATAAGGAAGGTTGCTGGCACTGGAAGCTTCCAAGCATCATTCCCATTATGAGCTGGTACGTCAAGGCCGGACTGCTTGTATATTTCAATAAGAAAATCAGGCATTTTAAATAATAAGTTGTAGTTTTCAGCAGTGCTTCCATTAGGATCACTTAGCACAAAAAATTCTAATTCATTCTTTTCTTTCGTCGTAAGAGATGCGTCAGGAGTTTGTGGACTAATTGCAATTAATTGAGCTCCTGCTTCTTTAATTGCAGGAAGGACACGTTGATATGCTTTTAATTCAAGGTTGCAATATGGACACCATGCTCCACGATAAAATGTTAAGATAACTGGTCCTTTTTCCAATTCTTCATATAATGTAATGTCAGCGCCAGTTGCATCTTTAAGTGTAAAATTAGGTGCTTGGTCATTCACTTTTAATCCTTTTGCGATTCCTGAGTCTGCTAATTCCTTCGTAGCTTGCTCCATCATATTTTGTTTTTTAAGAGGAGCCTTTTTTTTGAAGCTTTCTTTATACTGATTTATTTCTTCTTGTAGAGTTGACAAGTTTATTCCCCCATTCTTTTTACCTACCGGTTGGTACAGTTTTTAGAATAACAAATGTTCTTGCATTTCACAAGGGGAAAAAAGGGGCGGAACTGCGCTAAATATAAAAGTACCGATATAAATAAGTACTCAGGGTATTTCACTTTTTCTAGTTAAAGAATGGTTTAGCTCCGCTTACACTGCTTTTTTTTATCATAGTTGAGCGAGAAGACTCCTTCCTCAAGGAACAAAGAGAGTAGGTGGGAGATGAATCGCCTTCTTTTTTTTGTTTAAAAGAAGATATAACTGGAACGTTTGTTCTTGTTTTGGTAAAATATTCTTATTAAAAGAAGGAGGTGAAACAAATGCCAACCATTACGATTAAACTGCCCTTGTTCCAACCAACAAAAGTGAAAGAAACGATGTACGAAACGATGCAACAAAACTTTTCAGAAGCTTGTAATATAGCTATTCAATACAAAAAAGAAAATCCTGCAGTAACAAAGTCGGAATTGGATAAAAGCTTAGCTCCTATTGAACTGCCTTCTACCCTCATTCAAGAAGCTAGAAAACTAGCGCTAAGTCGTTATGAAGACTGGAAAAAGAATCAGAAAACGAAAGGTTTTCCTTCTTTTCGCAGAAGAATATCCATTCTATTTAATAACCAAAATTGGAGACTAAGACAGGATAATGGTTATCTTAAGTTGGGGATTCCTACCATTGAGAAGGGGAATCTTACAATAGATAAATACGTTCCTTTAAAGACCAATGCGTATACTCTTTTTTGGATTGATTTTCTTTTGACGGGGGAAATAGACAAAACCTCTTCATTCTTTCAAGCATCCTATGACAATATTTCCAAATTAAAAAAAGGGAACGGGCAATTGTTCTATAAGAAAGGAAAATGGTATTTTTCTTTTGCGCTTTCGTTTGAATTAGAGAAAAAGTCTACAGGTACAAAATCTATTGGGGTTGATAGAGGACTAAAATATATTGCGGTAGCTGGAGATAGGGAAATAGGCAAGTATATTCATTTTAACGGAAAACAGATTGGTCATATTCGTAGAAAATTTTTTAAACTTCGCAGAAAAATTCAAAAAGCGAAAAATACGAAAGCGTTGAAACGATTAGAAAATAAAGAACAACGTATCATTCAATACTGGAATCATGTCATCTCAAAGAAAATGGTTCAGTTTGCTAAAGATTGTGGTGCTTCTATCATTAAAATCGAAGACCTTTCTTCTATTCGCTCTATGAAAAAATATTGGAAAAAAAGCGACAGAAATATTCATTCCTGGGCTTTCTTTGACTTAGAAACAAAACTTATATACAAAGCACAATTAGCCGAGCTGGAAGTGCAAAAAGTAGATCCGTACAAAACGAGTCAAGAATGCTCCATATGTGGACATACACAAAAAAAGAACCGTCGAGGGTCTTTGTATACATGTTCGTGTGGACATAAACAAAATGCAGATGTCAATGCAAGTTTTGTTATATCTACACGAACATCAAAAGATATAACTGCGGCTTAAAACCGCTGTAAAGGATTCAATGTCCTTCACAAGGCTCCTGACTGAGCTGTACACCTAACTGATGATTCCCTACCGTTCTTTGTTATTGGAAATAACGTGCGGAATGGGAGGAAGTAAGGGTAACACCAAAGGCACTGACGGTTTGTAACGCAGTGAAATCCCTTTGGAATCCCCTTCCTCAAAAAACGTTAACATTTTAGGTGGGGGAGGATGTCAAACAAGATGATACTGTTTACGAACTGAGTCAAGAATATTTTTTAACACATCTGTATTTAATTGATTCTTCATCAACAGAATGCCGCCTTCAATCATGGCAATCATGGTTTCAGCATCTTTTTTTGCATGGAAAGTGGGATCAAGATTATTTATCTCCTCTAAATTTTCTGCAATGGCTTCTGCCCAACGATCAAAATATTGTTGAATTTTTAAACGATAGCTTTCGTCATGTTCACTCATTTCAATAGCTAAATTGCCGATAGGACATCCAGGCTTGTTCTCTTTTTCTGTATGGCATTCAAATATCCAATCAAGCATTTTATTTAGCTTTGCTTTAGGATCTTCAGCTGTTTTTAAAATCTTTTCGATTAATTTAAGATCTCGTTCTTGAATGAGTTGGTCAATTACGGCTAAACCAAGGTCATGCTTGGAAGAAAAGTAATGATAAAATTGTCCTTTTCCAATATTGGCAGCGGAGAGAATATCACTAATAGATGTGGCTTGATACCCTTTCGAATGGATAATATGCTGTGCTGATAAAATAATTTCTTGTTTCTTTGACATTGCTCAAACACCCTCACATAAATAGTACTTTCTATTATAGTTGAATGTCTGTGTGCCTGTCACCCCAGCCATTAAGTTAGCTGAATAAAATGTTTAACTTAAGATTGTATAGGAAAAATAGTTGAAATATAATACATAAAAAAGCCGAGGAGAATAATAAATGAACCATATCGATTTACTAAAAAAAATCTTCGAACCGAATCGAAATGAAGAACAAGCCATTCCAATGCAAAAGTATATGAAAGATCACTTTCCTTTTTTAGGAATAAAAAAACCGGAAAGAAGTCAGCTTGTTAAACAATTTTTTCAGAAAAGCGAGATATTAAAAGATGATTTTCAACAGGAGTTTGTGTGGGCATTATGGCAGGAACCAGAACGGGAATATCATTACACAGCACTTGACTATATTGGGAAGTTTTTAAAGCAATTAGAGCCAAGTGATTTGCCTTTAATGGAGAAGCTTATCATGACAAAATCGTGGTGGGATACAGTAGATGGGATTGCATCCAATGCAGTTGGCAAAATCGCTGCACAATTTCCAAAGGTTATTTCAGAAACAATTGAAGGTTGGGCTTATGGAGACCATCTTTGGCTGCAAAGGGCATCTATTATTTTTCAGCTAAAGTATAAAACAGCAACAAATGAAGAGCTTTTATATCGCTATATGATTCAACATGCAGACAGTAAGGAGTTTTTTATCCAAAAAGCAATTGGTTGGGCATTGCGAGAGTATTCCAAAACAAATCCCCAGTCCGTTCGTGCATTTATAGATGAACATTCTTTGCCGAAATTGAGTGTAAGAGAAGGCAGCAAATATATTTAGGGAAATACAGAAAAAAATGATGAGGCACAACTATCACAATAAACGGGAATTCAATACCGAAACTTGAAACTCGGTAAAACTGTTTGTTTCGAATAAATAATTCAATTTTAAAAGAAAAATAGATTTACTTTTTCTTGTTTCATTTCAGAATATTTTAATTGAGAGAAAGGAGAAAGGCAATATATGTTTAGAATAGATTTAAACTGTGATTTAGGAGAAAGTTTTGGTGCTTATAAGGTAGGGTTAGACGAAGAGATTCTTTCATTTGTCACATCTGCAAACATTGCCTGTGGCTTTCATGCTGGAGATCCTAGTGTTATGAGAAAAACAGTTAAGCTTGCACTGGAAAATGGGGTGGCAATTGGAGCACATCCTGGTTTGCCAGATTTAATAGGCTTTGGGCGCCGTAATATGAATATTTCTGCTCAAGAAGCTTATGATATGGTTGTTTATCAAATTGGTGCTCTTTATGGGTTTGTCAAATCAGAAGGTGCAAAAATGCAGCACGTAAAGCCGCACGGTGCTTTATATAATATGGCAGCAAAAAGCAAAGAGCTGTCAGAAGCCATTGCTGAAGCTGTTTATAAAGTGGACCCGGAGCTAGTGTTGTTTGGTTTATCTGGCAGTGAGCTTGTTTATGTGGGAGAGAGAATTGGGCTGCAAACCGCTCATGAAGTATTTGCGGATCGAACTTACCAGCTGGATGGATCTTTAACATCAAGAAATCAGCCTGATGCACTCATTCAAACAAATAAACAAGTAATCTCGCATGTAAAGCGAATAGTAAAAGAAGGGAAAGTCAAGTCACAGCAAGGGGTAGACATTTCCTTAAAAGCAGATACAGTTTGCATTCATGGAGATGGAGCGCATGCCCTACAATATGCAAAATCAATCAAAGAATCTCTTGAAGCTGCTGGCATCAGCATAAAAGCATTTAAATAATTAGTTTTTATGAAGGAATTGAAACATTGGAGCAAATTTAGAAGAGACCTTCAAGTAAGTTAAACATAAACTGGTCTTTATTATTAAGTGCTGCTTTTCAATTTTTAAAAGAAATAGAGGGGATTTGATGTCTCAAGTGAGTAAAAATAAACGATCAAATATACAACTAACAGCACTTGGCGACTCTGCTATAGTTATTCAATTAGGGAATGAAATCAGTAATGAAGTACATCGCAAAGTCATGATGGTAAAAACACATCTTGAGAAAAATTTAAGCAGCGGTTTTATAGAATGTGTGCCATCTTTTACAAATGTTACACTCTACTATGATCCAGTGATGATTTATAACCAATATAAACATACTGTGAAAATAAGTTCTCCTTTTCAAATAGTTCGTTCCATTATTGAAGAAGAATTAAAACATATGAGTGAATCAGAAGACCTTGATTATCGTTCTATCGAAATTCCTGTTTGCTATGGTGGAGAATATGGACCAGATTTAGAGGAGGTCGCTAAGTATAATGGCATATCAGCAGATGAGGTTATTGCGATTCATTCAGCTGGTGAATACCTTGTTTATATGATTGGCTTTGCCCCTGGATTTCCCTTTATGGGGGGGATGTCGGACAAAATAGCTACACCTAGACGTTCTACTCCACGTACATCAATTCCAGCAGGTTCAGTGGGAATTGCAGGCAAGCAGACAGGCATCTATCCGTTATCCACTCCAGGAGGGTGGCAGCTAATTGGTCAATCACCAACACCTCTATTTTTGCCAAATGAAAATCCGCCAAGTCTTCTACAGGCAGGAGACCGAGTAAAGTTTCGATCCATCTCTCAAGAAGAGTTTTTAGAAAAGCTTAATAGGGGGAGAAAGGAATGAGTATAAAAGTAAATCGTCCGGGATTGCTTACGAGTATTCAAGATTTAGGAAGATACGGTTTTCAGCAGCATGGTGTCATCGTAAGCGGCACGATGGATGCACTTTCATTAAGAATCGCCAATCTGCTTGTAGGAAATGATGAAAAGGAAGCAGTCTTAGAAATTACCTTGGTTGGTCCTTCGTTAACGTTTAATAAGGATTGCTTAATTGCTATTACTGGGGGGGATTTATCACCATCGATTGATGGAAATCTGGTTTCAGGCTGGAGACCTATTTTTATCAAAAAGGGAAGTGTTCTTACCTTCGGATCGTGCAAAGACGGATGCAGAGCTTATCTTGCTGTAGCTGGCGGCTATGATATTCCAACAGCCATGAATAGTAAAAGTACATACATACTTGGGGGCATTGGCGGCTATCATGGAAGACCATTAAAAGCTTTAGATCAGTTAACTTGTAAACCTATGTCTGAAAAATCAAAAAGGTTGTTTGATCAACTTAAGCTAAAGCAAAAAGGATTTCCTTTAGCGACAACAAGCTGGTTTGTGGACAGAACGGAGTTTTTTCCGTTTCAAAAAGCTTCTGTCGTCAGAGTAATGAATGGAGGCCAATTCGATCTATTTACACAATCAAGCAGATCTGAATTTTTTTCGCTCCCCTTTAAGGTTTCAAGTCAATCTAATCGAATGGGTTACCGAATTTCTGGACCAAAAATGGAGATGAAAGAAAAGGTGGAGATGATATCAGAAGCGGTTACGCATGGAACCATCCAAATTCCGCCTGATGGCAACCCAATCATTTTACTAGCAGACCGGCAAACTACCGGAGGATATCCAAAAATCGGCCAAGTCTCAACTGTAGACCTGCCATTGATTGCACAAACGAAGCCCGGTGAGAAAATTTATTTTTCTAGAATTACACTTGCAGAAGCAGAGCAATTGTATTTGGAAAGAGAAAGAAAGTTGAAGGCTTTAAAAGCCGCTATTTCATTAAATGTAAAGGTGTTTGAATGATGGTAAATCTACATGATTTCCATAATGAAGGAAAAGAGCCTTTATAAAAGTTGAAGACTGAGTGAAGTAGCCACAAAATGAGTGCTGTCCCAAAATAGTAGCACAAAGGGACAGGCACTCATACATGAGACAACGCACCAAATAACAGGAGAGTCCCATTAATTGCAGCATCTATGATGATTTGGACAGCCATTTTTTGCACTTTCAACTTGTACAGTAGAGTGTTCAATTCCATACTGATCATGAAGAATAATTTGTGCTTCGGATAAAACGTGATCATGTACACCGTCTTTAGCCAACACAATATGACAGCTGAAGACATGTCAGAAGTGATGGACCAGAGGTGAAGATCATGGACTGATTGAACGTTAGGGATGTTTAATAGTGAAGCTTTCACATTCCCTAAATTGATTTGATTAGGAGTTCCTTCCATCAAAATATGAAAGGATTCTTTTGTAATTCGAAAACCACTGATTAAGATCAGGATAGCTACAACAATGCTGGCAATTGGGTCGGCAATTTCCCATCCAAAGAAAAGAATGAATAATGCAGCAGCGATTGCTCCCACTGAACCAAGCATATCGCCAATTACATGGAGAAAAGCACTTCTTACATTTAAATTTTCGTTTTTGTCTCCTTTCATTAATAGAAAGGCAGCGGCAATATTAATGAGTAATCCTGTAATGGAGATCATAAGCATTCCTTTGCTTTGCACTTCTTGAGGATGAAAAAATCTTTGATAAGCTTCCACAAAAATATAAACGGAGATTGCCATCAATGTTAATCCATTTAACGCTGCAGCAATAATTTCAAAGCGCTTATATCCATATGTTTTTCTTTCTGTAGCCTTTCTCTCCCCAAGCTTCATTGCAAAAAAACTTAATCCTAGTGCAAAAGCATCGCTTAACATATGCCCAGCATCTGAAAGCAGAGCCAAGCTATTAGTAAGGATACCTCCGACAACCTCCACAATCATAAAAGATGTAATTAGGATAAAAGATAAAAATAGTGCTTTTTTATTCTCTGTATGCGAATGATGATGCTCATGTCCGTGATGATGATGACCATGGTTGTGTCCCATGTTTATCCCTGCTTTCTTTGTATTCTAGAATTTATATCTTAAGTTAGATAGCTATCTAGCTCCAGCGCCTAGCCCTTGTGAAAAATAACCCTTTGCCTCTATAAGTAAAAAACACTTTCCCGAGTCAAATGAACATTTTTCTTCAGGGCTAAACAAGGCGCTTCCGCTTTTCTTGTATATGAGTATATATTCATATAGCATGGTATATTTTGAGACATCGTTCAATATATATTTGTCATTTTTTGTTGCATTTTTGTGATTTTTCAGTAGATTTTATGGCTAGTGAGTGAAGAATTTCCATTACAAAAGGTGTTATGAATGGGATGTTTATTCAATTAATGTAAATGTGTCGCAATATTGTAACTATTTTGGAAGTTTTGGAGAAGTCGTATATTGTAAACTATTATTGTAGGCTTATGAAGAATTATGTCGATATAAGTCGGGGTTTAAAGGTTGCTAACTAGTTGAGAAATATTTTGCTTCTTTTTTAAGGAATTATGTAGATTAATAATTTTCAAGAGAAAAGAGCGATTTATTTTATAAAGAAAAGAAATAAGGGGGAAAAACGATGAAAATCAGTGCAAGAAATCAATTAACAGGAAAAGTAGTAGCAGTTAACGAAGGTGCAGTTAATGCAAAAGTTGACGTAGAATTAGGTGAAGGAAAGATCATTACTTCTATCGTTTCTCTTGATGCTGTAAAAGAATTAGAACTTACTGTTGGTTCAGAAGTGACAACATTAATTAAAGCTTCTAACGTATTATTAATGGCTTAATTATATCTTAGTAAAGATTTGATTTAGCTAAAAGTGCATCTGTATATCCCTTATGTTGATAGCTGTTTAATCAATATAGTAGATACACAGATGCCTTTTTATTTCCTTGAATTTTTAAATAAAAAAGTAACTGAATAAAAGCTGCTGACGAATAGAGAAAAATAGATTTTGGTAATTTTTCCTTTTATCTTTTACTATTCTTGATATAAATTGACTTTCTTTGCATGATAAACTCCTCTAGAGATGATGGCAAGCATCACAAGTATACCTCCTACAACTGCAGAACTGCCAGGCGCTTCTCTTGTAACCAAAAACACCCAAACAGGATTGAGTAAGGGCTCAATGATTGGGATTAGAATGGCTTCAATCACTGTTACGTGCCGAATCGCTTTTGCATAAAAAATATAGGGAATTCCTAGCTGAAAGATACCTAGTATTAGGAGTGCGAAAAGACTACTCAAACTTGGCATAGATAAGAAGAAAAAAGGAGAGCAAATGATAAAGGTAAAAATATTGCCTAGAAATGTTACCTCTACAGCGGAACCCTTCTTCTGAAGCATTATAAAAATAATCATGCTTGCCATCGCAACGCCGCTTAAGAGCGCAACAAAATTCCCCATCGTGTGACTCGTTTGTAAATCGCCAACAAAAAAAAGAACCATTCCTACCATGACAAAGACAATAGTCGCCCAATCTGATTTTGAAACCTTCTCTTTTAAAAACCAACCTGAAAATAAGGCAACCCATATTGGGGCAGTAAATTGTAAGAGAATGGCATTAGCTGATGTTGTTAGTTTATTGGCAGATACAAACAAAACCAAAAGACTTGCATAAGCACAGGCACCCAATAATGTCGATTTCTCTTTAAAATGGATGACAGGTTTCTTTAAGTAACAAAGCATAACGATTGCGCCAATGCCGCTGCGGGCACCGGCAATTGCCATGGGATTCCAGTCTACAAGTTTAATGAACAGACCTCCAATACTCCATAAAGCAGCTGCAATGACCATATATAGGATGGCTTTTTTTCGATTCATGTCCAACTCCCCTAACTAGCATTTCTCTTCATACTACTTTAAGAACTTTGCAAGTGGTCGCTTCGTAAATTTGTACATCATATCCAGATATAAAACCATTTTTAATAAATCATTTATTTGCCTCCTAGTTATTTACATCACCTTCATTAATTAAATTATAAATACGAAAATAATACGGTACAATATTAAAAAAAGGGTTCTGTACCGGTATAGAGAATCCTATAATAAGGTGAAAATGGATTGAACATTTCGGCAATAGAGGTGAGAAATGTGAAAAAGAAATATGAACAGATTATCGACAATATTGAAGAACTTATCAAAATAAATCAGCTAAAACAGGGGGAACGACTTCCTTCGATACGTGCAATGGCTGAAAAATATAAGTGCAATAAATCAACTGTTATCCGTGCATATCAGGAACTTGAATTCAATCACAAGATTTATTCCATCCCTAAGGGGGGATTTTATTTAGTAGAAAAGCATCTTATAAATGATAAAAAATTTGAAAAAATAGATTTTTCAGAAGTCTTGCCAGATCCTAAGTTGTTGCCATATAAAGAATTTAATCATTGCATAAACAGAGCAGTAGAATTATATAAAGATAGTTTGTTTACGTATGGAAATATGCAGGGTTTGGAATCTTTAAGAAAGGTATTAGTCTATCATTTCAGTGAACATCAAGTATTTACTTCCAAAGACCATATTTTTATCACTTCAGGTGCGCAGCAAGCATTAAACATATTGACAAAAATGCGTTTTCCAAATCATAAGAGTGCTATCTTAGTTGAACAGCCTACTTACGGATTAATGCAGGAAATGGTCGAGCAAAATGGTATCAACCTAATTGGAATCGACCGGAATGATCAGGGCATTAACTTAGATGAATTAGAAATCATTTTTAAAAAACAAGACATCAAGTTTTTCTATACCATTCCAAGATTTCACAATCCTTTAGGGACAAGTTATTCTGAGAAAGAAAAAAAAGTGATAACTAGATTGGCAGAAAAGTATGATGTTTATATCGTTGAAGATGATTATCTTGTAGATATTGATTCGAATAAAAAGGTGTTGCCTGCCCATTATTATGATATATCTCAACGAACGGTTTATATAAAAAGCTTTTCAAAAGCATTTATGCCTGGCATTAGAATAGGAGCCGCTGTATTACCTGAAACATTGAGGGAGGTATTTTCAAAGCACAAACGATGTGATGATTTAAATACATCCGTATTAGCCCAAGGCGCATTAGAAATTTTTATTAACAGTGGGATGTATAAAAATCATATTAGGAAAACCCAATTAGCTTACCGAAAGAAAATGGATTGTTTAAAAGAATGTGTCGAACGTTTTAATTCGGCAGGAATAGAAATGATGATCCCGAAAACAGGATTTTTTGCTTGGATAAAACTTCCTAATGACATAAGAATGAATAGGCTGATTAAACAGTTGGAAGAAAAAGATGTCTATGTCTCTCCTGCTAACCATTATTTTATTAGTCACCATCGCAATAATCATGCTTTCAGACTATGTATTTCAAATCTAACAAACGAACAAATCAAAGCGGGCATACGAATTATCTTTGAGGAGATAGAAAAGTGTAGAGGGTAGATGATGGTTATTTTTACAATTAAAAAAAGTTTTACTTTATCGTTTGTATAAATTTATAGTCCTTTATATTAGAAAAATAAAAAATGAAGGTGAAAAAATGAAAGGAAGCAGTTGAATATTCATGTGAATGTCAATATATCATTTGCTCGATATTATGATACTGGAAATGGACGGACTAGAGGTTTGCAGAGCGATAGGGAACGGGTGGATTGTCCGATTCACTTTCTTACAGCACGCATTGAAGATTCAGATAAAATCCTTGGTTTTTGGGTATGGAATTGTTAATGTTGGGTGACGTTCTCTGGTTTATAAAAATGTCACCCATAAGACCATATATATAATTTATTTCAATGAATAAGTTGTAATAAGATTGAAGGGCTGTGAATCAGTTATTGTGTTTTTATTTAATTTATTGAAGTTTCTAACAGTCTCGATAAATTTCTCCACTGCTTTTGTCATGTAGGTATCTGCACGATGTATAAATACAGTTGATATTTTACTGTACTTTTCAGGTATCGAATGACATTGAATAAGTCCATCTGTTTCTAAGTGACTGACAGCAGATTTTGGTACAAGGCTAACGCCTAATCCTGATACTACTCCACCTAATATCGTTTCCAAAGTGCCAAATTCCATGATTTTTGGTGTTGTAATTCCTTCATCCTTTAGCCAGTTTCTTAGTTTTTCACGGTAGGTGCATCCTGTATGAAATACTAAAAGGGGTTCATTTTTTAAGTCCTCAATAGCCATTTTCTTTTTATTTGTAATTAAAACCAAGTCTTCTTGAAAAAGTTCGTGTTGAATAATATGTGGCTGCTGGTCAAATGCTGTTACAAATGCACCGTCTAATTTGAAGTTAACAACATCCTTCACAAGCTGCTCTGTTACACCCGTTACAAGGGATAAATCAACATTTGGGTATTTTTTATGAAAGGTAGATAATACGATAGGAAGTTTCATGACCGTCTCTACCGTTCCAAACTCGAGTGAGCCAGTAGGATTATCTGAATCTTGAACTACTTTTACCATTTCGTCTACCATTGATAGAATGTTTTGGGTGTAAGATAATAATTTTTTTCCGTCTGAATTTAAAATCATTCCACGGCTATATCGATGAAACAATCGTGTTTGTAATGCTTTTTCGATCAAATTAATTCTTGTCGTTATATGTGATTGCACATAGTTTAACTCTTTGGCCGCTTTACTAACACTTCCGTGGTAAGCAACAGCTTGAAAAATCCGCATATCTTTGATTTCCACTTGAATCCCTCCTTGTTTTTTCTGATATTTCAGAAAAAAATCCTGGCAAATTTTCTTTTAGATAACTTCATTTTACTACAAATCAAGATTTTTATATGAACCTGACAAAGTCATGTCGTTTTTTTAATTACAATCTACCACTATTAGTAATATATTGTATTATTTTTAATCATTTTACAATATATATTTCCAACATTAGAAGACTGGTAACAGAATGATTCGAATTATTTAAAAAATTAGATAAATAAATCGAGGTTTTGTACTAAGTTTCGTTTTTTTAACTACAATCTATCACTATTAGTAATATATTGTATCATTTTTAATCATTTTACAATATATATTTCCAACATTAGAATATTGGTAACAGAATAATTCGAATTGTTTAAAAAATTAGATAAATAAATCGAGGTTTTGTACTAAAGTTTCGGTTTTTTACTACAACCTATCACTATTAGTGATATAATGTATCATTTTTAATCATTTTACAATATATATTTCCAACATTAGAATGTTAGTAATAAGAATAATTCGAATTATTTTAAAATTTAGATAAATAATCAGGAGGGGGACAAAAAAGGGGGAATTTTGAAATGAACAAAAATAACATCTTGCGAGGAAGGTTGGGAATAGAGAATGACAACTGAAAAAAATTATGACGTAATCATTGTTGGAGCAGGATCTATGGGAATGGCAGCTGGCTACTATTTAGCAAAGCAAGGAGTTAGCACATTATTAGTTGATGCATTTGATCCTCCGCATACAAACGGCAGCCATCATGGTGAAACACGTATTATTCGTCATGCTTATGGTGAAGGAAGAGAATATGTGCCGTTTGCCCTAAGAGCACAAGAACTATGGTATGAGCTGGAAAATAAAACTCACCACAAAATTTTCACAAAAACTGGTGTGCTGGTTTTCGGTCCTAAAGGTGAATCTGATTTCGTAGCAGAAACGATGGAAGCTGCAGAGATCCATTCATTAACTGCTGATTTACTTGAAGGCAATGAACTAAATCAGCGTTGGCCTGGTATAACTGTTCCTGAAAATTATAATGCAATTTATGAACCAAATTCTGGAGTTTTATTCAGTGATAACTGTGTCCGAGCCTATCGTGAACTAGCTGAAGCGAATGGTGCTAAAATGTTAACCAATACACCGGTTGAGGATTTTGAAATTACAGAAGATTTAGTAACGATCCATACAGCAAATGGATCCTATACAGCTGGTAAATTGATTGTTAGTATGGGAGCTTGGAATAGCAAACTTCTTTCAAAACTAAACCTTGATATTCCATTACAGCCATATCGTCAAGTTGTTGGTTTCTTTGAATCTAATGAAGCACAATATAGCAATAATGTTGATTTTCCAGCATTCATGGTGGAAGTTTCAAATGGAATTTATTACGGATTCCCAAGCTTTGGTGGATGCGGATTAAAAATTGGCTACCATACATATGGTCAAGAAGTTGATCCAGATACTATCAATCGTGAATTTGGTGTATATCAGGAGGATGAAGAGAATCTCCGTCTATTCTTGGATAAATACATGCCTGGAGCAAATGGAGAATTAAAAAAAGGAGCTGTCTGCATGTATACAAAAACACCAGACGAGCATTTTGTTATCGATTTACATCCTGAGTACTCAAATGTAGCGCTTGCTGCAGGTTTCTCTGGCCATGGATTTAAATTTTCAAGTGTAGTTGGGGAAACATTAAGCCAATTAGTCACAACTGGAAAAACAGAACATGATATTTCCCTTTTTTCCATTAACCGGCCTGTGTTGCAAAAAAATCTTCAAAAATAGTATAGACTTTTTGCTGTAAATATCAGAAAATTTTAAAAATATAGTTATTTTTAAAGTGAAAGAGAGGGTGTAATCGAGTGATGGAGCAAAAAAAGATTGTCATTATCGGAGCAGGGGTTGTAGGCAGCAGTCTTGCTTACTTTTTAAGCAAAATGGGACAGCAAAATATTACAGTTATTGAACAAGGACCACTTGTGGAAACTGGAGGATCAACCTCCCATGCTCCAGGACTTGTATTTCAATTAAGCTTTTCAAAAGTATTGACCAAATTAGCTAATAGTACAGTGAGCACCTTTAAAGAGTTAAGCACAAATGAACGTCCATCATTTTATTCAGTAGGAAGTGTTGAAGTAGCGAATACTCCAGAGCGGCTAGAAGATTTAAAACGAAAAGCTGGAGTAGCAGCATCTTGGGGGATGGAAGCATCCATTCTTACTCCTGAAGAATGCAGCGAAAAATCTTCATTAATAGATTCTAATAATATTTATGGAGGTTTGTTTACCCCATCTGATGGGATTGCGAAGCCATTAAATGCAGTACAAGAAATGATGGAATTTGCTAAATCATGTGGCGTAAAGTTTTACGGTGAAACAGAGGTCATTGACATCGATGTTCAAGATGGTCATGTGAAAAAAGTAATAACAAGTTCAGGAGAATTTGATGCTGATTTAATTGTTTGCTGTGCAGGTTTTTGGGGGCCGCGAATTGGTGAAATGGTTGGAGTGACGATTCCGCTGCAGCCGATGGCGCATCAATTTGTATGGACAGAAGATTTAAAAGAATTTGCTGAGGAGTCAGAAGAAGTAACAATGCCGCTTATTCGCCATCAAGATAGTGCGATGTATTACCGTCAAGTGTTTAACCGACTAGGTGTAGGTTCTTATCAACATCGTGCGCTGCCGGTTGAAGTAGATGAAATTACAAAATATGGCGAATCAAAAGAAATGCCTTCTGTAAAACCATTCACTCCTGAGGATTTTGAAAAGCCTTGGCAAGATGCTACCCGTTTAATGCCATCATTAAAAGATACAAGTATTACGAAGGGAATCAATGGAATCTTTTCCTTTACGCCAGATGAGATGCCGTTGCTGGGAGAATCTCATAAGGTAAAAGGATTTTGGGTGGCAGAAGCGATTTGGGTTACACATTCTGCCGGTGTTGCGAAAGAAATGGCGGAATGGATTGTAAATGGCGTCCCTACACTTGATTTAGAATTATGTGATATTAACCGTTTTGACGACTATGCACAGAGCCCATCTTTCTATAAAGCGCGCTCAATTGAAAATTATTTAAAAGTGTATGATATTCATCATCCATACATGCCTCATGATACAGGTCGAAACGTAAGGGTAAGTCCATATTATATTCGTCAAGAAGCGTTAGGTGCAGTATATAATGAAAAGTCTGGTTGGGAGCAGCCGCAATGGTATAAAGAAAATGCATCGCTTGTTTCAACTTATGAAAATGAAATCAGGCAAAAGGATAACTGGGCTGCACAATTTTGGTCGCCAATTATTGAAGCAGAACAAATCCATGCTCAAAAATTTGCAGGACTTTTTGATGCTACGGCATCAAGAAAATATTTAGAGGTTAGTGGAGAAGGAACAATAGAGTTGCTGCAGCAATTAACGACTAGTAATATTGATATTTCAATTGGAACATTTACGAAAACGTTTATGCTGCATGAATCAGCAGGAATAAAGGATGAGATAACAGTGATTCGTACAATCGAGTCAACATTTATCGTTCTTTGTTCTGGGGCAGTAGAAGCAAGCTGGATTAAAAAGCATGTTTCACCGAGCAGCAATGTTGTCATAAATGATCTTACTGCTGGAATGTGCAGTCTTTTGATTAAAGGTTCGAAAACAAAAGAATTTATGCAATCAGTTCTTAACAAGAATTTCGAGGAATCATTAGAAGTTGGACAAGTAAGGAAGCTATATATTGACCATATACCGGTCCTTTCATTCTATCAATCTATAAATGGTTCAGAGAGCTGGGAGTTATTCACTACTTCTGATCAAGGGTTAGGATTATGGGACGTTTTATATAAAGAAGGCCAGCCTTACCAGCTAATTGCAGCAGGTGAACGTGCTCTAGATGGACTTAGAATGGAGTCTCTTATTCCTAAGCCAGGAAAAGATTTTTGGAGTGAAATGACTCCATATGAAATAGAATCCATGCAAAAGGTCGACCTTGATAAACATGCGTTTATTGGAAAGGATGCAGTTCTTGATCATAAGTTGACTGGACCTAGACACTTGCTTGCTACATTGGTATTAGATGATCCATCCGTTGTGATAATGGGATATGAACCAGTGTATGATAAAGAGAAATCAGTAGGGTTTGTTACAAGCTTTGGTTATTCTTATGAAAGGAAAACAGGTGTAGCATTTGCAATTCTTTCTCCTGAAATAGTAAAAGAAGGAAATTCTCTAAGTATTGAATATTTTGGAGAGAAATACACAGCAAAAATCATATCACAGTCGGCTTTTATTACTCATTAAGTTATTTTAGATAAAATTATATTATTTAATTGATTGGGAGGAATAATGATGGTTGTTGCAAATCTGTCAGAGAAATTGAAGGCTACTCTTAAAGGAGGACTATATACAGATCCAGCTGTTTTTGAATTAGAAAAGAAACATATTTTTTCAGAGACTTGGACTTTTATTGGCTACGAATATGAAGTAGCAGAGTCGGGGCAATATATGACAACAAAAGTGGAGAATGAAAATATTGTTGTTGTTAGAGGAAAGGATAATGTATTGCGGGCTTTCCTAAATGTTTGCCGACATCGAGGAGCGACTCTTTGCAGTGATCCTTGTGGGAAAACGGGCGTCATTCGCTGTCCTTATCACTCTTGGAGCTATGGGCTGGATGGTACGCTGTTAGGCGTACCGAATACTAGTGAATGTCGTGAAGAGCTAGTAAAAAATG
This sequence comes from Niallia sp. 01092, assembly GCF_052318935.1. Lineage (NCBI taxonomy): Bacteria > Bacillati > Bacillota > Bacilli > Caryophanales > Bacillaceae > Niallia > Niallia sp. 01092. Next base: position 79,238 of record NZ_JBQRKO010000017.1, on the reverse strand, counting down.
AACAGTTTGGTTTAGAGTCTGTACACCTTCAAACATGGCATGGAATGATTTGGGTCAACTTATCGGAAAATCCAAAACCAGTTGAGGAACAATTAGATAAACAGATTATGGATCGATTTGGTGAACTTGATACGATTGCTAGATATGGCATTGGAGATTTAAAAGTTGCTCACCGAGAAGAGTATGAGGTAGATTCAAACTGGAAAATCATTATTGAAAATTTTCAAGAATGTTATCACTGTTCATCCATTCATCCAGAACTAACTGACACTTTTCCTGAATTCAAGTCAGGAATTGGAACGCAAAATGGAGTTGGTACTGGAGCGACATTTAGTGAAAACCATGAAGCTTTTTCATTAAGCGGAAAAGGAAATCGTCCTCCATTAAAAGGATTGCTTCCTGAAGACGATCGAACTTATTTTGGAATGACGATTTTGCCTCTTGTATTCATAAATTTAACGCCAGATCATGTCATTATTCATCGCTGTATACCAATTAGTGCAGATAAAACAAAAGTTATTTGTGATTGGTTATTCGATCCGGAAGAAATGGCAAAGCCAGATTTTGATCCAATGGATGCAGTCGGGTTATTTCATCGAGTGAATTTACAAGATTTTGAGGCATGCCAATGGTGTCAAGAAAATATGGGATCGAAAGCTTATAAAAATGGCGGCATATTAGTGCCGATTGAACAACATGTAACAAAATTCTATGAATATGTTCTTGATTCCATTCAGTTGAGTGAGGACAATGAATAAAGGATGTTAAAGAATATGTAGCATGCTTAATGTAATAGAAACTCACTAACATACTAAATCTTTCTAAGTATTTAATAGAAGAGAATGGAATAGTTAAAATTCCTATTTATCCACCTTCCTTCTAAAGTGTGTAAATTTGGTTGGTACGCAACAGTGTATCAACCAAACACACAAGCTTTCATTTCTTGGGAGCTATTTTCTATTCCAATAATTTTATGGGATAACCTCCTTTCATTTTTGATCAGGGGAAGGAATCTTCAGGATACCAAGAGCGCACTTGTTGATTAATCACCCTCACATATTAGAACTCACTCTAGTCCATGAGCTGCCTGGAAGCTCCAACTTCCCATGGGTTGTTAGGAGGAACAGCCTGCGGGTTAAAAGTTCAAACAAGAGCGGAGGAGACAGAACTTTGTTAGTAGTCAAAGCTACAGGAGTGAAAAGAAATTCCCCAAACGCTTCTGAGGCCATTATCTAGGGACATCTCTAAAAGTCCAATTCTATAATTTGAAAATTGTTCAGATAGTGGGAGGCTAGCCCTCCACTATCTGAACTAACTTCTATGATGTTATCAAAGAGCAATTAACAAACTGGAAATTACCTTAAAAAAGGATTCTAAACTTTCGATACGAGGAGGAAATAAAATGGAGATGCCTTCAAAAATAACCACCCCTATTATTCATGTAGCCAATGTTTCTAAAGTTTTCGGACGCCAAAAAGAGCTTGCTTTAAAGCTAAGAGGTGAAGGAAAAAGTAAATATGAAGTAGAACAGGCGACAAAAACAAATGTTGCTATCCATAATGCTAATTTTGAAGTGAAAAAAGGAGAAACGTTTGCCTTAATTGGGCTTTCTGGTAGTGGGAAATCAACTTTATTAAGGTGTTTAAATGGTTTAGTTCAACCATCAGAAGGGAAAATCTTATTGGAAAATGATGATATAGCTCAGCTGTCGAAAAAAAATCTTCAGCAAATACGCAGAAATAAAATCGGGATGGTCTTTCAAAATGTCGGACTTTTACCAAACCGAACTGTCCTTGATAACATTACTTTCGGCTTAGAATTAAAAGGGGTGTCTGCACAGGAAAGGGAAAAAAGAGGGAAAGATGCCCTTGAATATGTTGGCTTAAATGGTCAGGCTTATAAACGTATTTTTCAACTATCAGGAGGAATGCAGCAGAGAGTTGGCTTAGCTAGGGCGCTTGCATCGGATCAGGAGATATTATTAATGGATGAACCTTTTTCGGCTTTAGATCCATTGATTAGACGAGAGATGCAAAAATTATTTCTTGATATACAAGATGAGATTCAAAAGACTGTTATTTTTGTCACACATGACTTAGATGAAGCATTAACTTTAGGACACCGTGCAGCAGTGATGAAAGATGGAGAGATTGTCCAGCTTGGCACAGCCGAGGATATTCTTAGTACACCTGCGACTGAATATGTAGAACAGCTTGTTCAAGGCGTAGACTACAGCAAAATTCGTCTAGCCAAAAGCGCAATGAAGCCTGTTCAAGTTTTTGCTTATGAGAAAGAATTGCCGCAAGTTATTTTAAGAAGAATGAAAATCAACCAGCTCTCTTCCATTTATGTCGTAAATGAAAATCACTGCTTAAAAGGGGTGTTAAGCCTATATCAAGTTTTAGAACAAGTTGAAAAGCGAAAGCAAGATTTGTCTCAAGCAGTTAGTGATCATTTTTATAAAGTTCATATTAATCAAACTTTACGAGAAATCCTTCCTTTATTTGCTAAAGAAATTCTTCCTGTAGCAGTTGTCGACGACCACAATCGATTAAAAGGGGAAATTTTATCTAGCTCACTAATTGCAAGTTTAACAGAGAAAGTAACAACCACAGAAAAAAAAGATATTGAATTAAAAGAGGTGGTGCAAAAATGAGCAATAAAAACGATTTCCTTCCAACACTGCCTCTTGATAAGTGGGCAAATTCATTTGTTGATTTTATCACAGCCAATTTTTCTGGGGTGTTTGACTTAATTAATTCTTTTATGACTAGTTTAATTGATGGATTAGAATGGCTGTTGACTACCCCACCTTCCTTAGTCATGGTAGCGATTATAGTTGGACTTGCTTGGTGGTTGGCGAATTGGAAAGTTGCTTCCTTCACATGCTTTGGTCTGCTTTTAATTGTTAGTTTAAATTTATGGGAAGCATCTATGCTTACTTTAGCCCTTGTTCTTACTTCAACCATTATTTCCCTTATCATTGGTGTTCCTTTAGGCGTACTATCCTACCGTTTTAAAAGAGTAAGATCCATTGTTCAACCTGTACTAGATATTATGCAAACGATGCCTGCTTTTGTTTATTTAATACCAGCAGTACTGATTTTTGGTTTAGGGAATGTAACGGCTCTATTAGCTACATTTGTTTTTGCAATGCCGCCTGCTGTTCGTTTAACTTTATTGGGGCTTCAACAAGTTCCTGAAGCCACTATAGAAGCTGCTGAAGCATTTGGAGCAAGTGAGTGGCAAAAGCTGATTAAAGTTCAGCTTCCATTAGCGCTGCCAATGATTATGTCAGGTGTCAACCAAGTAATTATGCTGTCTCTTTCTATGGTTGTCATCTCATCTATGGTTGGAGCTGGAGGTTTAGGAGCAGAGATATTAAGAAGTATAAGCATGTTGGATGTTGGTTTAGGTTTTATAGGAGGAATTTCTATTGTCATTATTGCCATTATCTTGGATCGAATGACCATCCTTGGCACCGATAAAAATAAAACATCAAATCAACCAAATCATTGATAGTTGGAGAGGATGGAGAGAAAATGAAGCGAGGCTGCTATCTGTTTATATTATTTCTATTAATCTTAAATTTGACTGCGTGTGGAAGTACCTCAACTTCAAAGTCGAGTGATCAAGAGGATAAAGGGACGAAGGAAATTACGATTGGATATATACCTTGGGATGAAGATGTTGCCGTTTCTTATTTGTGGAAGTCTTTATTAGAGGAGAAAGGGTATAAAGTGAAACTAGTTCAAGCTGATGTTGCACCAATATTTTCCGGTGTTGCAAAGGGAAGCATCGATTTATTTTTAGATACATGGATGCCGACAACTCATTCTGCTTATATGGAAAAATACAACGATAAAATTTCAGTGCTTGGCACTTGGTATCATGAAGCGGATAGTGGACTAGCTGTACCAGACTATATGGATATTCAATCAATAGAAGATTTAAAAAATAAAGCAGAGGAAGTTGGCGGGAAAATTATTGGCATTGAACCTGGAGCTGGTTTAATGCGGCTGACAAGAGAGAATGCGATTCCTGATTATGGATTAAATAGCATGACGCTAGTAGAAAGCAGCACCCCTGCGATGCTTGCAGCGTTAGAAAAAGCAGTATCAAGCAAGAAGCCAATTGTCGTTACTCTTTGGCGTCCTCATTGGGCGTTTGAAGAATATAATTTAAGATATTTAGAAGATCCGAAAAACGCGATGAATCCGAGTGGAGCAGAAAAACTTCAAATTATCGGTCCAAAAGATTTTTCCACTAAGTTTCCCGAAGTTGCTAAATGGATGGAATCATTTAAAATGGATTTAACGCAAATTGCCCAATTAGAGGCCGAAATTATGAAAAGCAAGGATGAAGCGAAAGGAGTGGAAAATTGGCTTTCAAAAAATGAAAGTCTAAAAGAGGATTGGTTAAAATAGATTTAAGCTATTAAAAAATCAGAATATTCAAACCGATGATAAACAAAACAAATTTCGTATTTCTTACAAAATTATAATGACGGATGATGATTGTGGGAGAGAGTGAAGAAAAAATGCCACCGAAGGAGCAAGTCCCATAAACCCCCTTGGGATTAATCTCTCAGGTAAATAGAACCACAATAGGACGGATCTCTGGAGAGAGCTGTATTTTAAGTTCAAATACGCCACCAAAGGGGAAAGCTCTAAGTCAAGGTGTAGAAAAAGTAATAATTGCAGAAACTTTAGGCTGATCGAAAACGTTTGTATTTCGAGGTGTGAAGCCTTGGGAGGAGCGGAGTTACCGTGTTTGGGTAATGAGCATCCGAGCAAGGAGAACAACGAAGAAATCGAGCGTTTCTCGACAGCCTGGCACTATTTATTATAGAGTGAAACTCTCAGGTAAAAGGACAGAGAAGGGTAGCTTGCTCTACCTTTCTTTGTCTTTTTTTATACAGAAAAGGTGAGCCTGCTATTTTAACAGACAGTTTATATCTGTTTAAGGAAGGAGTATTCTATGGAATTTCAAAGCTGTTTTGACATTATTGGGCCGGTTATGGTGGGACCATCGAGTTCCCATACAGCTGGTGTTGTTTCGATTGGAAAGTTTATTTATGAATTGTTAGGCGGATGTCCGGAAAGTGCGGAAATTACATTCTACGGTTCCTTTTCTGAAACCTATCAAGGTCATGGAACAGATAAGGCTATACTTGGCGGGCTGCTTGGAATGGATACAGATGATTCTCGAATTAAATATGCCATCGAGTTAACGAAACGGAATGGACTGCATTATGAACTTAAGCTTGAAGAACATTGTTCTTATTTTGATCATCCGAATACAGTAGTTGTTAAGGCAGTACGGGGAGAAGATATAGTGAAAGTTGGCGGAGCATCACTGGGCGGCGGTTTATCCAAAATCTTTTTGATAAATGAAGAAAAGCTTGATATTCGTTTAAGTACAAATGAAAATTATTCGATACTCGCAGCACAATGCCGACCATATATAATGAAGGAAGTACTGGAGGGGATTTGATGGAAATTCGATCGATGCATGAGCTGATTGAAATTTGTCTGAATGAACAGAAAACGATTGGTGAAGTCATGCTAATGATGGAGGCTGAGAAGTCACGTAGAGATAAAGAGACGATTATCAATATGATGAAAGAACGGCTTATCAAAATGAAGGATGCGATTGATACCGGATTAAAAGATGGGTCAACAGCGCCGAGCGGTATTTCAGGTGGAGATGCGGTCAAAATGAGTCACTATGCTAATCAAGGGAAAGCACTTTCAGGTGATTACATACGAGACTCGATGACATTTTCACTGGCGACATCTGAAACCAATGCCCGTATGGGGGTTATTGTAGCTACCCCGACAGCTGGAGCAGCCGGTATTTTACCTGGAGTGCTTTTTTCTCTACAAAAAAATGACGGTACCTGCTATAACGATTTAGTCATGGGACTGTTTACGGCAAGTGCCCTTGGTTATGTTATTGCTAACCGTTCTTTTATTTCAGGAGCAGCAGGAGGATGTCAAGCAGAGGTTGGTTCTGCAACAGCTATGGCAGCAGGGACGATTGTTGAGTTAAAAGGAGGTACACCAAAACAAGCTATTAACGCAACAGCAATCGCTTTGAAATCATTATTAGGATTAGTTTGTGATCCAGTCGCTGGGCTTGTGGAAGTTCCTTGTATTAAGAGAAATGTGATCGGAACATCTATAGCCTTCTCAGCTGCTGATTTATCTCTTGCAGGTGTAGAAAGCCGAATTCCATGTGATGAAGTCATTGAGGCTATGTACAAAATTGGAAGTGAAATGCCAAGGACTCTTAGAGAAACAGCACTAGGAGGTCTTGCCATGACTGATACAGGGAAGAAAGTAAAAGAACAGATTTTCCGAAAGATGTAAAAATGAAAAATCCATGATTTAATATTAGAGGAAGTTAAGTACTTTTTCTCAATAAAAGGCTTGTTCCACCTAAAGTAGAATACTCATTGATGGAACAAGGAAAAAGCTTGATGCCGATTCTTGAGTCTATGTACGAATGGGGGAAAAATTACATGAACACTGTGATGAAGGATCAAGTTAATATAAATTAATATTTTTATTTATCGAAAACTATAGCAAACTAGTTACGGTGTACAACTAAATAATCAGAATCCACTTTTTTAAGGTAAAGGAGTAGATCATTTGATTAAAAAAGGAGAAATGAAAATATGGTTTTTTATGTTTCGATCTTGTTGACGGGAGTTTTTATTATTTGGGGGATTTTTTTTACAGATAGCTTATCGTCTATGGTCAATACCCTTTTTAAAGGTAGTGTTGGCAACTTCGGATGGGTTTATATCAGTTCAACCTTAATTTTTATAATATTTTCATTTTACTTGTTAGTGTCTAAATACGGTGATATTAGATTAGGCAAAGAAAGGGACAAACCAGAATTTAAGACTATTTCCTGGTTGTCTATGTTATTTGGTGCAGGTATGGGGATTGGAATTATCTTTTGGAGTATTGCAGAACCTGTGACCCATTATTCAAATCCACCTTCTGGAAAAGGTTTTACAGAAGCAGCAGCTAATTTATCGATGGAGTACACGTTTTTTCATTGGGGTATTCACCCATGGGCTATCTACACAGTCATTGGCTTAGCCCTCTCCTTTTTTCAATTTAATAAAAATTTGCCTGCATCTGTGAGTTCTGCTTTTTATCCCCTTTTAAAAGAAAAAATTTATGGCCCAATTGGAAAAACAATTGATATCTTTTCTGTAATTGCCACCGTTTTTGGTATAGCTACATCTCTGGGTTTAGGAGCTATGCAAATCTCAGGTGGACTTAATTACTTTTTTAATATTCCAAATACAGTTAATGTTCAAATTATCGTTATCTTCATTTCAACCGTCCTGCTCTTGATCTCTATATCCACTGGATTAGAAAAAGGGATTCAATACTTATCTAACACCGCCTTGTTCCTATCAATTTTGATGTTATCTTTAGTCTTAATCGTGGGATCGACTTCTGAGATTTTTAAGGTCTTTTGTAATACACTGGGGGGCTATTTAGGTAATTTTATGGAAATGAGTCTAAGATTAAGACCCTTTGGAGACAACTTGTGGATAGGAAACTGGACTGTGTACTATTGGGCATGGTGGATTGCATGGGCTCCTTTTGTTGGTATGTTTATTGCCCGAATTTCCAAAGGAAGAACAATAAAGGAGTTTGTCCTTGGGGTATTAATCGCCCCTTCACTTGGTACATTTGCTTGGTTATCTATCTTTGGAGGACAAGTTCTCCATCTTATCCATAACTTAGGTTACAAGGATTTAGTTGAAAAAATCACATCAAATGTAGATTTATCAATTTTTACTTTTTTTGATTATCTTCCAGCAAGTTCAATTCTAAGTGTTGTAGGCTTTGCGATTATGATAATTTATTATATAACTGTAGCTGATACATCAACTTTTGTGTTGGGTATGCTCAGTGAAAGAGGGAATTTAAATCCATCGAATAAAGTTAAAATTACATGGGGAGTCATCCAGTCAATGGTTGCTGCAGTGTTACTTTTGGCAGGAGGTTTGCAGGTACTACAAACTGCCTCCATCACAGCCTCGCTCCCTTTTGCGATTATTATGGTTATCATGTGTTGGTCTTTCTTTAAAGAATTAAAGAATGAAGCAAAGGAAAATAAAATTCCGAACCCAAAAGAAAGAATTTCATAAGTAGAGTGTAATACAGAACTAGCAAAATTAATAGATTTAATATAAAGAAGATTAAGATACAAATTATCAATTTTAATAATTAAATATTAAGTGTAAGCCCCCAATCAAACAACGTATATGAACATGCAGCACCTCCTGGTACGATGAACGTATCAATTTAAAGAGGTGCTTTTCCTATGTCGCAACAAAAACTTACAATTGCCCCCGTTACACTACATTCCGAAAATAAAGTAACAGTCCCGAAGTTAATACAAATTCACGATTTAATTAATTTAAAATTAATCTGCTAGTAATAATTATAGCACTACGAATTCAGTTTTAAACATTTTACTTACCAGTTAATATCAGCAGATTCAGCAACATTTGTATTAGGTATGCAAACAACAAATGGTTCGCTTAATCCGCCAAATAGAATTAAGTTTATATGGGGAATAATTCAATCTGCAACAGCTGTTATATTGCTTTGGTCAGGTGGATTAGGTGCCCTTCAAATGGCATCAATTGTAGCTGCATTCCCATTTGAAATTATTATGATTCTAATGGTCTTCTCATTAGTTAAATCGTTAAGAGAAGAAAAAGTAAAAAATAATCAAAATCTCTCTAAAGAATTTAAGAAAATGGAAACTAATCTAGTTAAAATAAAGGGATAGTAGCCGCCAAATTGATGAAAAAAGACGACTCAACATTTACTTTGTGAATGTTAGAGTCGTCTTTTTTGATAGAAATTATTAGTTTCTTTGATAAAACGAAAGTTTATCAGTGCCCTCTTAATTGTAGGTGGGGATTATTTTACACTTACGTTTAATTAGAATTTTTAACTTCTATCTTTAATGATGTTATAAAATTCAATTTTTGTAAGCTAAGAATTTACATCGTACTTGAAATTGTTTCATTCGGGAGAGCTTCTTCATCTGTTTCTACCTCATCATCATCAAATACTGCTTTTGGTAAGCAGGTATAGACACCCCAATAGTAGGTAATTAATGAGGCAATAGTTATAATGGCGAGATCTATCGGATTACGGAGTATACCAATGCCACCAAATGAGCCAAGATACGAAATAACCATCATCACCATATAATAAAATACAAGCCACCATGTCGATTTAACCTGCTGTCTGAGACTTACTGCTTTTGTAGGTACAAAATTTTTAAAAAGTAAGTAGGCGAAAAACAAGACGATCTGAGATCCGAGCAGCCAAGAAATGGTATTCCATCCTGACCAATATACAATAAACGAAGCGATGATAAAAGATAGAGGTCCAATTACATTCATCCCTTTGAGATAAAATGGCCTTGGAAGATCCTTTGCATTTCTTCTAAAAGCTCCGGCTGCAATTGGAGCGATAGCATATGACAATATCAGTGCTGCGGAGACAACACCGACCAAAGCACTCCAAGATGGGAATGGAAGTGTCCAGAAAATAGACATAATAAAGGTTAGCCAAAGTGCTGGACGCGGGATCCCTGTTTTATTATCAATCTTTGAAAATATCTTTAAAAATGTCCCATTACGAGCCCAACCGTAGACAGTACGAGCGGTTGTAGACATATAGATGTTACCCGCACCACTAGGGGAAATAATAGCATCAATGACGATAAAGGAAGCCAGCCAGCCTAAACCAAGAATAACAGCGATATCTTCAAACGGGAGACTGAATTGCTTATCAACATTTCCCCATCCTCCAGATAACATATTTGATGGAATACTCCCAGTAAATGCAATTTGTAACAGAAAATAGACTGCTGCAGATAGAACAACGGTTAGGATCAAAGTAATTGGTATTGTTCGTTGGGGTTTTCTCGCTTCACTTGCAACTGAGACAATTGGCTGAAGGCCAAGATAGGCAAACATGACTCCGCCAGTAGTGATAGCAGACTGGATGCCCGAAATCCCAAAAGGGGCGAAACCATGTGCGGTGAAGTTAGCTTTTTTCAAATATGTGAGTAGTACTATAATTGTAACTGTTGGTACAATGAATTTTATAGCCGTAATAATCATATTTGACCGAGCAAATACTTTTACACCGAAATAGTTGAGTAGAAAAAATAAACAAAGTAGCCCAAATTGCAGAAACCATCCGAGCGTTGTCGGCAAATCAGAACCATTTTGCGTCAAAGAAGGCCACCAAGATGCTGCATACTGGCGTGCTGCCACCACTTCTATAGCAATAAAACTTGAATACGCGATTAGTGTAATAAATCCTATAAGATACCCCATAAGTGGACCATGGGAATAAGCTGGATAACGAACAATACCCCCAGCACGTGGGATTGAAGCGCCAAGCTCGGCATAAACGAGACCTAACAGCAGGACAGCAATGCCTCCAACTATCCATGAAATCCACCCTGCTGGCCCTGCCAACGAAACAACATGGCTAGCGGCAAACAGCCAACCTGAACCAAACATTGAACCTAAACCAATAAAAGTAAGATCCCATAAGGACAAATTCCCTTTAAGTTTCCCTTGATTTGACATTAAAATTCCCCCTTTTAAATTATTTTTATTTTTCAAGAGATGTTTTTGTATCTTAATGCTTGATTTGCTTTTTTCTCAGTTAATTCCCATAATGTTTGTGTTCTAAGTGCAAGCGGAACACATTTCCTCCCTTCCCCGTATACATGATGGATAAATCCTTTGTCACTCTTTCTGGCATAAAAATCAAAATGTTTTAAATAATTTGATATATTACGTTTATTAACATATTAAACTTGTAAACATATCTTGTGAAATGATTTAAAATGATAGGATTAATCACAATGAATGATAGTTAAACAGAAAAACAAGACACTTAGATTGGCAAATCCATATTCTTAAAGATGAAGTTTAACAGCTAAAACTGAAATTCCCTAGGCGGTTGCTTATTTGACAAAATCGATGGAGAAATTTAATGAAACCATTACCAAATTTAATAACCAAAAAATTCTATTTCCAAGGCAGCACTCTTTAAATTGGTTTCTTCGTCTTATTTCAATTGACGATATGCTGATTTGAGGAACATTGAACTGGTTTTAACATAGCTTAACGAGCATGTGACAAAATCTCGTTGATTTAAATTAAAAATAGTTAATAAATTCTGAATGTTAGATTGACAACATGTTTTCTATAGAATATTATGTAATTAAATATTAGCGGATAATATTAATAGAGCTAACCTCTACGATAGATTTATATCGGTACTAGTTTATAAGAATACTAAAAATTGAATCCACTCTTAATTTTTTAATAATTAATTTTTAAATTACAGCAGTGATTGTACATAATAAGAATAATGAGATTTTATTTTAGTCTGACATGTAAAGAGTGTTTTAAAGTACATTATAAACAATTGAATATTTTACGGTTGATTGTATTGGGAGAGAGTAATGAATATTGCCGCCGAAGGAGCAAATTCCATAAAATCCTTGGAATAAATCTCTCAGGTAAAAGGAACCAATACAAGACGTAGCTCTGGAGAGAGCATATCTATATATGCCACCAAAGGGGAACATTCTAAATGATAAACGGAACTAAACTCTCAGGTAAAAGGACAGAGAAGGGTAAAAGCAGGCTTTAGCTACCCTTCTCTGTCCTTTTTTGTGTGCAAAAAGAGCAGTGTTTCTATCATTTTTCTTAGAAATGATATCTGTAGTGATTAAGAGATATATCTTCTATCTTTGAAACATAAAGGGGTAGTGTAAACGATACTTCAGAATACAAGGCGACCGCTTATGCACATTATTGCAGCCAAGCTTTCATTAAAGTGGGGGAAAGAATATGGTATGCAGTACCAGTTTTTTGAAGAATGTTGTGAGTATTATGAATATCCAAATATTACAATCGTAACTACAAAAGGCCGTGATCATGTTATTAAAGTTGGCGGTATATCACTCGGCGGCTAACTTACAATAATTATTTGAAATGATCAAATTTATTTTAACAGTTGAAAGGAATGGGAATAATAATGAAAAAAGCAACTGCTAGCTTACTATATAGCAAGGAACATGAGTGGGTTTTACAATTAGATGGAAATAGGGTGCGAATTGGGATTTCTGATTATGCACAAAAACAGCTAGGAGATATCGTATTTGTGGAGAATCCGCAAGTAGATGCTAAAGTATCAGCTGATGAATCAATGGGAACAATCGAATCGGTTAAAGCAGTTTCTGAAATTTTTGCTTCAGTATCAGGTACAGTTGTGCTAATCAATGAGGAGTTAGAAGATGCTCCTGAGACAATTAACGAATATCCATTTAGCAAAGGCTGGTTAGTAGAGGTGGAAATGTCTTGTCCAGAAGAGCTGGAATCCCTATTAAATGAGGATGAGTACCAAGTATTTGTGAATGAAGGAGAGGAATAGAATGATATCCCCCCTGATAGAAACAAGATCAAGAGGAACAGCTCGCTTTTTTAAATATATCTTCAATCGATGAGTTGTTTGAAGATATTCAAGCTTAAATATAAAAAGGAAGAAAATGCAGTAAAAGAAAAAGAAACAGTAAATGTATAAATTAAATAGTCATATGTACGGGGGTTATCCTGTAAAGTTGACTTTCAAGTCTGACAGAATATATGTTCTGTTCATAGGAGTGAATGAGATGGCAACTGAGCATGTTCGAAAACCAGATTGGCTCAAGATAAAATTAAATACGAATGAACAGTATACGGGCTTGAAAACGATGATGCGTGAAAAAAAGCTTCATACTGTCTGTGAAGAAGCAAAATGCCCGAATATTCATGAATGCTGGGCATCGAGAAAAACGGCAACCTTTATGATTTTAGGAAGTGTGTGCACACGTGCATGTAGATTCTGTGCCGTGCAAACAGGGCTGCCGACAGAGCTTGATTGGGGAGAACCAGAGCGGGTGGCAGAATCAGTGGAGCAAATGGGACTAAAGCATGTCGTGATTACTGCTGTTGCCCGCGACGATTTAAAGGATGGTGGAGCCGGGGTTTTTGCAGAAACGGTCAGAGCCGTAAGACGCCGTAATCCATTTTGTAGTATTGAAGTTCTTCCGTCTGATATGAACGGGAAATATGAAAACTTAAAAACATTAATGGATGCGAAGCCCGACATTTTAAATCACAATATTGAGACGGTAAAAAGTTTATCACCAAAAATTCGTGCCCGGGCAACTTACGAACGTTCCCTTGAGTTTTTGCGCCGAGCAAAAGATATGAATCCTGCTATTCCAACAAAATCAAGCATTATGATCGGTCTTGGAGAAACAAAAGAAGAAATTATCGAAACGATGGATGATCTTCGTACGAACAATGTAGATATTATGACAATTGGACAATATTTACAGCCTACAAAACATCATTTAAAAGTCCAAAAATATTGGAGTCCACAAGAGTTTGAAGAACTAAAAATCATTGCCATGTCAAAAAGATTTAGTCATTGCGAAGCCGGACCGCTTGTTCGCTCCTCTTATCATGCAGATGAACAGGTTAATGCAGCAAAAGCGAATGCATAATCAAGGAAATTAGGCGTTAGGAGAAGTGAAGTCCTAAGATGTTAAAAATGACAGAAGCAGCATTAAACCGGCTAAAAGAATTGGCTGTGAATGAAGATGGAATCCCACGGGTTGATGCCGAAGTAGCAGGCGGATGCGGGATAACAGTTAAGTTTGCGAGAAATCCGAAATATCCACTAGTTAAATAAAACAAAAACACAATAATAATCTTATTATTGTGTTTTTAAGTTCAAATTTTTTATTTTCTGATATCAAATATTTAAAAGCGGTACAGTATCTTTGGCTTCCAACTTCTCAATCATCTCATACCAAGACTTTGGTTTATTTGTTAAGACTGAATAATAGCGTGTCAAAAACCTTACAATTAGATCCGTTTTTATATTTTCTACGAAATTGACAGTAGGAAGGAAACAAAGGTCAAGCCCATGAACCGCCTCTCCATCATTATTCCAGGAAGGATGCACATAAGAAAAGTCAAGACGCTTATAACCAAGATGTGCCAATACTTCACGGCGCACATATGGATCCATTGGCTTCACTCCGCCAAATTCATGATGATCTACCTGATAAGGATCATAAATCTCGGCAAACATTCCGAATAGTTGCTTGTCATTTTCTGCTGCTAGAGAATGTAAATCCTTCGACCTCCTTTGGGATAAAAATGGACCAATGCCGAGTCCTGCTTGGCCAATGATTGTAAAATCTGTCATCGCCACATTAAAGTCATTATAATAACGATACTCTGTTGCACCGACTACCTTCTCATTATGAACAGCGACAAAGACACGAATCCCTGGGTCTTCAAGAGGCTCTTTCCAAAGATCGAATTCCAAAACCTCTTCAGGGGGGAAAATCTCTTGCATTAATTCGTGCATTTGTTTGAATAAAGGATCTTGTATGCTCGTAATTCTTTTATATTCCATATTCGTTTATCTCCTTATCAAAATATTTATGAATAAAAAGGATTTTTCCACTCCATCAGTGTTGCGTAATTGCATGATTCTTTATCCTCTATATAATTTGCCACCACTTGAATTGGGGTGCGGCCACAACGAAGAAGAAAAGTAATAACCGGGTCCCTTAATTCCCCTTTTACAACAGCCTCCAAATATTGATCAGGTGTCATTTCTTTTGCTTTTTTATAATAGCCTGGCATTCTCCCACCACCTAATAACCGCTCCAGTTTCTTATGAATAACAACGTCATACATAGAAGACATCAGCTCTTTTCCCAAACCTAATTTTCGATAGGAGGGGCGTACTCCAATATCAACAACATAGAGCGTCTTGCCATTAGGATTATGGTTTCGAATATATCCATTATCAGTTATTTCTTCCCATGTATGTTCAGGATGGGTTGGATCAAAATCAACCAGCAAACTGGTCATGGAACCGGCAATTTCTCCATTAATTTCTATACATAAGGCTCCTTCTGGAAATAAAGTAACATGGTTCTCCAACTGTTCCGTATTCCACCATAATTCAGATGGGAACGGTGGCGGAAAACTTTCTTTCTGAATTAGTATTAAAGCAGGAAAGTCTTTTTCTTTATAATTTCGAATGACTGCAGGGATGGGTTGATTCCCGTCAAAGACAAAAAACTCTTTGTAATACGCCATATAATCGCTCCTTATGCTTATAGACCTTAAGTACTAAGTTCTTTTTTAGGTTCCCAATCTGGATAAAGGTCAGTACGCCGATCACGCCATGTGGTAACCGAGCCATTTTTTCGAACCTGATATAACAGTTCTAAATCAAGGTCTGCTGTCACAATCATATCCCCATTAATCTCTCCTTCTACCAAAATGCCGCGGGGAGGAAAAGGAATATCATTTGGTGTAATAACAGCTGCTTGTCCGAAATTCGCTCTCATAAAATCAACTGTAGGAAGTGAACCTACTGTACCAGTGGAAACGACGTAAACTTGGTTTTCGACTGCCCTCGCATGACTCGTGTAGCGGACACGATAGAATCCATGACGATCATCTGTACATGAAGGACTGAAAATAATATCCGCCCCCTTCGCCTTTGCCATTCGAACAATTTCCGGAAACTCAATATCATAGCAGGTTAAAATAGCGATTCTTCCTTTTTCAGTATCAAACACTTCAAGGCCATCACCAGGAGTCATATTCCATTCATTCACTTCTGTTGGAGTAATATGAAGCTTTGCTTGTTCTGCTATTCTTCCATCTGGATAGAATAAATGGGCAACATTGTATAAACGACCCTCTTTATTAATAACGTGTGTTCCTCCAATAATATGAATCTGGTTTTTAATCGCTAAATTTATAAATAAAGATCGATACTCATCGGTAAAAGAGGGAAGATCTTGGATGGTCAAAGCTTGACCTTGTTGGTTGCCAATGGACATAAGCTGCGTTGTGAGAAATTCTGGGAATAAAACAAAATCCGCTCCAAATTCTTCTGCCGTTTTAACATAGTGCTCCACTTGATTTGCAAATTCATCAAAACTTTGTATAGTATGAAGATGATATTGAACTGCCGAGACTCTTAGTTTCATAGGATCCTCCTTGTTATTCAATTTATATAGTGAAAATTCAGAGTATTTATTTTATTAATGAATTTATATTGATAGTATTAGAAATGGTTCTCTCTAACAAGTACACACTTTTGTTTTATTTAGTTACAAAGAATTGTTTATTTTTTTTCATTGATATTTAAAATGTTTTTAGTTCCATTATGGAGAAAATTTCATTTTTTTTCGATAGCATGTCCTCCAAATTCATTTCGTAATGCAGCTACTACTTTTCCTGTAAAGGTATCCTCTTCTAATGAACGATAACGCATCAATAGGGACATGGCGATAACTGGCGTGGCAGTTTGAAGATCCAAAGCTGTTTCTAACGTCCACTTTCCTTCACCAGAAGAATGCATGGTCCCTTTAATTTCGTTAAGTTTTGCATCTTTTGAAAAAGCATTTTCTGTTAACTCCATAAGCCATGAACGTATAACTGAACCGTTATTCCATACGCTAGCAACTTTTTCATAATCATATTCGAATTCGCTTTTCTCTAATATTTCAAACCCTTCACCAATAGCAGCCATCATTCCATATTCAATACCATTATGGACCATTTTTAAAAAGTGCCCACTTCCTGCTTTCCCTGCATATAAGTATCCATTTGCTACAGCTGTATCACGAAAAATAGGTTCAACTATTTCCCAGGCTTCTCTATCACCCCCAACCATGTAGCAAGCTCCATGACGGGCTCCCTCCATTCCTCCGGAAGTTCCTGCATCCATAAAGCTAATACCAAATTTCTTTAGATGATTATACCGTTCAATGGATTGTTTATAGTGGGAGTTTCCTGCTTCAATGACGATGTCACCGTTATCCAAAAAAGGAGTAATTTCGCTAAGCACTGAATCCACAACTGGATGAGGAACCATTATCCATAATATCCTCGGTTGCTCTAATGATTGAACAAGTTCCAACAAACTTGAAGTACCCGCAGCCCCATATGTTTCCATCTCTCCTACTAATTGACGATTTACATCGTAAACGACTACTTCATGATTATGTTCTATAATATTTTTTGTTAAGTTAGATCCCATTTTCCCTAGACCAATTAGTCCAATCTTCATATTAATCTCCTCCTAAAAATAGTTTTCCAAAAGATTATTTGCTCTTTGCATGTATCTCTACTAATACGCAATCGAATTTGTAGACTTTTTTCTTACTAGTAGCTTCACTCAAAAACTTAAAATTCCCACCACTTAAAACCATCCTCCTGAAGTAATTCGTCTGAAGCATCCGGTCCCATTGAACCGGAACGATAGTAATGAAGCGGAAGAAGATTTTCCTTAAATGCCTCCAGTACCGGTTGAACCCAAGCCCACGATAACTCGACTTCTTCCCAATGTGCAAAAAAGGTGGAATCACCTCGCATTGCATCAAACAGGAGGAGTTCGTATGCTTCCGGTACATCTTTTACACTATTAAAAAAGTTTATATTGACAGGCTCGATTTGATTCGTTAATGGATTCTTCATATTTAGTTGCAGTGAAATTCCTTCTTGCGGGCTGATTTGGATTATTAAAGCATTAGGTGTCATTGATCCAAACTGAGGCATAGTCAAATCTTTTAATGAATTTTTAAATTCAATTACTATGCTTGTCAATTTTTCTTTCATTCTTTTTCCTGTACGGATATAAAATGGGACCCCACTCCAAAATTCATTATCGATCCATAAACGCGCTGCTATAAATGTATCATTTGTTGACGAATTATTAATTCCAGGCTCTTCTTTATATCCAACGACTGATTTTCCATCTATTTCTCCTGCCGTGTATTGGCCTCGAAGAACATCTGTGGCTACATTTTCTTTCTGTAGCGGGCGAAGAAATTTCATTATTTTTTTCTTTTCCTTGCTAACTTCTTTCGCGTTGATATTTTGCGGAGGCTGCATCGCAGTCATCATGAGCAGTTGCAACAAGTGATTTTGAAACATATCTTTTACCGCTCCTGATTGGTCATAATATTCTGCCCTTTCTTCTACACCTACCGTCTCACTAGCAGTAATTTGTACGTTGGCAATATACTGGTTGTTCCACAAAGTTTTAAGAACAGGATTTGCAAAACCTAACGTTTCAAGGTTTTGTACCATTGGCTTTCCAAGATAATGGTCAATACGATAAATTTCTTCTTCTTCAAATGCACGACTTAATTTTTTATTTAACTCTTGTGCAGACTTTAAATCATTCCCAAAGGGTTTTTCAATGATTAGACGCTTCCTTCCTTTTCCGGAAGCTAATCCACTTTCTTTGATGCCTAAAGCAATGGTATCAAAGAATTCTGGTGCAACCGATAAATAAAATAGTCGATTTTCAGGAATGTTTAATTGTTCTTCGCGTCTTTTAACTAATTCACCTAACTTTTGATACCCTTCGTATGCTTGTTCTTCCATTACATCTAAGGAAATAAACCGAAATACTTCTAGAAATTTCTTTGTTTTGGAACTATCGTCAATCGGTCGCCTAGAGAAAGCTTTAATAGAGTCTTCAATATTAGCTTGAAATTGATCATCGAACCATGCTCTTCTTCCTACACCAATAATCGAAAACGATTCAGGCATTTTACCATCGAGAAATAAATTATAAAGGGCAGGATAGATTTTTCTCTTAGCTAGATCTCCGGTGGCTCCAAATAAGACAAAAGTCATGGCGTCTAATCCTAGTATCTCTGACATATCCAAAGAATTCTCTGCTAAACTATTATTGTGAGGTATAGTTAATTCATTCATTTTGATCCTCCTGTACTTTTTCGTTAAGTGTTTTTCTCTGTTGAGATTCAGTATAATATGTATAAATCTCAACATGTAAGTACGCACTTTTATCTCATTTAGTGTCAAAGAAGTAACCGTAAGAAAAATTAGAAGTAGATAAAAGCTGATGTACCGGAAGCAAAGTTCTATTGAAAAAATTCACTTGACAATCAATTTTATGTCAATTATTCTGAAAATACGAAAAATTAATACAGTGCGGATGATAGTTGTAGGAGAGTGTAAACGTAAGTGCATACCACCGAAGGAGCAAACTCCAAAAATACCCTTGGAACAAATCTCTCAGGTAAATGGACTACAACAGGACGCAACTCTGGAGAGAGCGTTTAAAAACGCCACCAAAGGGGAAGATTCCAAAAATAAATGGAGTTAAACTCTCAGGTAAAAGGACAGAGAAGGGAACATTACCCTTCTTCTGTCCTTTTTTGCGTTCAAAAAAGTTAATAGGGGGTATGTTCGTTACCTAAATTTTTCCAAAAATGAAAGGTTTTTCTGGAAGGGAAATAGGAATACATTCCCACAGTCCGTCAAAAATAAAATTTTTAGGGGTGGAACGATTGAGTTTGCAAAAAAATGATACAACGATTTTTGAAGCCATTGAGAAAGAGAAACATCGCCAGCTTCATACGTTAGAGTTAATTGCATCAGAAAACTTTGTAAGTCAGGACGTATTGGAAGCTATGGGAAGCGTGATGACGAATAAATATGCTGAAGGTTATCCGGGAAAACGTTACTACGGTGGATGTGAATATGTCGATGTAGCGGAACAAGCAGCGATTGAACGTTTAACCAAGTTGTTTGATGCTCGATTTGCAAATGTACAACCACACTCAGGTGCACAAGCAAATACAGCGGTTTTTTTTGCTTTGCTTAATCCAGGTGATAAAGTGATGGGTATGAATTTATCGCACGGTGGACATCTCACACATGGCAGTCCAGTAAGCATGTCTGGAAAATGGTTTGATGTCGTATCCTACGGGGTGAGGGAAGATACACATCTAATTGATTACGATGAACTTGAAGAAGTGGCGAAAAGAGAAAAGCCAAAGTTAATTATCGCAGGTACAAGCGCATATCCAAGAACGATTGATTTTTCAAAGTTTAAAGCAATTGCTGATCAAGTTGGGGCAAAACTAATGGTGGATATGGCACATATTGCCGGACTTGTCGCAGCAGGGGTGCATCCTTCTCCTGTACCGCATGCTGATGTTGTGACAAGCACTACTCATAAAACATTGCGCGGACCTCGAGGTGGAATTATTTTAACAAACGATGAAGAGATCATGAAACAAATTAATAAAGCGGTATTTCCAGGAATACAAGGCGGACCTCTCATGCACATTATTGCGGCTAAGGCGGTTGCTTTCCAAGAAGCATTACAGCCAAGCTTTAAAGAATATGCCAAACAAACGATCGAAAATGCTGCCACACTTGGTGAAGCATTAAAGAAAGAAGGGGCTGCCCTTGTGTCAGACGGAACAGATAATCATATTGTACTGCTTGATGTACGACCTTGGGATTTAACAGGAAAAGAAGCAGAGAAGCTGCTTGAAGAGGCTGGTATTACGGTTAATAAAAACACCATACCTTATGATCCTCAAAGCCCGTTTGTTACAAGTGGAATCCGCATTGGGACAGCGGCATTAACGACACGTGGAATGAAAAGGGAAGAAATGATGCAAATCGCTAAAGTAATTGCATCTGTTCTGAAGAGCAAAGGAGAATTAGCAGTTTTAGTGAAGTCAAGAGAAACAATAAAAGCAATTTGTGGTCAGTATCCGTTGTTTCAACAGCCTATAACTGTTTAAGAAGGAAGCACTATAATGGAGTTCAAAGTTGTTTTGATTTATAAAGAAGCAAATCATATTAATAGGATAATTTTGTAAAAATTCAGAACTATAAAAATATTATAAAATTTTAAGTGGAAGGAAGTAAAAAAATGACAAATGTAACAGCAAACTTATTATATAGCAAGGAACACGAGTGGGTATTACAATTAGGCGGAAATCGAGTCCGAATCGGAATTTCTGAGTATGCACAAAAGCTGTTAGGTGATATCGTTTTTGTTGAAACTCCAGAAATTGATAATGAGGTGACAGCTAATGATTCAATGGGGACAATTGAGTCTGTAAAAGCTGTTTCTGAACTTTACGCCCCTGTAACAGGTACCATTGTTAGTGTAAATGAGATGCTGGAAGATTCTCCGGAAATCATTAATGAGCATCCTTATGATGAAGGGTGGCTTGTGGAAGTAGAAATGTCAAGTCCAGATGAGTTAGAAGCACTCTTGAATGAAGAAGAATACCAAGCATTTGTAAGTGAAGAACAGGACTAAGATGACAGCGGCTTATTTTTAGCGAGTATGTTCAAAAACCCGACTGCTTTACAATGTAATACAATTCGATAAACAGGAAATTGTAGCAACAATTGTATGTTGAAACTTTTAAATTTCATGGGAAAGGGGGAAGAAGACAAATTGATTTTAAGGCTAACAGACTCGGCATTGAACGAGTTGAAAAAAATGGTGTTGAAGGAAGAACAACTTCCTCGAATTGACGCTAATGTTGCTGGAGGATGTGGCATGTCTGTCAAGTTTTCACTTATTTTTGATGAATCACGACGAAACGATACGGTAATTGAGTATGACAGTATTCAGATTCAAATAGATCATTTTACAAAACGTTATTTGGATGGAGAGACGCAAATTGATTATAAAGATGATGTTGGTTTTTTGATTGGAGAAAGCTATGCATCAAGTGCATGTTCAATTGAATTCGATTAAAACCTCGAAGCGTTAATTTTATGCATAATAGTTAGGTTATTTGGGCGGTGATGTTATTGACAGGAGATGAGCTTGTAATAGTTATCTCAAAAATTGGCTTAAGCATTCTTTGGATATTAATTTTCATTCAAAAAAAGAGAAATGGTACTTTAAATTTTGTTCATGTCTTTTTCTTCATATGTGCATTTGTTTTATTACCTTTTTCACTATATCAAGTATTTAATAGTTGAAAACATTTGATTAATTAATACTATTTCAGGTCGAGGAAAAAGCTCAAAGTAACGATAAAGGCAGAACTCGTCTTAACTTCATTCTAGGAAGTGAAATAAATGAAGAATACCACTCTTTTCTTATTGAATCACTAAAATGCCACTTTTAATGATAAGATTGAGCAACTTACAAGGAGGGAATCATATGTTCGAAAATGATCAAGTTTACGATATTACGATTATTGGAGGTGGTCCTATAGGGTTATTTACCGCTTTTTATGGGGGGATGCGACAATGTCGTGTGAAATTAATAGAGAGTCTTCCACAGCTAGGAGGGCAGCTTTCAGCTTTATATCCTGAAAAGTATATATACGATGTGGCTGGATTTCCCAAAATTCCAGCTCAGGAATTAGTTAACAATTTAAAGGAACAAATGTCAAAATTTGAACAAACAATTGTACTTGAACAGGCTGTAGAAGAAGTTGAAAAGCTAGTAGACGGTACATTTAAGTTAACAACAAATAATGGGGTTCATTATTCGAAAACAATTGTCATAACAGCCGGGAACGGAGCTTTCCAGCCTCGTAAACTAGAGTTAGAAGATGCTGTTAAATATGAGAATACTAATTTACATTACTTTGTAGATGATTTAAATAAATTTGCGGGTAAGCGGGTTGCTTTGCTTGGAGGAGGTGATTCAGCTGTCGATTGGGCCTTAATGCTTGAGCCTATTGCAGAAAAAGTAACACTTATTCATCGCCGCGATAAGTTCCGCGCACATGAACATAGTATTGAACTTTTAAAGAATTCAAGAGTTGAGATTTTGACTCCTTTTGTCCCTAGCAAGTTAGTTGGCAAAGAAAAAATTAATCAAATTGTATTAGAGGAAGTAAAGGGTGATCGTAAAGAAATTCTAGATATTGATGATTTAATTGTCAATTTCGGCTTTGTTTCTTCTCTTGGACCAATTAAGAACTGGGGCCTTGAAATAGAGAAAAACTCAATTGCTGTGAATTCGAAAATGGAAACAAATATTGAAGGTATTTATGCTGCTGGAGATATTTGTACATACGATGGCAAGGTAAAGCTTATTGCGAGTGGATTTGGTGAAGCACCGACTGCTGTCAATAATGCAAAAGCTTACATTGATCCTAAAGCTAAATTACAGCCAGGCCACAGTTCGTCAATGGATTTGGAGAAGAAGAGTTTAACTGCTACTAGATAAATAGATTAGGCTTTTTTCCATAAAAGGAAAAAGAGAACAAATAAAATAATTAGAGGTGCAAAAATGAGTGAAAAAACGATAACACAAAACGAATTAAAATTTTTAGATGAAAAGCCAGGTATTCAGTTAATAAAAGCGGGGTTATATCAATTAAATGAGCTGAGCGTGTTGAGAGGGACACCTGAACTAAAGGGACAAATTGTTGATGTACCTATCACTGAAAAAAAAGAAGTATTAACAATGGGATATTTTGCATTGCAACCGTCAGTTGACTATTCAGCAGAATTTAATTTTATCGAGATAAAAGTGGTTACAAAAGGGAAAATGATTGTGCGTGATATTCAAGGGAATAAATATGTTGCAGAAGTTGGTGATGTTTTAATCTTCTCTCCTAAGACAACTGTCATTTTCGATGGTGAGAGTGATGGAGAAGCTGTTTATTTTAAGAATACAGAAGCTAATCCTTCATATTTATAATATATTATAAACATACAAGCAATAGAACAGATTTTCCGAAAGAGCTGTAAAAATAAAAGATCCATGATTTAATATTAGAGGAAGCCAAGTACTTTTTTTCAATAAAAGACTTGGCTTCTTTTATTTTCTTATTGATTTTACAATATGATTGACATTGACTGATGCATTGGTATTATTAAATATATTAAGAAAAAATTTAATGTATTTAATAAAAGGGGAAGCGAAATGAGTGACATCAACCAAAATTATGAGGATTTACTTAAAGAAGCGGAAGAATTAGTGATTAGTGCAATTGCATCTACGATGGACTTATACGGGGTTACCCCTTCTATAGGAAGACTTTACGGTTATTTATATTTTATGAATGAACCCGTTACACTTGATCAAATGAGCCAAGAATTAGGAATGAGCAAACCGAGTATGAGCACGTCTATTCGGTCTCTGCAGCAAATAGATATGGTTCAAAAAGTTTGGAAAACAGGGGTTCGAAAGGATTTATATAATGCCGAAAAAGATTTCTTTAAATCATTCTTCTCATTTTTTTGTAAGAAATGGGAAAGAGAAATTTCAGTAAATTTAGAGGCGATTAAACTTGCTGAAGAAAAATTAACATTACTTGTAAATGATGAAAATGTTCCTGTCGGGATTTATGAAAAAACAAAAATGAATCTAAAACAGTTAGAAGAGTCTAAAAATTATTATTATTTTTTGAAAAAACTTGTAAAAGTATTTGAAAATAAGGAAATACTTAAAATGATTAATGATGAAATTCATAACGAGGACTAAAAAAGTACAAACGTCTTAATCTAATTAAATAGAAATAAAAAATAAGTACTTTAATAAGATATTCCGTAAAAAAGGGTGTTCTAAAGTTAAATACATTAGAACACCCTATAAACATGGTTGCTATAGTGTTTATTGATCAGAAAGGGATTTTCATTATTTTATACTGTACAAGGCTCTAAATCATAGCAGCGGCGGTAAATCCATTCATATGCTGCAACATTAAGATCACGAGGATTTCCGACTGTTTGTGGATCACCGAATGCTTCTAGCGCTAATTTAGGAATTTCTTCAGCTGGCACTCCTTGTTCTGCTAATGTTGGAATTTTCACATCCTGAACTAATTGGTATACTTCACGAACTGCTGCTTTAGCAGCTTCCTCTAAGCTTAAACCGTGAACATTTACGCCTAAAGCTTGCGCGATACGAGCAAATTTCTCAGGCTCACCCATCCAGTTATATTCCATAACAGGTCCCATCATAGCTGCCACACAAGGACCATGTGCAACTGGGTAAATTCCTCCTAATGTTTGTGCCATTGCGTGTGCTGCCCCTGCAGACTCGCTTCCATAAGAAAGTCCAGCCAGCATTGCAGCTTTAGCCATCCCATAGCGCGCTTCAATATCTTGGCCATTTGCTACTGCACGGCGTAAATATTTTCCTACATATTCAATAGCTAAAAGTGCGACAGCATCTGTCATTGGTTGAGCAAAGTGGCAAGTATAGCATTCGATTGCATGGGAGAGTGCGTCAATTCCAGTTCCAGCTGTTATATGAGCTGGCATCGATACATGCAAAGTTGGATCAATAATAGTTAAATGAGCAGCAATTAAAGGACCTCCAGTATTAAACTTAAATTGACGGACCGGATCTGTTATAACAGCCCATTGAGTTACTTCACTTCCAGTACCTGCTGTTGTAGGTATAGTCGTTAATGGAGGGATTCGCTTCGTTAAAGGTTTTTTTCCTTCAGCTGCTTCATATTCTAATACAGGCTCCCCGTGAACTACCTCCACTCCAATCGCTTTTGCTGTATCCATAGAACTTCCGCCGCCAACAGCTACTAATCCATTACAGTCATTTTCAAGGTAAAGAGATGTTCCTTGTGCGACAACATGAATAGATGGGTTCGGTTCAACTTTGTTAAATACAACTACTTCTATGTCTGCTTCTTTTAAACTAGCTATAACAGGGTCTGCTAAGCCAGCATTTTGAATTCCAGGATCTGTTACTAGAAGTACTTTTGAAACTCCTAAATTTTTTACTTCTTCTCCTGTATATTTCACTACACCAATTCCATGTTTTAATACAGTAGGCATTTCAAAGCTTTTTAATCTTTCCATTCTTTCAAAACGCATAAACATATTGTATTTCCTCCTCACAAATTATTATAATTTTATTTAAACCAACCCATAGGCTGTGGGTTTGTATTCATATAAATGTGTTTGATTTCTGTATATTCTTCTAATCCTACCTGGCTTAATTCTCTTCCAATTCCAGATTGCTTATAGCCTCCCCATGGAGCTTGAGGAAAGTAGGGATGGTAGTCATTAATCCAAGTTGTGCCCATGCGAAGCTTTTGTACGACACGCTCTGCACGATTCATATCCTGAGTCCAAACAGCTCCAGCTAAGCCATACACTGTATCATTAGCGAGACGAATAGCTTCCTCTTCGGTGTTAAAGGATTCTATCGTCATCACAGGACCAAAAGATTCTTCCTTAACAATCTTCATGCCTGAATGACAATTCGTAAAGATGGTTGGTTCAATAAAGAAACCTTTTTGCAATTCGGGATGATCGGGACGCTTTCCTCCTAAGGCTAACGTCGCTCCTTCTTCTAATCCCATTTTGATATATTTCTCGATTTTTGAAAGATGCTGAGCAGAAATAACCGGCCCCATTTGTGTTTCTTCCATCATGCCATTTCCCATGCGTATTTTTTTTGCTTGTTCAGCAACAGCTTTGACGAATTCATCATGAACCTCTTCTTGAACTAATAACCTGGCTCCTGCTGAACAAACTTGTCCTGCGTGAAAAAATACTGCATTTAAGGCATAATCAACAGCAGTTTCAAAATCCGCGTCTGCAAATACGATGTTTGGATTTTTTCCACCTAATTCAAGAGAGATTTTTTTAAAGTTTCCTGCTGCAGCCTGCATAACTTTTCGTCCGGATACACCTCCGCCAGTAAAGGAGACGAGATCAACAAGGTGGCTTTCTGACATCGTTTGCCCAACAGTTGCGCCAGTGCCAAGGACAACATTAACAACACCTGCAGGGAAGCCAACTTCTTCAAAAATTTTGGCCATTCGAATCGTTGTTAATGGAGTAATCTCACTAGGTTTGATTACGACAGTATTCCCAGCAGCTAAAGCAGGGGCTAGTTTCCATGATGCTTGCAGCAAAGGATAGTTCCAAGGTGTAATTTGAGCACATACACCGACAGGTTCACGAACGAGACGGCTGACAGAGTCTGGGTTGGGGGATTCAATCATTTGTCCACCATCTTTATCAGCCAACCCTGCATAATATTGGAACACGTCAGCGATTCCATCCATATCGGCTAAGCTTTCTACAAGGGTTTTTCCTGTATTTAAGGTTTCAAGCTCAGCGAGCACTTCTTTATGCTCACGAATTTTTTCGGCTGTTTTAAACAATAAGGTCCCTCTTTCAAAGGCGGTTAACTTGTTCCAATCCCCTTGGTCAAAGGCATGTCGAGCTGCTTTTATAGCTTTAATCGTATCTGAACGATCTCCCTCTGCTACAACAGCAATCACTTCTTGATTAAAAGGATTAATTATTTCTCTTTTTTGTCCAGAATGAGATTCTACCCATTCACCATTGATATACATTTTTTCTAAAAGCATTACCTTTTCCAAGAGCATCCTCCTCCAAATGTATTTTTTGTTAAGTTTGTTAAGAATATTTTTAACAATTTGAATTATAGCACTGCAAATAAAAAAAGGTCAACTAAAATTTCTGATTTTTTTAAATATTTAGAACGGTATTCATCTCAATATATACACGGATTTAAACAAGTTTATGGCAAAAAAATTAAGAATAGAGATAGAAAATAATTAGATTGCTATTTTCTTTAAAATAAAAAAGTTTGTTAAAAATTCTTATAATATATTGAACATTCAAAATATTTATGGATATAATAAGTTCACACTGTTGGATTTTCACTGTCTGGATAGTGAAAAGTTAAATAAAGATATAAATTGGAAGGAGGGAAACAGTCTTTCTGTAATATTACATAATACATTTTGCAGCAGAAAAAATTTATATAAGGAGATGAATAGATTGAAACGAACGAAATGTTTTTTATTTATTGTTATCGCATTAACCTTAGGATTAACGGCATGTGGAAGTAACAGCTCAACAAGTGGAAACCTTAGTGAAAAATCAAATGATAAAGAAATAACGATTGGATATATCCCATGGGATGAAGATGTTGCTGTAACGAATTTGTGGAAAAAAATGCTAGAAGATAAGGGGTATAAAGTAAAAATTGTTCAAGCAGATGTAGCACCTATTTTTTCAGGTGTTGCTCAAGGAAATATTGATCTATTTTTAGATGTATGGATGCCAACTACCCATAAATCGTATATGAAAAGGTTTGGGGATAAATTAGAAGTGCTTAGTACTTGGTATAATCAAGCAGATAGTGGACTTGCTGTTCCAGACTATGTAGATGCTAAAACAATTGAAGATTTAAAGAACTACAAAAAAGATTATGGTGGAAAAATTATTAGCATCGAGCCTGGATCTGGCATTAATGATCTTACAAAACAAGGAGCAATGCCTGGCTATGGTTTAAAAGATTGGCAGCTAGTAGAAAGCAGTACTCCTGCTATGTTATCAGAGTTAGGGAAAGCTGTTTCAAATAAGCAGCCGATCGTTGTGACATTATGGCGGCCTCATTGGGCATTTGAAAAGTACAATCTTCGCTATTTAGAAGATCCAAAAAGTTTCATGAATCCAACTGGTCCAGAAAAAATTCAAATTATCAGCAGCAAAAAATTTAAAGCAGATTACCCTGAAGTGGCAAGCTGGCTTCAAGATTTTAAAATGACGGAAGAACAATTAGCGAAGTTGGAATCGTACATTAATGAACTGAAAGATGAAACAAAAGCTGTGGAGAAATGGATGTCTGAGAATAAAAGCGTCGTAGAAGCTTGGACAAAATAATCATGTCTGTGTTTTAATCATGTGAACCCCCATATTCCTGTTAGTTTCAGCTTTTTTATGGTATAGTAGTATCTAAAAGATACTACTATTCTAAAAATTAAGAAAAGTATACTTCAACGTACAGGATCTAAGAGTGCCGATGCAACTGAAGGACCTATGCCCTTTAGCGGATAGTGCCAAGCCGCTTACGCATTTCTTAATATGGAGGGGAACATAATGGGACATGTTTGCAACAAGCTGTATAACTGCGAAAAAGAATTAACACTTGCTATCATAGGCGGTAAATGGAAAATGCTTATTTTATGGCATTTAGGCAAAGAAGGAACTAAACGTTTTAATGAATTAAGGTCTCTTATGCCGGGAATTACTCAAAAAACGCTTGTGAATCAATTGAGAGAATTAGAGCAAGATCATATTATTCACCGTGAAGTGTATCCCATTGTTCCACCTAAAGTGGAATACTCATTGACAGAACAAGGAACAAGCTTGATGCCGATTCTTGAGTCTATGTACGAATGGGGAAAAAATTACATGAACACGGTGATGAAGGATCAAGTCATTATCAATGATTCGACGATATCATAACATTTCTCTTTGTTGGATAAAAACGATAGCAATCTATTAAAAACCATGTGTTAAACTTTGAAAAAGTTATGAGCATTTTTTAGATAGGAAGGTTTGTACAGTCGTAACCCTTTTTTACGAAAGCATCAGAAGATGGTGCTGATATTATTACCGTATTAGGAGTAACAGATGATGCTACGATTAAGGG
Organism: Niallia sp. 01092; assembly: GCF_052318935.1. Lineage (NCBI taxonomy): Bacteria > Bacillati > Bacillota > Bacilli > Caryophanales > Bacillaceae > Niallia > Niallia sp. 01092. The sequence goes on along the minus strand of NZ_JBQRKO010000017.1, from coordinate 49,854 downwards.
TGCAGTCGAAGAAGCTAAAAAACAAGTAACAAAAATTCTTGTTGATATGATCAATGTAAAGGATCTAGAGCAGCGTGTGAAGGAAGTGGATGCACTTGGTGCAGACTATATTTGCGTACATACAGGCTATGACCTGCAAGCAGAAGGGGAAACACCTTTTGAACAGCTTCAAACGATTAAGCGTGTCGTAAAAAATGCGAAGACAGCCGTAGCAGGAGGCATAAAATTAGACACTCTGCCAGATGTTGTTCAGTCCCAGCCTGATCTTGTTATTCTTTGGCGGTGGAATTACTGGTCAAGAAGATAAAAAATCAGTCGCAGCGCAAATGGAAAAATTAATTAAACAAGGAACGTATTTCATAAGAAAAGGAACAGCAGCCATGCAAACAACTCAATATGTAACAGAAATTATTAAAGAGTTAAGCCGTACCGCCGATTTATTGGCAAATGAAGAATAAGACTCTTGGAGAAAAATTAGACTCAGAAACGATGTTTATGAGACATGCTAATCCTGAGTGAAGCGAGCATCCAACCAAGATTACAATAAAATAATAGAAAATATTAAGATCGAGGGAAGCGTAGTTGAGACTTTTCCTCGGTTCTTTTTGTTTTCACTATCCTATTTAATAAAGCACATTTTCCGCCATTATGTATTTGATTCATTCAATCCTCAATTAATACATAAAAAAAGATGGGATTTTTCACTCGAAATCTACTTTATACAGAACTAGGCGACATAATTAAAGGAATGAAAGCTGGCCGTGAAAATGATCAAGAATTAACAATATTTATATCAGTGGGAATAGCAGCGATGGATGTTATAGTTGCAAAGAAGATTTACAATAGAGCCATTGAGCTTGGAGTGGGACAAAAGGTTTCTATTTAAATGAGTAAAAATAAAAAATATGAAAATGATAAAATAGGTTGGAGTTGTATATCCCATTTTATCATGATACAATTTGTTTGAACGTTCATTCAAGATTGGAGGCCTTCATGACGGAAAAGGATAAAAAGGAAAAAATAATTCAAGCAGCTTATGAGGTCTTAGCTGAAAAAGGGTATGATAAAGCATCTACAAAAGAAATTGCTCGTGTTGCCGGTGTTGCGCAAGGGTTAATTAATTATTATTTTTCCAGCAAGGATTTATTATTTGCCGAAGTATTTCAAAATGAATCTGAAAAATATTGCAAGTCGTTGTCTTATATTAAAAGCTATGGCGAAAAAGAGTTATCCATTCAGTCGTTAAAAGAAGTACTGGACGTACCGAAAAAAAGAGTGCTAAACGATCCTGCATGGATCAAACTAAGATATGAGCTATATGCAATTGGGCTTCGAAACCCAACCGTTTCAGAAAGTATGAAAAAAACGCTTGCAGGGAAAAGAGAACATCTTTTTAAACTTATTGAAGAAGTTACTCATTTGCCAGAGGAGCAAGCGAGGCCATTAGGTTCTATTCTCCTTGCCGTTTTTGATGGGCTCGGTTTACAGAGGCTGTCTGATCCAGAGTTCGACTACGATGCTGCTTATGATACATTAGCGATGCTGCTATGTTCTTATTTAAAAAATGTTTCAAAAAAAACAGAGTAATGAATCTGTTTTTTTTTTTGAAAAGTATTGAATGAACGTTCAAACAAAAAATGGAGGGTTGTCATGAATAAAATCATTCGTACACAAAAAAATCAAAAAATAAAAGATTCAAAAATAAGTAAAGACACTAAAATGAGTCGTCTCGGACACTTTGTAGTAAATAAAAGAAGAATGCTCCTAATTTTAAGTATATTTGCAACGTTAGTATTTGGAGTCATTGGGTCAGGAACCTTAAACGCTTTGTCCCTTTCTCGGTTTGATGCGCCTGGATCAGAGTCAGATCTTACAGCTAAATACTTACAAGAACAATTTAATACGGCAACTCCTAGCTTAATTTTGCTCGTTACGGCAAAGCAAGGGGATGTCGATAGTCAAGAAGTCACCATGGCAGCTAAAGCATTAGAGAAAGAGCTAGCTGCTAAAGAAGGGATAAGCGAGGTTCAATCGTATTGGACTCATGGAAACAGCCCGGCACTTCGCAGCAACGACCATCAGCAGGCGATTATTTTTGCCAGCATGAAAGGAAGTGTGACAGAAATCCGTAATAAGCTGGCTGACTGGTCGCCTCAATTTTTCCGTGAAAATGAAACAATAAAGATGGAAGCAGGGGGACCTGATGAATTGTTTAGACAAGTTGGAGAGCAGGCTCGTCAAGATTTCCTTAGAGCAGAGATAGTGATCCTGCCAGCCGTTCTTTTACTGTTGATTTTCGTTTATCGTCGAATACTGCCAGCATTATTAACGATAGGCATCGGTTTATTTTCCATACTTGGCACATTTGCTGTTCTTCGAGGTCTAACCGAATTTATTATGGTATCTACATTTGCAACGAATCTTACCTTGGTGATGGGATTGGCTCTCGGCATTGACTATAGTCTCTTTATGATTATTCGATATAGGGAGGAGCGTCAGCGCGGCAAATCGGTTCACGAAGCTGTTGTGAAGTCGGTTGCGACAGCTGGGCGAACGATTTGGTTTAGCGGTATTACCGTTGCAGTATCTTTGTCAGCATTACTGATGTTTTCGTTTCCTTTTCTCCGTTCCTTTGCTTATGCTGGTCTATTAGTGGTCATAACTGCAGCAATTGGAGCTACCGTAATTTTACCAGCGGCGCTCGCCGTTTTTGGCAAATGGATTGATCGGAAGCACAAATCTGGAAATGCAGTTAAAGAGTTGCAAGAGTATAGATTTTGGTATCGATTAACGATGAGGGTAATGAAAAGACCTGTTTTCTCCATATTGGGCATCTTAGTCATTCTTATGATTATCGGATCACCGTTTCTTGATATTCGTTTCGGTCTTCCTGATGAACGCGTGCTCCCAGATACGGCATCCAGTCGGATTGTGGAGGAGAAGATTCGCAGCAATTTCCCAGCTGAAGAGGACGATGCCGTTCGAATTGTTGCTCCTTCCATTGAAAATACTAGCGATCGATTCGAAGATATTGAACAATACAGCGTTGCTCTTTCAAAAATACCTGGCATTTTTCAAGTAGATTCTTTAGCAGGATCGTTTGCTGACGGCCAGAAAATAATGGAGCCAGGTTATTATTCGAAAAGATATGGCAGCGAAACGGGAACATGGTTAAGTGTAATCCCGGATGAATCTAGCTTAAATGGTGAGGTGGCGCATCTTGTTGGTGAAATAAAAGCGGAGCAAGCTCCTTTTGATGTCGTCTATGGAGGAAGTCCAGTAGAAATTACCGATTTTAGAGACTCGCTTCTTAATAGGCTGCCGTTAGTGATAGCATTTATTATTGTTGTTACGTTTGTGATCTTATTTTTGATGAATGGAAGCTTGCTTATTCCTTTAAAGGCAACCATTCTAAATATTCTTAGTTTGTCCGTCATGTTTGGAGCACTTGTATGGATTTTTCAGGAAGGGAATTTGTCCAATATACTCGGATTTACACCATTAGACAGTATTGAACCAAGCATTCCGATTCTTATGTTCTGTATCGCATATGGGTTATCGATGGATTATGAAGTATTTATCATGTCTAGGATCAAGGAAGAATATGATCGAACAGGCGACAATACAAAGGCAGTAGCAGCCGGCATTCAACGCAGCGCCCCGCTTGCATCAGCAGCAGCAGCCATCATGGCATTGTCCTTTGCTGCATACGCAACCGGCGAGGTCGTCTTTTTAAAAATGCTTGGAATCGGAATGGCACTTGCCGTTATTGTCGATGCAACATTGATAAGAGCAATATTAGCACCTGCATTAATGAAGTTGGCCGGAAATGCAAACTGGTGGGTTCCAAAACCATTAAAACGATTGTATGAAATTTTTAATTTAAGTGAGACGGAGTAGGAGATTGCAGAATTCTTTTTGAAAAGTATAGCCTACTTTTGTTTTTTACAAACAGAAGTAGGCATACTTGTTTATCGGTTGAGTACCGTGAAGATATTGTTTTTTTTAAAATAAAAAGGGTTCTTTTTTGAATAGTTGGAAATAATGATAGAAAATACGCCTGTTTTATGGGAAAAGGTAGTTGGATTATGGACAATATTGGTAGTAATAGATATAATAATCTTAAAAGTATAAGAGGAGTGATTAGATTGGTACCAGTTGCGAAACCTTTAAAGCATGAGGTAAAACAAAGTCACTCAACACGTAAAACAGCAATGGAAATTCGGAAAAATTATGGAGTTCGTACATCTTCAGGAAAACGTTTAGTTGAACTGTGTAAGGAAGGTAAGTAAATGTCTGACTACATAATTGACTATACTGAAGTACAGTACGTTAACTTTAATCAAGCATCGATTGCTGTGGATGCTTGTTTTCTTTTGGCTTATTTAGATGTTGATGATCAAAGAGGAGACAAAGTTTCTGAACTGCTAGCTAAATGGGCAGAAGAAGAAATTTCTGAGTTAGTGATTACTAATAAAGTTGCAGCTGAAGTAGTACATAATTTATTTAAAAATATTATAAGGGAAATATTATTTTTAGTTCATAAGATGAACAAAAATAGGTATAAACCTTCAGATGAAGAGCTGGAATTATTAGGAGACTTGAAAACAGCCAGAAACCTTGCAGGATACGTACCAGAACAGAAATTGGACAAGTTAGTTAGAAGTGGGGAACTTTATCATAGTATTGAGAGTATTCTTAAAGATTTTAAAACAAATAATTCTCGTAATAGAGAAGGATTACATACCTATTATAATCATGCAGTGTCTACATTCCAGGGTTCCATAAGGGACTTATCAAATGAGTTAGGGCTCAAAATAAGCACGCCATCATTTGAAGAACACGATATTCAAGAATTAGCCTTAAATATTATGAGAATACAGCAGCTAGATGTATACGATGCATTTCATATTGCTTATTCTAGTTCTCATGGATGTCATTACTTTGCAACTCTTGATAGCGATTTTATACATACATACTACACAGAAGATACAATTGGTTTACTCAAGATATTAAAAATTGCATAATACTTTTTAAAAAAGGTAGTGCTACACAATCCTCAGGCTGTCGAAAAAACCTTCGACAGCCTTTATAACCGGTTAATTCTTCATTTATTCACTTTATTATTTAATATAAAAACTATAGAATTAATCGTTTATGATTCGGTATTTTTAAAATTCACTTATTTTCCGAACCGAAAATATTGAAGATAAACAATATAAACGCTGCAGCAATTAAACTTATTATCACATCAGGTAAATCAAGATGAAAGTCATATAAGCTTTTTACACCTGCAATAAAAAATGACCATATCACATAAATAGTAATCGCACTTAAAGTGAAAATTCTGAACCATCTTGGAATAGAGAGCCAATATTTTATTATTTTCATCGAAAATTTCCCCATCTTGTTTCACCTCAAGTATTACTAAATCACCTATAATATTAAAAATTTGTACTCCTAGTTTCATTTGCTTTTCGCATTCTCCGATTTGTGTTGCCAAGTATTCTTACAAAGGTGCAAATTAATCCGATAGCTACTGCAATACCTAGACTATATACGGCAACTTTTCCGTAGCCGCCAACTCTTGGGTCGAGGAAAGGGTATGGATACCAATCAACAAATGGTCCGCGCACTAAACTGTACAAAACATATACTAGTGGGAAAAGAAGCCAGCTTAAAGTATTTGCCCATGTTATACGCTTTATTGGCGGGTTCATTATCCAATCCAAAAGTGCTCCAATAGGCATGATGTAATGCAGCACAACATTAACCCACGGTATAGGTGTTTGCAGTGATTCTTCAAGCCCCCTTAACAATAAAAAATAGATGAAGCCAGTTGTCACAATATAGACGGTTGCTGCTCCGCGAAGAACCCCTAGCTGCTCAAATCGACCGTATTTTGTATGAAAGAAACAGCTTAAGCCGAGGATCGTGGCAACTAAGATGTTGCTTTCAATCGTAAAATAGCTAAAAAAGTTAACGGGGTTAAAAGGCTTTGTTTGCGCCCGTGTAATAAATTGCGTAATGACAGCACTGAATGTCAACGCACATAAAATAAGTCTGTAAATAACAATTGCAGTTCGTTTATTCATAAACTCTCCTTTCGTTATCATCAGTTTACTAACCGTTTAATCAAAATTATATAGTACTATTCTTTTCATCGTAAACTTTTTTAGCGATTCTATGTATATATATTTTGATAGCTAGTAAACTAGCGGCACCGATTAACTAGATAAAAAGTCTTGGTATAAAAAGAATCCATACAACTGCATTTAAATAACCGAAATAATAGAAGGAAAATAATTTGCAGCGTAGAAGTTGTAATAGAGGTATGATAGCCTATAACTTCAATTATTTAAAGGAGTGAAGATGTGTACGAGCTGAAAACTAAAGAAAACGATAACAGTGTCATTGAATTTATTGAAAATGTCGACAGTCCTAAAAAGCGGGAGGATGCCTATCGATTATTAGATATTTTTACAGAAACATCCGGGTATCCAGCAAAGTTGTGGGGCCCAAGCATTATTGGCTTTGGTTCTTATCATTATAAATATAAAACTGGTCATGAAGGCGATGCACCGCTCGTTGGTTTTTCCCCTCGCAAAGCAAAAATCAGTTTGTATTTTGCGACAGGTGATACAGCACGGGAGGAATTGTTGAAGGACTTTGGAAAACATACGACAGGCAAAGCCTGCGTGTATATTAATAAGGTTGCAGACATTGATGTCGATGTGTTAAAAGCGCTTATTAAGCAGTCGATACGTTTTTTGCAGGAAACCTATCCAGATCAATAAAATCGAAGAGGCAGTCAGGAACATGGAAATTAAGTTTTAGACTGCCTTAATCATTTTTTTACAAAACGGAGAACCAATCCCGCGAAATTATTGATATTTTCGCGAAAAAAAATGGAATCCCGCGAAATTATTGATATTTCCGCGAAAAAAATGGAATTCCACGAAACTGGTGACTCCTTCCAACTTCTTTTCATGCATTCGCTTTCACTTGAAACCGTAAAACGGTTTTAAGCTTATGAGGCTCTGTTTTGCGAGGGTCTGAAAGGTATATTTCCCTATGTGTATAAGAAGTTCTCTTATATCCGTTCTCCTCACAAAAAGTATGCATCATTGCAAAGCTTTCAGGCTCGTTATCGTAGCTTCCGATGTGAAGCATTTGACAACATAGTCCCTCTGTTATTAATCCAAATTCCACTTTTTCTAAAAAAGGATTTGGCTTCTTCTTTTTCGTTTTAAATAAAAACTGCTCGAATAAATCATCCGTTAAAAAATCAGGCTGCCGAATCATTAATTTGTATTTAAAATTACTTTTAATGGTAGGGGGCAATGTTTTATCGATGAGATCCCAGACACCCTCAAGCGGGAAAACGGTGTAGGGATAATAATTATCAGGAACGTGATTGCTTTTATAAGACATTTTCACTGCATAACTAAGACTGTAAAGTGCAGCAGTTGCAAGAGCAAATTCCTCGCCATTTGGGTCGCCTGAACCATTAATCATTATAAAAGGTATAGCAGGGACTGTGACAATGATTGGTTTTACTTTTGGTACATATAATTCTTTATAGTCTTTTTTGTAATCTATCTTATTCATTATTACCCTCTGATTCATTTAAGGAAATATATATATGTATTTCCGAATCTTTCTCGTCGCTGCCACTTTGATATTCTTCAAAATCAGCACTATATTTACGATCTAAATCCATCGTCCAAAGTTTTTGCCAAAACGCTCCTACTGCTGTCTGTACATCACCGTGTACAATAAATTTTGCATATTTTCCAGCAGGAATTGTCTGTTTATGAATACTTAAAGGTAAATCCGAAGTCTGCTGAATTTCACAACAAACTACCATATCATAATTGCCACTCGCATCACTCTCATAATTGGTATATAAACCAATCGTTTTATCATTTTGTTTGTAGGGTATTGACTGATAAACACCCTTTTCAAAGAATTCTCTCCATAGTTCACCAATTTCCATTCCCATAGTAGGACGATTGTTGTTCGTGCGAATTTTTATGCCTGCTACTGATTTCTCTTCAATATATACGATTTCATAATCCATAGTTAAAACTCCTTTCATTTATAAAAGGAGTATAACAACGATAACTTGACAACTATATGTCATATTATAAATATTTTTTTAAGCCTTTTTCATATTTGCTTTTTATTATTTCCTTTACATGTTTTGGCTCTAAAACCTCCGCATTTTGACCGTACGATAATATATAGCCGTACAGCCACTCGTTCTCGGGGAAAGTAATGGTTGCCGTAAAGCTTCCGTCTTCCTTTTTATGAATACACGCGGGATCCATCTCGTCATAAAGACGATAGGCAACACATTCATCAAATTTTAAAACGATGGTTACTATATTAGTACTATTAGATTCTTGTTCTTCTCTAATATTTTCAGGAAGTTCTCTGTCAAAAGTTTCGTTAAGTCGACTTAGATTTTTCATTCGGGTTATTTTAAAAAGCCTAAAATCATTTTTCACTCGGCAAAAACCATAAAAATACCAACCACGGCCTTTAAAAAGCAGCTTTAATGGTTCGACGATTCTTTCTGTTTTTTCCCCATAAGAGCTAAAATAATCAAACGAAATAATCGTCTTTTCCAAAATTACTGTTTTAAGCGTGTTAAACTTTACTCGATCTGTGTTGTCACTGCCCCAATCAGAAAAATCAACTTCAATCCAATTCATTGCTTGCTTGTTGAAAAGAGTTTTTAGTTTGTTAAGTACAGAAGCAGCTTCAGGAATTTTTACAGCATTAAGGCTTTGAAGGCCCATTAATATTTCATTTTGCTCCTGATCAGAAACCAATGATTTATTCAGCACAAAATCATCGATAAGACGGATGCCGCCGCCCTTTCCTCTATTGGTGTAAATCGGTATTCCAGCAGCTGAAAGGGTATCAATATCACGATAAATCGTCCGCACAGACACTTCAAAATGCTCTGCTAGTTGTTTTGCTGTTATTGTTTTTTTATTTAGCAGCAAATAAACGATTTCAAATAATCTATTAATTTGCATATGACATCACCTAAAAATAGTATATAGCATACTTTCCTATATTTTCGATTTATTTAAAAATTTTAATTGTTATAGAAACAATAATAGTGTATGATGCATAGTATATATAAATAGTGTATGATACACAGTATACAACAGGAGGTGAATGATGAGTAGCTTGCTGCAATCTTTAACAACAGAGTTAAGAAGAGGAACCTTAACATTGGCAGTATTAAGTCAGTTGAGAACACCACAATATGGTTATTCGCTTGTCCAATTATTAGAGAAGAGTGGAATAACGATCGAACAGAGTACTTTATATCCATTGCTTCGGCGTTTGGAGAAACAAGAGTTGGTAACTAGTAGTTGGGATACTTCGGAAAACAGACCACGGAGGTATTATGTGTTGAGTGAATATGGATTGGAAATATTGGAGCAGTTAAGGCAGGAATGGGAAAAGATGACGAAAGAGTTATCCATTTTATTAAAAGGTGAGGATGAATCATGAGTTTAATAGAGCTATATATTCAGGAAGTAATACGTAGGCTTCCTGAAAAGCAGCGCGAGGATATTGCGATGGAACTTCATTCAACAATTGAAGATATGCTGCCAGATGACTATTCAGAAGAAGAGGTGAAGGCCGTTCTTTCTGAGTTGGGAAATCCTGCTGTTCTTGCAAGTGGCTATTTAGACCGACCAATGCATTTAATTGGACTACGTTATTTTGATGTGTATATGAATTTATTAAAAATGATTTTGCCAATTGCTTTAGCGATTTCTTTCATTACGCTGCTTGTAGAAAATCTTGTTTCTTATAGCTGGGAGAAAGGTGTAATTAATCTTATTCACCTAATCATTGCAGACGGGATTGAAAATATTATTGGAACGGGAATGCAAGTGTTCTTTTGGCTGACAATCGTGTTTGCCATTTTAGAACGAACGGATAGAACAAAAAATCAACATCCGTTATCTGCTCATTTAAAAGAATAGACTCCAGAGTACTTAAAAAGCCTTCATCATCTACCAAAGGGAAAAGGAATTTCCAAAATAGAAGTGTTTGGCGGATTATTATGGACGGCCATTTGGGCGACTGCCTATTTTAATGCGGGGAATTTAGTCGGTGTTTATGAAAAGAAATACGGAGTGCTTAAGTCTATAACACCTACTTTTAATCAAGATGTTTTGCATTCCTACTGGATAAACGTAGGAATCGTAATCGTCTTAGAGGTTGTCATGGCTATTTATAAAATGATAGCACGTCAATGGACGAAAAAATTAGCTCTTTTTAATGCTTTTTATCAAATTATTGCAGCAAGTGTTTTTCTTATCATGATCAGTAATGCAGATTTATTTAATCAATCGTTTATTACTTATATGAATGATTTGTTTGCTTTTCACGATAATTGGTCAAAAATATTTTTAATAATAACTGGAATTATCGTAGTAGTTATTGCAATAAATGACTCTTATCAAGGCTTTCGAAAAGCAAGGATTAAGCATTTTACAAAATGAGGAACTCCAGCTATCTTCTTAAAAGAAGGTGGTTGTTTTTATATGAAAACTATTTGAACCTATTAAATGAGAAATGAAAGGGTATCTGAAACTTTTCATTTATTCAATATCGAAAGTTTAGTCTAATTATGAATTTTGTAGTTTAATTGAAACATTTGAGGGTCAACGTTTAAATGAGAATTCTGGTGAATTATTTATAAAAAAAATGAACAAATTATGCTTTTAAACTATCTAATATTATACCAGGAAGGAGGAAATTTTTTTGAGATTAATGGTTTTAAAGGATATGAAAATAAAAAAACAGGATGATTTGGTTTCTATAGCAAAGAAAGGAGACAAAGAAGCATTTATATCTTTGATTCAACAAAATAAAATCAATGTGTATCGAGTAGCAAAAGCAATGTTACATAATGAATCTGATATAGAGGATGTTATTCAAATTACTATTTTAAAAGCTTTTGAAAATATTAAAAAATTGAAGAAAAATAGATATTTTAAAACTTGGCTAATTAGAATACTCATAAATGAATGTAACTCGATACTAAAAGCTAGAAAGAAAATAATATCGATTGATACCTTATATGAAAATAACGCCATATGTGAAGATACATATTTAAATATTGATTTACATAGTGCAGTGTATTCAATGAAAGAAGAATTCCGAGTAGTAACGGTTCTTTTTTATTATGAAGATTTATCAACAAAAGAAATAGCTAAACTATTAAAAATACCAGAAGGAACAGTAAGATCACGTCTTTCAAAAGCAAGAAGATTATTACAAAAATTATTAAAGCTTGATGAGTAATAGGGGGATTGTAAATGAATCATGATCTGGATAATAAAATAAAAGAAAAATTTAAAAAAGAACGAGTGATAATGCCTGAAAGAATTGACAATAAAATTCAAGATATATTACAGAGCCTTCCGGTGAGAAGAAATTGGAAAAAAATAAATGTGATGATCGTTTCATCATTAGCTGCTATCTGTCTACCAATCTTTCTTCTAAGTAGTAATCCTACTTCGTTTGCTCAAAATATACCGATGATTTCTTCTATTCAACAGTATTTGTCATTAGGGAATAATTACGAAAAGGTGGCAGATGAAGAAGTAGTTTCACAAATTAGCAACGGTATAAAGATCACAATTACTCGAACTATATTTGATGGATATCAATTATTAGTATCATACAAAGTGGAAAGTGATAAAACCTTTAAAGGTGCACCTGCTATGTTGCCGGATAACGTATATATCAAAAGCAAAGGTTTTCGAACAAATGGATCATTCGATACAGAGTATGGAGAGTTTCTGGATAAAAATAAGAAGAAATATACTGGGGTAGTTGTATTTTCTATTAATAAAGGAAGCTTTAACCACAATAATTCTATAACAACCAATGAGAACCAAAATCCATTTGAAGAAAATCAACTTCAGGGACAAAGAGTGGAAATAGAGAATCTACCGGATAAGTTTGAATTGAATTTTAAGATTGACAAATTAGGTGAGGAGGAAGGAGAGAACATATTCGGAAGATGGAATTTTATGCTACCAATTGAAAGTAAAAAAGCAAAAGAGAATGTGAAAGAAGAAGTAGTAAATGCTAATCTTAATGACATTGGTCCGAATATAGTAATAGAAAAAGTAGTTATTACACCAATTAGAATGTATGTTCAAGGTACGATGAGCGATAAAGATGCATTCTTAGATTATATCATTGTAGATAATAAAGGAAATACAAAAAAATGGCTTGGTGCATCTGTGGCAGGACATTATAGAGGGAAAGAACGGATTATAAGTTACTTTGAAAATAATGATCCAGCACTACATTCTATTTCTATTATTCCTTACTCTTTAAACAAAACAGATCAGGGCTGGAGAAATAATAGTGGAGTCACTTTAAATAAAGCTGGAGAAACGAATGTTCCTATAGATGATCATAAATTTTTGACAATAACAAAAGTAGTTGAGAAGGACGGAAAAACCTATTTTTATTATCATTCGAAGTTTCCAGTAGATGAGTATCTTCCGTTTATTTTAAAAGACAAAGAAGGAAGAGAATATATTAGAAACCTAAGTGAAAGTATAGGTTCACAACAAAATAAAGAGGCTGTATTAGTTTTTGACGATGGAAATCTTCTTGAGAAAGATCTTACAATAATAAGTCCTAATCGTTATTATTATGATCATGAAATAAATGTGAATATAGAGTAATAGAGATTTATTAAAAGATTAGAGGAGAAAGTGAGATGGCTATGAAGAAAAAAATTATACTTACTTTATCAAGTATGATTGGAGTTATCGTAATTGGGCTAGTTGCATATATTGCATATTTATATACAAGTGTTGAAAAAACGGCTGATAAAATTTATGAACCTATTGATGGAGAAGGGAAAACAGTAGGAAAACAAAGAGAAGAAAATATTAAAGGAAAAAAGCCAATAAGCATTTTATTGATGGGAGTAGATGAGCGGAAAAATGACGTTGGCAGGACGGATGCCTTAATTGTCATGACGTTGAATCCTTCAATAGAAAAATTGCAAATGGTTAGTATTCCAAGAGACACGAGAACTGAAATAGTTGGAAACGGTACTCTAGACAGAATCAACTCTGCCTATGCGTTAGGGGGAGTAAAAATGGCGATTGATACAGTGGAAGAATTTGCTGGAATAAAAATGGACTACTATATAAAAGTAAATATGGAAGCGTTAAGTGGAATGGTGGATGCTTTAGGTGGAATAATCGTTAACAATGAAATGGAATGGTATGATGAAGGATATTATAAAAAGGGGTATCATTATCAACTTGGAAACATTGAATTAGATGGTCCCCAAGCGTTAGGATATGTCCGCATGAGAAAATTAGATCCAGATAATGATTTTGGAAGAAATGAGCGGCAAAGAAAAGTAATAACAGCCATTATTGATAAAGGAATGAGTATATCATCTGTTTCTAAATTTGACGATATTCTAGATTCTTTGGGGGAAAATGTGAAAACAAATATTTCTTTGGAAGAAATGATAAATATCGAAAAAAATTATAAAAATACACGCAATAATGTTGAACAATATGAAGTAATTGGGGAAGATTCAAAAGGTGGAAAATATTTTTTCATTGTGTCTGATGAAGAAAAGGAGAAAGTACACAAAATGATTGGTGACAGTCTTATCAATTAATGAAACAAACTATATTAAATGCTCGTTAACTAAGAAGGTTCCCTGTTCCCAGGTGTTTAAAACAATTGAAGATAGGAATCTTAATGAAATCGCTAGAATATTGTGAAGAAACTAAAACTTGGATATATCCTGTTCAACATATCTAAAAGCATACTATAAATTAACAGCAAAAGACATTACATCGGCAGTGCAGGAATTAGTTTGATTTTTTCCATATATAATAAGAGAGCAGCATTTTATTTGTGCTGCTCTCTTTAATGCCATTATCTGTACTGTTTTGCTGAAAAAAATTGAACGATAGGAAAAATAATTAAGGAGAGGCATAAAGCTGCAAATAAAGACACATTTCCAAATTCATTTTTTCTAACAAAAATTATTTTATCTACTATCCAAAGTAGGAATAAGCTGCTCGTTAATATATAGTAGCTTGTTTTAGCGCTTGCAGTAGTAATCTTTTTTCCCATTTTATCTTTCTGTACCTTTTTATCTGATCCCCATGTGAAAATTTGAAGCCTTTTGGTGTCAAGGATGTTTTACAAAAATTAATTATTTAATTAGGTGCCTGTATAATCCGAAGGTTGTAGTTTCTTGTGATAAAAGTTCGACAAGTGCAAGATGGCGAAAGTGGTACTTTAAACTTATAACACTTAACGCTGTATCAGAGTAATAGAGATTAAATTACATAAAACATAGTTACATAAAGAATCGAATAATTAGTGTTCTGACATTATTCATGAATTCTTGTATTGCAGAAGCGTTCTATTTGGTGAATTATTGGCTTTGCACTTGTTACAATTATCATTTTTATTATCCTGAATTTTTGGTTTATGAATAAAATAGAGTTTTTCATAGACTTCTTCTTGTGTATAAGGAATTTGCAAAACTTGCCATGATTTCTGATGGGATAGGAATTGATTGACAAAAGTGTATAGATGCTTTACACTTTTTATATGATGAATAAAGATGAAATTTCTAAAGAGAAGATTAGTGATGTCCTTTTGGATTTGATTAATACGTTCTCTAAAGTAGATCGGAAAAATAAGGACTATGGAGTGGGTGAACCTTTATATCATTCGGAGATTTATACACTTAAAGAAATAAAGGAACATGAAGGTGTCCATATTACAGCACTAGCTGAGTATTGTGGGGTGACCAAGGGAGCGGTATCCCAAGTACTTAAAAAACTTGAGCAGAAGGGGCTGATCATAAAAGAGAGGGATATTCGCAATCAGTCGAGGATTATTCTGAAATTAACGACTAAAGGTGAAGTTGCCTATGCTCATCATTTGGAGCATCATAAAAAATTTAAGAAAATGGTCGTCGAAATTTTACAGGATGTTCCTGCTGAAAAGGTAGCCTTTGCAAAAGACTTTTTAGTGAAAATAGAAGAAAAATTGAGTCAAATATAACCGAAGCCCCACAGGGAATTTTTTTTGAAAAAAGTGTATAGTATCTATACGCTTTGATGGACATTGATTGAATAAGAATCAGAATACAGAAGTCTAGCTGAAAGAGTAGAGTATCTAAACAATTTAGGTCCAGTGAACTGCGGGTTTAAAGAATTTACAACTCGTGATACTTCTGGATTTAACTTTGAAATGTAAAAATTACGAATTATAGGAGGAAATACAATGGAACCACTTATTGTACTTGTCGTTGTCACACTGGCGATTCTCGGAGCAGGAGCCGCAGGGGTAAGCCGTCTACGGTCATGGCCGGTCGCACTTCGGGGCGGACTAGCAGCAATGTTCGTGCTGACCGGGGTGGTTCATTTCGTCTGGATGCGGGAAGATCTTATCAGCATGGTCCCACCAGCACTGCCATACCCTGGCTTAATTGTGACCATCACTGGTATACTGGAACTGGCCGGCGCTGTTGGATTGCTGTGGCGGCCGACAGTCCTTTGGGCAGCAGGCGGGCTCACTGTCCTGCTTATTGTGATGTTCCCAGCCAATATCTATATAGCACTCGAAGGTCTCACAACCAATCCTGCAGATGCTCTGGTCCCTCGCACCATAATGCAGCTTGTATTCCTGACAGCGACCATTGCAGTCCTTGCATCCGACATTCGTCGTCGGTCTAGTCAGCAACCACCGACAGCACAGGACAGGAAAATCAAATAACTTTTTTAACACCGTTCCATTTTCGAACGGTGTTTGATGTGTTAAAGAATTAAAATTAAAAGACTTTATTGCCATTGCTGCAGCTTTTGAAGAAACAAGAGTTGGAAACAAGTAGCTAGAATATTTTGGGAAAAATCTTACTTCAATCGTTTCTCTTGAGGCAGTAAAAGAATTAGAACCTACTGTATTGGCACTAGTTAAGTTTAAATTTCAACCAGCGATATAAAAGAGGTTTGAGAGAAAAAAACAATTCTTTTTTTTGTGAAAAATTGACGATTAAAGGAAGAAGTTATATTATATCGATAAGAGTAAATTTTCCCTAATGGTGAAAATTTATTTCGAAATAAGAATTGGGTTACCGTGTATAAAAGGAAATGATGTAGTAAGTACATAAAAAGAACCAACTGTGAAAGGGGGACTGGAAATTTGAAAAAAAAGAAATTTCTACTTTGGACAATAGCAATCATCTCCATTTTTCTTATCACATCCATTGTGTATAGTTTTTTGCGTGACGATGATCCATATCAGTATTTTACTGGATTAGGAGATAGTTTTGATATTTCTGCAGATGATGCAACATATGTGTTTTCTTATTATAAGGATGGGAAAGAAGCAATTTATTTAGCAAATGCAGATGGTACAAACGTAAAGCAATTAACAGAAGGGGAAACAGAAAGGCATCATAACCCAAGATTTTCCCATGATAGCACAAAAATAGTATTTTTATCAAAAGATGCAGACGGAATTAATTCCCTTTATACGATAAATAGTGATGGAAGCAATCCTACGAAACTAGTATCGAACAAAATGCATGTTTCCGAAGCGACTTATTCTCCTGCTGATGACACGATTTATTATATAGCAATGCCTGCTGATGAATTTAAAAAATCAGAAGAAGAAACGAAAGAGGGCTATGAGTTATATTCTATTGACACAAATGGAGAAGACGAAAAACAATTAACAAATGCAGATTACTTCAGCATGAATTCTCTTTCGGTATCATTAGATGGCAAAGAAATATATTTTAGCTCTTTTGACGGAAAAGAAAAATTCTATTCCTATTCATTAGAAGAAGGAAAAGCGAAGGAATCTATACTAACGAAACATTTGCCAAAGGACAGCTACTCTCCTCAATTATCTACGAATGGCGAAAATATGCTTTATACAGCAGTTTCGAAAGAATCAGAAAACAAATCTCTCTTTGAGTATGAACTGTTTTTAATGGATACGAGAAATGGGGAAACACAAAGGCTGACAAACTTGAAAGCATCAGTCGCATCCCCTCGATTTTTTCATAAAACGAATAAAGCAGCTATTTTGAAAAATACGAATTGGCCAAACGAACCGTCTAAATTTGATTTCATTACGGTGGATTTAGGAACGAAAAAATTACAAACCATTTCCTTCGATATAGCAAAGCCTAATGATAGCCACCGATTGATTCAAATGGTAAATCAACTTGTTAATGGCATAACGATAGCTATTTTGTATACTGTTTTAGTAGGATTATGGTCCACTTATCAATATATACAGAGCAAAAAAAGCTATTTACCTGTTATCATCAGCTTTTGTCTAAGCGTTACAGCCTTTATCGCTAGTTTCGTTGTGACCGTACTCATCGATCCTTGGTACGGAATTGCGGTTGCCATGATCTCAGCATCATTATTAGGCTGTACACTGATTGTGTTTATTTATGCTTTTGCTTTGAGATTTTTTGGGAAAAGAAAAAAGTAGTTTAATATTTTTGTAATATAAGAGAGGTGCTTTCTATATAGGAAGCGCCTTTTTTAATTGTATAATTAATAAAAAAGGAGGAACTGAATATGGTAAAAGCAATCGTTTTAGATCATACATCAATTGATGTAAACAGTTATCAGGAAGAAAAAATAAATGGATTACATCAAATTTCTGTTGTTTTTTCTGTAACAAGTGAGGACTATCATGATATAACGACACTGCTGTATAAAGGAATGTTTCATGTTTCTGTTCCTGAAAAAGACCTCGTATTTCGGGGGGCGATTCATCAATATTCTACGTCTATAACTAATTTGTATAAAAAAGGAAAAGTTGGTGAATTTTCATTAAGTATTCGTGAAATGAAACATGAAGAAGGAAGACAATCGTGATGAAGCTAAGCATATTGGATCAATCACCTATTTCCTCCAATCAAACAGCAGAAGAGGCTCTTCAGCAATCGATGAGATTAGCACAAGCTGGAGAATCATTTGGTTATACTCGCTATTGGATTGCCGAGCATCATAATTTACCTGGACTTGCATGTTCAGCTCCAGAAGTGATGTTGAGTTATATTGGAGCAAATACGGAAAAGATTCGTATCGGCGCAGGGGCGGTTTTGCTGCCATATTATCGCCCATATAAAGTAGCTGAAACATATAATATTTTGTCTACCTTGTTTCCTGGCCGCATAGACATTGGGATTGGAAGAGCTCCTGGTGGATCAGCAGAAGCAACCAATGCGTTAACAGACAATTTTTTGCAGCAAGTATGGGCACTGCCAAATTTAGTAGAAGATTTGCTGCGTTTTTTAGAAAATGATTTTCCATCTGACCATATGTTTGCAAAGGTGACAGCTTCCCCTTTACCGAAAGCCCCGCCAATGCCATGGCTTCTAGGCACAAGCAAAAAAAGTGCGCTGCTTGCCGGACAAAAAGGGATTGCCTACGCATTCGGGCAATTTATGAGTGATAAAGATGGTGCTGAAATTATTCAACAGTATAGAGATGCATTTATACCAAAAAAACATGGGGATATGCCACAAGTTATCTTAACAGTTTCCGCTGTTTGTGCAGAAACAATGGAAAAAGCAGAAGAAATTGCTTTCAGTTCCCTTGTCTGGTCCTTACAAAGAGGAGAGGGAAAAGGAGAAAAAGGTGTTCCTTCCAGAGAAGAAGCAATCGAATATATGCGAAACAATCAAGAAAAAGAAAGAATCGAAAAAATGAAACAAAAAATGATCATAGGCAATCCAAAAGAAGTAAACGAGAAACTGCGTCACTTAAAAGCAATATATCATGCAGATGAGATTATGATTGTAACCATTACTCATGATCCAGAAGACCGAATTCAGTCCTATCAATTGATTGCAAAAGAAAGGTTAATGAAAGATGATACATAAGAGGTCCTATCTGCAGGGGCCTAACAAATAGTCAGAAATACTTTACTTTCTTTCGTTTCCCTAAAAACAGAAGCACTGTTCCTTACTAGAGTTCTTTTATTTACAAATGGAGGAAACTCTTATATTATTTTCTAATAGATAAAGGCTGTTTTCTCAAAGTTTGTTGTTTTTTACATATATATATCATATGGAAAAGCGTTTCTTAGCAGCCTGCATACACGTAGACATCTGTGGGAATGCGAGAAAGACGAGACCCCGCAGGAGCGTATGCGACGAGGAGGCTCGACGCTCGCTAAACGGACGAAGTGTATGCAGGCTGCGCGTTTAAAAGCAACAATCTATACGAAAACAGCCTAGTTAAAAACGGGAATTATTTTTAAAATGCAGAGTGAAAAAGGAGATAAACGTGATAAAATATATTATTTTTGATTTTGATGGAACAATTGCCGATTCTAAATTGGCTTTTTTACATGCATGGAATCAACTTTCAGAGAAATATAAATACAAGAAGCTAAAAATCGAAGACTATGAGATGATAAGAAGGCTTTCGATAAAAGAAAGAAGCAAATTAGTTCAGTTTCCTATGTATAAACTGCCTGTATTTATGCCTGAGCTTTTAAAATTGTATAGAGAATCAATCACAGAGATTAAGTTGTTTGATGGAATGAAAGAATTGCTGATAAATTTAGAAGAGTCGGGCTATCAAGCAGCAATTATTTCTTCAAATGCAGAAAAAAATATTCGTGAATTTTTAGTGAACAATAAATTGAACAGTATTAAAGAAGTATTATGTTCAAGCCGTATTTTCGGAAAGGATAAAATAATCAGCAAGTTTTTAAAATCTCATGGGCTTCAACCATCGGAAGTGATTTATGTTGGGGATGAATGCCGTGATATTGTCGCCTGCAAAAAGGTAGGGGTGAAAGTTATTTGGGTAGGTTGGGGCTATGATGCTGCTGAAATTGCTCATGTAGAGAATCCTGATTATTCCGTTAATAAGCCTGATGAAATAGCGGAGATTATTGGGTATACTCCTTCATAATGCATAAAAAGGATGAGATCAAGATCTTTTTTGGATTTTAACTCATCCTCTTTATCTATCGTTTGTGATTCCAAACATATTCAATGGCCTATATTCGAGCATTTTTTATAACATTTATCATCATTTCTGCATTCGGATAGTTCGCTTCTGTATATTGGTGAATCACTTTTTCTTGATCAAAATCAACACGTTCAATCGAGGTGCTGATACTTCCTTCTTTGATTTCAACTAAGCCATATGAAGCTTTTGTTAATCCATCAAAAGGCAGCCCAACACTGCCAATATTCATGATTATTTTACCGTTAATATATCTAATATACGGTTTATGTATATGCGCATATATGTAGACTTCAGAATCTGTCCTCGACATTAATGTTTCTTGGATAACTGTATCATCCGTATTTGGAAGAACGACATCAAATAGACTAGTTGGTGTTGCATGAAAAGCATGAATAGATGCGCCTTCTGCTTCAAAATGGAGTTCAGTAGGCAAGCTTTCCAAGTAGTCAATATCACTTTGCTGTAATTTGGAGACTATCCATTCTCGTTCAAGATTCATTAATTCCAATACTTTATCAGGAACCTCCCCTTTTTGAACGCCTCGTATAACCCATTCATCGGCATTTCCCTTAATAATACTTGTATTTAAGCTGCGAACTAAATCAAGGGAACGTCTAGGCTCTGGTCCTCGATAACAAAGATCGCCAAGGACATAAATATTATCAACATTTTTCTTATTTATATCTTCTAGTACGGATTCAAGTGCAACTGCATTTCCATGTATGTCTGAAATGAACGCAATTTTCATGGCAACCAAAGCTCCTTTTAAATAAACTTTTGACATCATTGAGGATGTTCAAAAAGTCATCAAACTAAAGCCTTTAATTTCTCAGTTGGCTTACTTCTAATTTGTTCCCTTTTTGAACATATAAACATACTCTAATATTATCATTTCTTTTGGAAGAAGTTAACTAAGATATTCTCTAGTAATGCAACCTATCATTGCAGTCGTGTACCACATAGTTGATAACTAGAAGTGGGAATCTTCTCTCCTTAATTTATTTTAAACACATTAATCAAAGAAATTATTGAATAAATTCCAATGTTTCTTTAAATTTTAGTTTAAATAAAAAATGAAATAGGGTAGAATAAATCTATCTTGCTTTTCTGGAGGTTTATATGTTTAATTCAAAAAAAAGTCAAGTAATTGACTGCACGATTCGTGATGGTGGACTTGTTAATAATTGGGACTTTAGCGTTGATTTTGTCCGTGATTTATATAAATATTTAAACGCTGCTGGTGTGGATTTTATGGAAATTGGCTATAAAAATTCACCAAACCTTGTATCAACAGAAGGGGTTGGCCCATGGCGTTTTCTCGATGAAAACTTTTTAAAAGAAGTCATTCCAAATAAACAGCATACAAAGCTTTCTGCTCTTGTTGATATTGGTAGAGTGGATGAAAATGATATATTGCCTTGTGAAGAAAGTCATCTTGATATGATTCGTATAGCTTGTTATTTAAAAGATGTTGATAAAGCGATTGACTTAAATAATATCTTTAAAGGCCGAGGCTATGAAACAGCTGTCAATATTATGGCTGTTTCAAATGCGATGGAGCATGATTTATCAGAAGCACTTATTAAACTAAATGAGAGCAGCGTCGATGTTGCTTATATCGTTGATTCATATGGTAGCTTATATCCAAGAGATATCGCTTATTTAGCGGATAAATTCAGCCGACAATGCCCAAATAAAAAATTCGGCATTCATGCACACAATAACATGCAGCTTGCTTTTTCGAATACATTGACTGCCATCGAAAACGGTGTTCAATATCTTGATAGTTCTGTTTTTGGAATGGGACGAGCAGCAGGAAATTGTCCAACTGAGCTACTATTAGGTTATTTAAAGGATCCTCAGTATAATGTTAAACCGATATATGAAGCTATTGAAAACTTAATGATTCCACTGCGAAAAGAAGTGGAATGGGGCTATATTATCCCGTATACGATCACTGGTCAATTAAACGAACATCCACGTTCGGCTATGGCGTTAAGAAATGGTGAAAATAAAGATCGTTACAAGGCATTTTATGACCAATTAACAACAGTAGAAACGACTGTAAAATAAGAAGATAAAAATAAGTGAGGAGTACTCTTTGTAGTATTCCTCATTTTTTGTATGATGAAAAATAATATGAATACTGAATCAAGGAGAATAGTAACAAAAATTGGGATGCAAATGACCGAACTCTACCTAAAAGAAACTCCCGCTTAGTGTAAATAGGAAGTGATAAATAAAAAAACTGCTGAAATCAATTTGGTTTCAGCAGTTTTTTTATTAAAGGCTCTGTTAAATTCTATTGTTGATTTATGAATAGTCAGGGAATCCACTTGCCTTCCGCGGAAATCGAGCGATAAGCTTCAGAAAACCCCTTTTAACAGAGCTTATTTTCAGGGTAGACACCCATGCAAGAAAATTTGCACCATGGCGCATGGAAAGAAGCAGTCTCCACATTTATAGCGCAGAGCAGCGTGAATACACGAAGACTCCTGCGGGAAAGCGAGACAGACGAGACCCTGCAGGAGCGTAGCGACGAAGCGGCTCGGCGCTCGCCCGCGGAAAGCGTAGTGTATTCACGCTGCGGAACTACTTTTCAGGGTAGCTTTAATAAAAGAAGCTATATATCAACAGCTAATTTATAATAATATTATTTTCCTATAAAAAACATTTTAAAAATACACAAAAATTCTGTACATGAGAATAACTATCTGTTAGAATTTTATTAAAAGTTGCATTAGGTAAACATATTTTTATCGGTTTAAATAATTTGTCCTAACGCAAGGGAGGATATTATGAAAATTATTTCAGTGAAAGATTTAGCCGTTTCATATAATGGGAATCCTGCTTTATATCAAGTGAATGTTGATTTAGAAAGTGGAAGATTAATTGGTGTGGTAGGTCCAAATGGTGCAGGAAAATCAACTTTTATCAAAGCATTACTGGAATTAACACCGAAAGATGGAGGAAAGGTTGAAATTTTCAATGAACCAGTAAAGAAAAATAAAAAAAGAATTGCTTATGTACCGCAACGAAGCAATATTGATTGGACATTTCCAATTACTGTATTAGATACAGTAGTGTTAGGAACATATCCGACACTCGGTCTTTTTCGTCGCCCAGGTAAACGAGAAATAGCATGGGCATATAAATGTTTGCAAAGAGTGGGGATGGAAGGTTTCGCAAAAAGGCAAATCGGAGAGTTATCTGGAGGACAGCAGCAGCGTGTTTTCATGGCGAGAGCACTTGCTCAAAAATCTGAACTTTTTCTTTTAGATGAACCTTTTGTCGGAATTGATATGGCTAGTGAGGAAGTTATTGTCCAAATATTAAAGGAATTAAAAGCAGAAGGCAAAACGGTAGTGGTAGTTCATCATGACTTAAGTAAAGTAGAGAAATATTTTGATGACCTTATTTTGTTAAATAAAACCGTTATTAAAGTAGGCCCTGTTCGTGAAGTGTTTACAAGACAACATATTATTCGAGCATATGAAGCAGATTTTCAATTTCAATCATTTTTGCAAGATCATTCTGTTCAACATTCTGCAAATGCTGAACATGTATAGAAAGGAGGAGGAAAAATGGATTTTATTCAGGCGGTAATGAATTATGGATTTTTACAGAAAGCATTGTTGACTTCTGTAATGGTTGGTGTTATTTGCGGTGTAATTGGAAGCTTTATTATTTTAAGAGGGATGTCATTAATGGGGGATGCGATTTCTCACGCTGTTTTGCCGGGAGTTGCAATTTCTTATATTTTTGGTTTTAATTTCTTTTTTGGTGCCGCAGTCAGTGGGTTAATAGCGGCGCTTGGCATTGGATATGTAAGTCAGAATAGCCGCATTAAAAATGATGCAGCGATTGGTATTATGTTTAGTACATTTTTTGCACTAGGAATTATATTAATTACGATGTTAAAAAGTTCAAGTGACCTTTACCATATTTTATTTGGAAATGTGCTAGCTGTTCGTACATCCGATATGTGGATTACTTTTTTTATCGGATTATTTATTTTAATAGTCGTATTTGTATTTTTTAAAGAATTATTAGTTAGTTCATTTGATCCTACTATGTCAGCTGCGTATGGTCTTCCAAATAAAGTAATTCATTATTTGCTAATGACATTGCTAACACTTGTGACTGTTGCATCCTTACAAACAGTTGGGATTGTACTTGTAGTTGCTATGTTAATTACACCTGCATCAACGGCGTATTTATTAACGAATAGACTTTCAGTGATGATTTGGTTGGCTGTGACTTTTGGAACACTGGCTTCGGTAATTGGCCTTTATTATAGTTATATCTATAATTTAGCATCAGGAGCATCTATTGTTGTTGTTTCAACGATATTCTTTTTAATCGCTTTTATATTTTCACCAAAGCAAGGCATTTTATGGAATAAAATTAGATCATATAAACAACGTGTTCGTTCACGTGAAATATAAGATAAGAATAAATAAGAGGGAGCTACTTTAATGAAGAAAATTTTTATAATTGGGTTAATGTCCATATTAATTATATTCGGCGTTGCTGGCTGTGGTAAATCTAGTGATAATGGTGAATCAGATGGTAAAGTGAAGATAGTGGCTACTTATTCTATACTTGCTGACATCATAAAAAATGTCGGTGGGGAGCATGTATCTATTCACTCCATTGTACCAGTAGGTAAAGACCCACATGAATATGATCCACTGCCAGGAGATATTCGTGCAAGTACAGATGCAGATATGATTTTTTATAATGGTTTGAATTTAGAGACAGCAAATGGCTGGTTTAACAAAATGTTAGAGACTGCAGGTAAAAAAGATAAAGAAGATGAGGAAGTTTTTTGTATTAGCAAAGGGGTTGCTCCAAAATATTTAACGTCAAAAGGGAAAGAATCAGAACAGGATCCGCATGCATGGCTTGATTTAAATAATGGTATTAAATATGCGGAAAATGTACGCGATGCTTTAATTAAAAAAGATCCAAAACATAAAGAAGATTATGAAAAAAATGCTGCTGAATATATTAAAACATTAAGTGACTTGCACAATGAAGCGAAAGCAAAGTTTGCTGATATTCCAGAGGAACGACGTGTATTGGTAACGAGTGAAGGTGCATTTAAATATTTCTCTGCTGCTTACGGATTAAAAGCAGAATACATTTGGGAAATCAATACAGAAAGTCAAGGAACAAGTGCACAAGTAAAACGAATTGTCGACATTATAAGAGAAGGTCATATACCTGCATTATTTGTTGAATCAAGTGTTGATCCAAGAAGTATGGAAATGGTTTCTCAAGATTCAGGTGTTGAGATTAAAGGAAAAGTTTTCACTGATTCTATCGGAAAACCAGGTTCTGAAGGAGATAGTTATCTTAAGATGGTGAAATGGAACCTAGATACTATTCATAAGGGCTTAGCAGAATAATAGAACAAAACGAGTATCTCAAAAAATAAGAGTGCTCGTTTTTTGTATTGGCTCTTTTTGTATAGATTATTGTTATTTAACCCTCAGCCTGCATACACTTCGCTTTCCGCGGGGCGAGCGCCGAGCCGCTTCGTCGCTACGCTCCTGCAGGGTCTCGCCTGTCTCGCTAATCCCACAGGAGTCGTGCGGACGCCTCTCCTAACCAAAATGATGGTCGTTTTCAAACTCTCTATACCATTTTTACCCTAATAAATTTAAGTGTTTCACCTACAAATTATCTAATAAAACACTTTTTCAGTGCCGTCGCTATGCTCCTGTGGGGTCTCGTCTTTCTCGCTTTTCTAAGCAGGAGTCTACGTGTATTCAGGCTGCTCAGTGTTTAACCATGTTTATTGTTTTATTCAAAAACAACAAACTTTTAGAAAACAGCCTTTGTATTTTAAGGTCTATCATCATCTGTTAATTAATGGTGAAAAAAGTTAAAGCAATATATTTCAAACGATTAGAAGGAACCATATCATTCATATAAGGCTACAACATCATTCAATTCGTGTAATGCATGTGGTTCTATTTTTAATGTCGTCGTTGGTTCACCAGTGCCTCCGTAAATAAAATCATATTGGAAAAGCTGTTTGTCAACGATGCAAGGCAAGTCAATGCCAATCATTGCCACACTTCCTACATGGAATCCGGTCATTTTTTCAACTTCATCAGGTGAAGCTAAGTTTACTTTGTAGCAGTTTATTAATTCCGCTATTTTTTCGAAACAAACCTTTTTTCGTTCACCAGAAACAACGAGATAAAAATATCCTCTATCGGTTTTAAGTATTAATGATGGAGCTGTTTGGCCGATGCGAATACCGAAATAGCTGGAGCCATCCTTTGCTGAACGGATCGGTTTTTCATGGTGGATCAATTCATACTTATAATTGCTTTTCGATAATATCATCTGTAATTTTTCCATTAGAAACACCTCCTTATTCATTTTACTAAATTCGTTGTTTTCATTGCGCTTTTTCATTTACTTGTTGCAAAATTGCCTTATTTAAAGCTGATTAGAAATATATAGATTTCCTTATTATGCCAAGGTATACTATTAAAGAAAAAGTCTGAAGGACAAAAGGAGAGGATGACGATAAAAAGTTATTTGAATGTTACAGAGGGGAAAAACAGTTGGAAGCGTTATTTAAGTTCCGTTCTTATAGCCATTGCATTTATGTTTGTTGGTTCGATAATATACGGTGTAATTGAAGCAATAATGGTTTACTTCGATGGTGATGAAAGTACGTATATTGATTTTGATACAGCAATGCCTGTTGGTATTAACCCCAATCTTAATTTATTGTTAACACATATAGTCAATATTTTATGGGTGATTGGCATTTGGATAGGGGTTCGTTTTATACATAAAAGACGTTTCATAACACTTATTACGCCCAATAAAACAATCCATTGGGGTAGAGTATTGTGGGGATTTGCTGTATTTGGCGGATTGCTGATACTCACGACACTTATTGATTTTCTATTTAATTCATCTGAGTATAGCTGGAATAATGTACATGTGAAAGAATATATCATTTTATTTTTAATTGTTTTAATTTTGGTGCCAATCCAAACAACGTCAGAAGAATTGTTCTTTAGAGGAATGCTTCTGCAGTGGATAGGAAAAAGATTAAAACAGCCGATTCTACTTTCTCTTATTATTGGACTTATTTTTGGATCCATGCATTTTGCTAATCCAGAAATGGGTAAATCATTTGTTTTCGTAGGTTTGGATTATATTGTAACAGGATTTGCATTAACCTATATTTCTGTTAAAACAGGCAGCTTGGAACTATCCATTGGGGCACATGCTGCCAATAATATGTTCCTTTTTTGGTTTTTAACTACTGATGATTCGGTAGCAGGAGATATTCCAAGCTTATTTAAAACTGTTAATGACTCTCCGGGCATTTCTCTAATCTGGTCCATTGTTATTTTTATTGTTTTTTATTTATTAAGCAGGAAAAAAGTAAATAAAGAACGCAGTTAAGCGATATAAAACTCCTATGAAGTCTCGTCCTTCGTCTCCGCCATCTAACAAGGGAAAGGCAGATGCAAACCTAATAAAGGTGGCGTGAGCGGAGCTACTTCATCCATCATAAGGATAAAAAACAAACTATGGAGCACCATCACTCGTATTGTTCTATTAAAATTGGCGTAGCTCCGGCCCCTTTTCCATAAAAAAGAATGAAGACCCATAGTGGCAGCAGCCTTCTATGGGTCTTCATTCTCTGACTATACTCTTTTTCTACTCACGAATAATTCACTCTTACCCTATTAAGATATTTTTTGTAAAAGGTTTGCATGAACTAGTCGATTTCGTACGATAATGCCGATCCAGCTCGCTAAAAATGCTTTAATTAAGCCAACCACAATAAAAGGATAAGCTCCAGCATCTAGTGCAGCACTCCAGCTCATATCAAGTACAAACTTTAATTGAATGGTTCCTAGAATTAATGTAATGATCATGCCAATTGTATTAGCAGCAAAGGCCATTGGAATCGAATACGTTGTTTTTTCTAAAATATAACCTGTAACAAATGCAGAAATAATAAAGGCAAAGATATATCCGCCAGTGGGCCCAATTAATACGCCAAACCCAGCGCTTGCTCCTGCGAATACAGGTAATCCAATGGCTCCTAGCAATAAGTAGCAAATCATGGAGATTGCTCCGTATCTGCTTCCAAGGATAGTAGCTGTTAATCCAACTGCTAATGTTTGACCGCTAATCGGAACATACGGCAATGGAATTTCCATTTGAGCTAAAATGGCTGTTATCGCAGCAAAAAAGCTGCATAATATTAAATTTTTTAATTTCATTATTTTTTACCTCACTTTTAAAATGTAAACTATTACATATGAAAGGTTAACATATAATTAGTATTATGTTAAGTAAAAATTTTTTTGGTATAAAAAATAATTTTAACGAAATAAGTTGTATTAAATTCTTTCTTTAAATCCACAGATAGAAGGTAGTAAAAAATCAATAAACTAAACAATTCTTGATTTTTTCCATTATAATAAGAAAATAAACAGCATGTTAGGCGGGAAAAGATTGATCGATCATAATGAACGACCATTAAATTATTTATATACATATGCGTGTCATGAGGATGAAATATCATTATGCAGATTGGAAATGCGGTCATTGTTCCATGTTGATAGTGAAACCTTGTTAATAGAAAGTCCGTTGCGGATAGATCCAAGTCGCAGTCCATTTATAAAAGACAGAATAGATCTTTTATATAAAGGAAAAAGTGTGGAGGAAATAATATGTCAGGTCAGGGACTTGCACATTAAAGATACTACCTTTAAAGTTATTTTTATCGAAAATCCTGATTTTCGAGGGGAATTTCCGTTTGAAAAAAGACGAGAAATGGCAAGAATGATAGGAATGGAGATAAAAGGAACGGTCAATTTAGTAGACCCTGAACATTTGTTTGCAGTGATGCCTGTAAAGGATGGCTTGGTATTTGGAAATTATCATAAAAGCGAGTCGATTTGGCTGAAGCATCAATCAAAACCACAACAATATTCAACTGCTCTTAGCACACGTGTGGCAAGAGCGGTAGTGAATATTGCTGTCCCGAATCCAAAAGGAAAAAAAGTGATTGACCCTTGCTGCGGAATTGGAACTGTTTTAATAGAAGCATTATCGATGGGGATAGACATTGTCGGCAGTGACAGAAACCCTCTTGTAACGGGAGGAGCACGGGAAAATATCGCTTTTTTTGGACTAGAAGGCGAAGTAAGGTTAATGGATATACGGGATATAGAAACTCATTATGATGTTGCTATAATCGATATGCCATATAATCTTTGTTCTGTTTTGCCTTCTGAAACGAAATTGGAAATGCTGCAATACGCCCGCCGTTTTGCAGACAAAGCCGTTATTATTACGGTAGAAGAGATCGATTTTTTTATAAAAGAAGCAGGATTTATAATTAAGGATCGTGCAGTTGCAAAAAAAGGAAATTTTATCAGACAAGTGTTGGTTTGTGAGTAAACATTGTTTTTTTCAAATGGCTGTGTTAAAGCTAATTGTTGATTTTAAAACTTTGTTGATTGGAGCGGAAGGCGTGAGACTCCTGCGGGAAAAGCGAGTCAAAGGGAGACCCCACAGGCGCACAGCGACGGCACTGAAAAAGTGTTTTATTAGATATAATTATAGGTGAAACACTTAAATTTATTAGGATAAAAATGGAATAGATAGTTTGGAAACGACCATCATGTTGGTTAGGAGAGGCGTCCGCACGACTCCTGCGGGATTAGCGAGACAGGCGAGACCCCACAGGAGCAAGGCGACGAGGAGGCTCGGCGCTCGCCCCGTGGAAAGCGTGTGGTAAGCCTCGGAAAACCGAACGAAAACCTCTGCGTTGCTTGGATTGTCACTACCTATATATTATAGCATTCACTTTTTCAGTGGCCTCCGCACAGCGCCGAGGAGGCTCCCGGACCGCCCGCGGAAAGCGAATGCCTGCAGTGGAAATCAACAGGCAAGTTTAACAGAGCTTTTCAAATAGAAATAGAATTTCTACAGGAGGAGAACCGTTTTTGAACATAAAGCTAAATCAAAAAATCATTAAAGAATTATGTGGCACCGTCTCCTTCAAAAGAGGGGATTCTTTTTATCAAAATAATAAAGTCGAATTTACGGAATATCAAGCAAACGGTTGTAAAGCAATCGTAAAAGGAGGCGATGATTTTTATATCACAATTAAAACGGATGGTGATGGAGGGATGCAATCGGAATGCAGCTGTCCAAAATTAGCTTCTTTTGATCGGGAATGTCAGCATATTGCCGCAGTACTGCTTGCTGTGCTGGAACATGAACGAAATGGCACCGTTCCAATTATACATCAGCATCCATTAACAGAAGGATTATTGCAATTATTTGATGAAAAACCTATACGTTCAAGCGGTCATCAAAGCCATTTTGAAAACAGAGAAGTACTTGAGGTGGATTTTACTTGCCGATTGATTGGTAAAGAAAAGGAGCCGCAGCTGCTTGGAATAGACATAAAGATTGGATCAACGAAAGTGATGAATATTTCTTCTTTTTTAAGCCATATAAAAGAAGGAAAGCCGTACAAACTTTCCCCAGGTTTTACATTTGATCAGCAGCTTCATTGCTTTCCAGCAGAAATAGATGCCGTTATTGGACAGCTTGTTTCTATGAGAGAGGATGAAAAGTTGTTTATAGATAAAATGAAAGAGATTGAAGGGATAAGCAGTGAAATCTTTCTTTTGCCGCCATCCTCTTTTGATCGACTTGTTCCTTCCCTTAAAAATCTCCCAAATGTAACGGTAGAGTATGGCGGATGCCGCTATGCTGGTTTCCATGTATCAATTGAGCGGCTTCCATTGACATTTGAGTTTGTTGAAACAGCAGGGAAAAACTATCGGCTAAACATATCTGGGTTTCATAAAATAATCATTTTGCCTGCTTACCAATCTGTCTTTACAGAGGGAAAATTAACGCAGCTCGAAAATCAAGATTGTCAGAGGCTTGTACATTTACAAGAAATGCTCTACAAAGCTGGAACAAATAGTATACCATTTGAAAAAAAACAGGTTGATTTTTTTCTAGAAAAAGTAGCTCCAGGTTTAAAAAAGTTGGGAGCTGTGGAGGTAGGCAGTGCAGCAGCGAAGCAGTTTCAAACAGATCAGCTGATTGCTAAATTATATTTGGACCGGGTAAACAACCGTTTGCTTGCTGCATTAGAATTTCACTATGGCCATATTGTATTGAATCCATTGGAAAAGAAAGAGGTTTTGGAAAATGGATTTTTATTGCGGGATGTTGAAAAAGAAATGGAAATCCTCAAATTAATGGAGAACAGCTCTTTTTCCAAAACAGACAGCGGCTATATCTTGCAAAATGAAGGTTTAGAATATGCTTTTTTATATCACACTCTTCCCACACTAAAAAAAATAGTTCAAGTGTATGCTACAACTGCAGTCAGAAACAGAATTTTTCGGGAAAATGCCAAACCGATGATTAAGGTAAGCATAAAAAAAGAGCGGACCAATTGGCTCGAGTTTAAATTTAATATGGATTTCCCAGAAAAAGAGATACGGGATATTTTAACTGCACTGGAAGAAAAACGAAAATACTACCGTTTAAGAAATGGATCACTTCTCTCCTTGGAAACAAGAGAAATGGAAGAGATACAGCGATTTTTGCAATCGCCGCAAATTCAGCAAGAGGATCTTATCAATGGTGTAGATTTATCCATCCATCAAAGTTTTCCACTTGCTGCGTTTTTGGAAGAGAATCATTTGTTGGAGAAAACGGAGTCTTTCCGCGAATTTGCAGCAATTTTGCAGAAGCCAGGCAGTATGAACTTTGATGTGCAAAAAAATATAGAACCTATCCTTAAGGACTATCAAAAAATAGGATTTAACTGGATGAAGACATTGGCTTATTACGGATTTGGCGGCATTCTTGCGGATGATATGGGACTTGGGAAAACATTGCAGAGCATTGCATTTATTTTATCAGAGCTTAAGACGATTAGGAGAGAAAATCTTCCAGCATTAATTGTTTGCCCATCATCATTGACATATAACTGGTTGAATGAATGGATGAAATTTGCTCCTGAAACACAAGTAGTTGTGATGGACGGCAATAAAACCGAACGGATGAAGCTACAGAAGGATTTAAGGGAAATAGATGTAGTGATTACTTCCTATCCATTATTACGAAAAGACAGCACTTGGTTTGAAAAACAAAACTTTCATTCGGTTATTTTTGATGAAGCGCAATATTTTAAAAATCCGTTCACTCAGACAGCAAAAACAGTAAAAAAAATCAAGGCAGATTACCGATTTGCTTTAACGGGGACACCTGTGGAGAATGCTTCAGAAGAGCTTTGGTCTATTTTTCACGTTGTTTTTCCTTCCCTTTTTTCAGGGTTAAAAGAGTACAGCCATTTAACAAGAAAAAATATTGCAAAACGAATTCGTCCATTTATGCTCCGTCGTCTAAAGGAAGATGTCCTCACGGAGCTTCCAGAAAAAATCGAATGGCAGGAATCAACGGATATGCTTCTTGAACAGAAAAAATTATATGGAGCGTATTTGGCAAAACTGCGTCATGATACATTAAAGCATCTTGACAAGGATACATTACGGAAAAATAAGATTAGAATTTTGGCAGGATTAACAAGATTGCGGCAAATATGTTGTCATCCGCGACTGTTTGTGGACGGTTATCAAGGCAGCTCTGCAAAATTTGAACAGTTAATGACCATGGTAGAAGAAGCGAAACAATCGAAAAGAAGGGTATTGATTTTTTCCCAATTTACGAAAATGCTTGAGTTGATTGGAAGAGAGCTAGCAATAAGGGAAGTGCGATTCTTTTATTTAGATGGGCGGACTCCTTCAGAAGAACGGGTGGAATTATGCCGTCGCTTTAATATAGGGGAATGTGATTTTTTCCTTATTTCCTTAAAAGCTGGAGGTACTGGTTTAAACTTAATGACTGCAGATACGGTTATTTTGTATGATTCATGGTGGAATCCAGCAGTGGAAGAACAAGCTGCCGATCGTGCCCACCGGATCGGACAAAAAAATACTGTACAAGTAATTAAATTAGTTGCTAGAGGCACAATCGAAGAAAAAATAAATGAACTGCAAGAGAAAAAAAGGCATCTTATTAACGAAATCATCGATTCAGAAGAGCAGCTGCTATCTACCTTAACAGAAGCGGATGTAAAAGATTTATTAGGGATCGATTAACTTCCCGTTTTTTGATTAGTTGGATACATGAAGAAACAGAGAATTTTGTTGCATTCTTGGGAGCATAAAATAAATGGTTAGTAAATGAAAATATTTAGTGTTTTCTAGATATATATATCTATGACAATCATACTGCCTTTTGTATAATTATTTAAAGGAACTTTAAATTAAATATAAAAGGGTGAAAATATTGAAAGATAAAATAGTTGTAACCGGTTATGGAGTAAAAGCCCCGCGTACAAATAACGCTGCAGAATTTATATCTAATTTAAAAAATGGAGTCTGTTGTTTAGAATCTGTATCAACTCTTTTACCCAATAGAGAAACTACTATTATTGGGCAGATAAAAGAAGGATTAGAGGAATTTGAGTCTAATAAAAAATTCAAAAGATTACCAAGGGTTACTCTTCTTGGTATGATGGCTGGAATGGAAGCAATAAAACATGCTAAACTATCTAATTTATCCGATAAAAAGGTTGGAATTTTTTTAGGTGTATCAGTGGGAGCAATTGGTGAAAAGGTATACCAGGAATCTTTAATGAATATTAATCAAGATAATCTTAGAAAAGTACCTATTATTTTTTCTCACTTTGCTAATTATCATAGTATTACTTCTGCTATCGCTCACTACTTAGGCATAAAAGGAATAACCAAAACAATAACCACTGGATGCACCTCTAGTTTAGAGGCTATACAGGATGCGATGATGTATCTAAAAAGCGGCAGTATTGATATAGCTGTAGTTGGGGGTTCGGATAGCCTTATTAGTAAAATTGGTACCTATGGATTTGCTAAGACCAAGTCCATATCGATAAATCAGGATTTAGATGTAGGGGCTGTCCCATTTAGTCAACAAAGCAGTGGATTTGCAATAGCTGAGGGCTCTGGAATTATTATTCTAGAAAGAGAAGCAGATGCATTAAAAAGAAATGTTGATATACTAGGTGAAATAGAGAATGTTGTATCGTATAATGATGGAGCTTATATTTATTCCATAGATGAAACTGGTGAACAAATGGTTCGGGCTCTTAAAGAAGTTAGCAAAGACAGAAACCCCGATTATATAAACAGTCAGGCGTTGGGAATAAATATAAACGATAGAATTGAAGAGTATGCTTCCAAGGTTTTATATAATCACAAGGTCCCTTATACGTCCATTAAGAGCATGATTGGAAATCCTTATGGTGCTTGCGGGGTATTGCAAGTCATATCCTCCCTGATAAGTATTAACTGTGGGTTTATACCTCCAACCATTCGCACGAAAAAAGATGGTTTTGAAGAGATGAATATTATTACGAAAACTATTTATCAAGAGGTTAATGAAGTAGCAGTAACGAATCATGGTCTTGGGGGCAATAATGCATGCTGTTATGTAAAAAGTTATCAATACTAGTAGGTGGAAATTTTGATCATTTCGTTTTTAACCGCTATTATAGGAATTATTCCAACAGTATTAGCGGTTTCTGTATTAAAATTGTATAAAGGTTCAAAATTGGCAATTCCTTTATTATTTTATATGCTTGCCATTAGTTTATGGCAGTTGGATATTGCCGTTTTATATTTAAAAGGTATTTTTTCAGAATCGCTTATATTATGGGTTTTTAGGATTTTTAGAGCTGGACCAACATTTTTGGTGCCTTTGGTTTTTTATGTCGCATATATTTCTTTAACGAAGCATGCAGTTAATCTTAAAAATACTTTTTT
The DNA here is from genome assembly GCF_052318935.1 of Niallia sp. 01092. NCBI lineage: Bacteria > Bacillati > Bacillota > Bacilli > Caryophanales > Bacillaceae > Niallia > Niallia sp. 01092. Next base: position 14,879 of record NZ_JBQRKO010000017.1, on the reverse strand, counting down.
TAATCGGTTTCTATTATTTATGTTTAATAAGAAAGTGTTAGTGTTGTTGTTTATTTGGAGCACAATCATTTATATTCTAAATATGACCGAACTCGGGGTAAGGGGATTAAAAGATTTAGAGATTCTACAAACTAATACGTATTATTATTTCCCGCAATACGGACCACTTCACTTTTTGTATTTTATTCATATCGTTGGTTTTGTTATGTTGTTAGCTTTTTCCTATATCATTGCTAAAAATCTTCAAAATAATTACTATAAGGATTTTTTAAGTACTTTTTTCTTATGCTCTTTTTTATTAATTGTATTCGGGTCGCTTAATTTTACTCCCGGAACAGGGGCGCTATATAGTAGTTTAGGAGTAATTATATTTTCTGTTATCATTATTTTTTCTTTTCTGAGAATAAATACGATGATGACAGTAAATTATAATCGTTTGATTGAGCGTCAAAAAAAATTAGATTATACAGGGAATTTAACAGCTAGTTTAGTTCATGAAGTGAAAAATTCACTAGTCGTTATAAATGGTTATTCAAAATTGTTGAGTGAATTAGAGGCATTACCTAAACAGGGTTATAGAATGAATTCAATGATTCATACTGCAACACAACAAATTGATGAATTAATACAAAATTATATGAAGTATATAAAAAATAATTCAATTGACTACAAAATGGTTGATTTAAATGAAATAATAGATGATGCCATTAAACTAACGAAAGAATTAACAAAAGAAAATTCAGTAGAAGTATCTTTTGTTAGAAAATATAAAACTTTAAAAGCTTATGTAAATCAGACTTATTTAAAGCAAGTGTTGATTAATCTAATCAAAAATAGTGTGGAAGCAATTCCGAAAGATAGAGGTTTAAGAAAAATAACGATTTCTACAAATGTTGAAGCTGACATGATTCTTTTAAACATTATCGATACGGGAAAAGGGATACCTATAGAAAACTGGGAAACTATTTTTGATCCATTTATTACCGATAAAAAAGAAGGATTTGGTTTAGGCTTACCATTTGTAAAAAAAATTATGTTTGAACATCGTGGAGATATAAAGGTAGTAGATAGTAGTTCAAATGGAACAAACCTCCTAATTATTTTACCACAATTTATATTTAGTGACTTCAAAATATAAGATATAATAGTTTGCCATACCTAACAAAATTAAATTGTTTATAACCCAAAATATGTATGTAAAGGCTATTGTAGTGCATGTATGAAAATTTCTTTGGTTTAGTTTTTGTTCCTAAACGTCAGAGCCATTCTATATTTCTATTATAGAATGGCTCATTCAAATTTATTAGGGTAAAAATGGTATAGAGAGTTTGAAAACGACCATCATTTTGGTTAGGAGAGGCGTCCGCACGACTCCTGCGGGATTAGCGAGACAGGCGAGACCCTGCAGGAGCGTAGCGACGAAGCGGCTCGGCGCTCGCCCCGCGGAAAGCGTGTGGTAAGCCTCGGCAAACCGAACGAAAACCTCTGCTCTGCGTTGCTTGGATTGTCACTACCTATATTTTATAGCATTCACTTTTTCAGTGGCCTCGAGGTACGAGTGAGGAGGCTCGACGCTCGCTAAACGGACGAATTGTATTCGGGCTGCGAGTTTAAAAGCAACAATCTATACGAAAACAGCCTTAAAAAAACTACACCGCTAATTGTTAGTTGTGTCTAACAATTAGGGTGCAGTTCAAAATTTCCGTAGATTTTTAAATAGAATGGCAGATTATTTAAATCTAAATTTTGCTAATAAGTCATTTAATTCCTCAGCCATAGAAGAAAGAGTGCTTGCTGAAGAGGATATTTCTTCCATTGTTGCAAGCTGCTCTTCTGTTGATGCTGCCACTTCTTCTGATGCTGCTGCATTGTTTTTGGCAATATCCGATATTGTAAATGAAGTTGCTTCTACTTCTTGAATGCCGCCAGCCATTTGCTGAATGGTGCTTGATACAGTTTCTATTTTAGGCGTGATTTCTTGCATGCTAGATAATATTTCCGTGAATTTTTTTATCGCATCTTCTGAAACTATTAAGCCATCTTTTACGTTATCTACTACTGTAGACATTTTTTGTACAGTGTTTTCTGTATCTTTTTGAATGGCTTGAATTAATTCTGCTATTTTTTTAGCGGACAGTTGGGACTGCTCTGCTAATTTTCTCACTTCATCAGCTACAATAGCAAATCCTTTGCCTGCTTCTCCAGCTCTAGCCGCTTCAATGGCTGCATTAAGAGCCAATAGATTCGTTTGTTCGGAGATGCTAGTGATAACACCCAATATGGAACCAATTTCTTTCGAACGGTCTGATAAAGAACGGATCATATCATTCGACTCTATTACAGAATTGTGAATCAAACTCATCTGATCAACTGTTTCTAAGACAGCTTTTTCGCCCTCTTCCGCCATTTTTGTTGTATCTTTTGTTAATTCAGCAACTTCTAAAGTACTGTCTGAAATATATGAGCTTCCCTTTGAAATTTTTTCTATGGAAGCATTATTTTTATCAATTTCCATTGTTTGTTTTTCCGCACTGCTTGCAACGTCTTGTATGGCAGCTGCCACTTGTTCTGTTGCTTCACTTGTCTGTGAAGAGCTTGCATTTAGTTCTTCAGCAGAAGAGCTTACTTGCAGGGCATGGTCTTCGATTGTTTGTAATGTATGTCTCAAGCTTTCTTGCATCTCTTGAAAGGCTTGTGCCAAGTTGCCGATTTCATCATGTCGTTTGATTTCAATCGTTTCTGTTAAATCACCCTTACTAACCGTTTGTGCTTTTTGTTGTAAAGCTTTTAATCTTGATACGATAGAGTGTACAATCCACATAATAATACATGCACTAATAATAATAGCAACAGCAATAACGATTAATGTAGTCTTCAAAATAGGTTTTGAGTCATCAGCAATTTCAGAAATTAACAATGTACCTGCAATCTTCCAACCAGTTTGTTCATTGGTGGAAAAGTACATGATTTTTTCTGATCCTTTGTAATCGTAATAAAGTTCACCAGATTTTTCTGCATAAAGCTTTTGAAAGAAATCTTCTTTTGCTTTAGTGCCAGCTTTTTCACTTGGACTTACAATATAGTTTTGCTGCGAATCGAGTAAAACAGCATAGCCGCTTTTTCCGATGTTTACTTCTTCTGCTGTCTTTTTAAGATTTTTAATATTAATATCGACTGCAATTACTCCGGCCCCATCATTTAATACTTTTGTAATCGTAACCACCATTTCTTCCGTTCCTGCATCCACGTAAGGGCTTGTTACGACAACTTCTCCTTTTTTTTGCATGGCATCTTGATACCAAGGGCGTTGTCTTGGATCGTAGCCATCAGGCATATCCGAAATCGGATACATAATTGTTTCTCCCTTTGGTGTGCCAATATAAATCGATTGAATTTCGGGATGAAGATTAATATACTGTTTGAAACTTGTCACAACTTGGGAAGAAGATTTGCCATCCTTTAAAGATTCTGCCGTAATTTGTTCGGCGAAATATTGAATATCATGAATTTTAGGTGAAATCGTAGTATTAATATTGGAATTTAATAAGTTTACGTTCTCTTCTGCCGTTTTTAGTAAATTATCACCCAATTCTTTTTTTGCGCTATCATAGGATAGAAGCCCAACCGTAATGGTTGGAATAAGAAGGATGAGAGCAAACGTAATATACAGTTTAGTGCTTAAGTTGAAAGTGAACTTCTTTTTTTTTGATTTTTCCATTAACATATCCCCTTTTTTATTGCTGTAAAATTTATGGTTATTCTAAAATAGCAATAATAAATTGTATTTATTATTATTTTCGACAAATTTTTTAAAAAGTGAAGTTCTTTTATGAAATAAAGTTAAATCCTTTTATATTTATTTATTTATTTATTTATTTATTATCTTTATATAGTTGCTAATGATTGAAGTGTGTAATGAATGCTTGATAAACAATGCACAAATAATAAAAAAGATGAGAATAGCAGTTTAGTATGTAGTTAATATAAGTTCATAGTATAAAAAACGATACTACCTATAAAGAATGTGCGTACTTACAAGTTTGTTGTCCATGAATTATACTTTGATTAAGTTGTTTTTCAACTAACCTAAATAAAAGGAGTTGTATTTTAATGACTACAAAAAATGAAAGTGTACTAACGACTACTAAAAAAGAAGAGGTATTGCAAGCATACGAATACAGACACGCTACAAAAGAATTTGATCCAGAAAAAAAGATTAGCAAAGAGGATTTTGACTTTATTTTAGAAACTGGCAGATTGTCGCCAAGCTCTTTTGGATTTGAGCCATGGAAGTTTGTTGTCGTGCAAAATGAGCAATTAAGAGAAAAGTTATTACCGGTAACTTGGGGAGGGCAAAAGCAATTGCCAACATCTAGCCATTTTGTCATTATTTTATCAAGAACACCGAAAGAAATGGTAGCTGACTCAGAGCATATCATGAATATGATGAGATCTATTCAACAGCTGCCAGAAGAGGTCGTAAAAGGAAAAGGCAGTTTGTATCATAAGTTTTTAGAAGAAGATTTTGATCTGCTAAGCAATGAACGAGCAATGTTTGAATGGGGATGCAGACAAACTTATATTGCACTAGGCAATATGATGACTGCCGCAGCACAAATCGGCATAGACTCTTGTCCAATTGAAGGGTTTGATAAAGATAAAGTTGAACAGATTTTAGCTGAAGAAGGAGTAATAAATACGGAACAGTTTGGCATATCCTGTATGGTTGCATTTGGTTTCCGAGTAAAAGAACCTCGAGATAAAACAAGACAATCAAAAGAACAAGTGATTCAGTGGATAGAGTAGAAAATAACGTTTAATAAAATATACTTTCATTTTGTTGAAAAGCCTCTAGAAAATTTCTATTCTTAACATAATAATATAAAGTAAAAAGAAAAGGATAGATAGGAGGCCGCTTGCTTTGATGAAAGACGGTAAAGAAATTCATGGCACTTGTACGACGATTGAAGGATGTCCTGTGGAATTGACATTAAGCGTTATTGGCGGTAAATGGAAAGGGGTCATTCTTTATCATCTCATTAATGGGGAGAAAAGATTTAATGAGCTTCGACGTATATGCCCCAATATTACACAGCGTATGTTAACATTGCAGCTTAGAGAATTAGAAAAGGATGGAATTATTCATAGGGAAGTATATCATCAAGTACCACCTAAAGTTGAATATTCATTAACCGATTTTGGTAAAAGTATTGTACCCATCATTTTGCTAATGAAAGATTGGGGAGAAGAATATCGGAATCTCCTCCTTCAACAGCAAAATATAGTTGAGGAGAAACAAATTTCTGATTCATCGGGTAACTAAAGCAGGAAAAAACATATGTGAAAGATCGTTTCTGAAGAAAAGCTCGGGTTTTTGAGAAGGTAAATCTTTTCAAAAATTGGAGTTTTTTTTTCGAGAAAAAGAATAAGCAATAGTTATGTTTTTATCTTTTTTCTAATAATACATACTTTTTCCCTTATGTTTGTAAAAATTATGTTCTTTTTTCGTTAGTTGAATTGAAATGAGAACTCTTGTTTGGTAAAATAGCAAATATTCGAATGAACTTTCATGTAAATAAATGGAGAGCAGTTTATTTAGCGAAAGGGATAGAAAATAAATTACCTTTTGGAGGATAAGAATGGAATCCAAGATTAATTCGAAAGCAATTTTAATCACGTTTATGATTGGTGCGTTTTTTGCTATTTTGAATGAAACACTACTTAATATCGCCCTTACGGAGTTAATGAATGTATTTAAAGTAGATGCTCCAACCATTCAGTGGTTGGCAACTGGTTTTATGCTGGTGATGGGTGTTTTAATGCCGATCTCTGCGTTATTGATTCAGTCGTTTACAACTAGACGCATGTTTATTGGTATTATGACGATTTTTTTAATTGGAACCATTATAGCTGGCTGTGCGGTGAATTTCCCAATGCTTTTAACTGGCAGAATGATTCAAGCAGTTGGAACAGGCCTTTTAATACCAGTTATTATGAATGCTTTGTTATTGTTGTACCCACCTGAAGTTCGCGGAAAAATTATGGGGATGTTTGGTTTAGTTATTATGTTTGCACCTGCGATTGGTCCGACATTATCAGGAGTAATTGTAGATAGTTTAGGTTGGCGCTGGCTGTTCCTTGCTGTTATTCCTTTTGTGTTATTTTCTATTTTATTTGCGTTAAAATATTTGCAAAATGTTGGGGAAATTACGAAACCAAAAGTGGATATTTTATCTATATTCCTTTCTACAATTGGAATAGGTGGTTTAGTGTATGGATTCAGCAGTGCCGGTGAAACGGCTAATGGGTTGCTGTCTGCAGAAATTTTAACTTATATTTTTGTTGGTGCAATAAGCCTTGTTTTCTTTGTACTGCGCCAATTAAAGCTGGACGAGCCTTTATTAGATGTCCGCGTATTTAAATATAAAAATTATGCATTTGGTGTTATCGTGTTTGTCATTGTTATTATGGCAATGTTTGCTTCTGAAATTGTGATGCCAATGTATCTCCAAGGGCCTCTTGGATATACGGCAAGGCTTGCTGGTTTGATTCTTTTGCCTGGTGCATTGCTGAATGGGCTTTTGTCACCGGTGATGGGGATGCTGTTTGATAAATTTGGACCAAGAAAATTAATTATTCCTGGTGCATTTGTATTAGTCGGTGTCATGATTTTTTATAGTAATATTAATGAGTCCGTTCCTATCTGGGCATTTATCATTGTCTATATATTGCTGATGTTCTCTATTTCAGCGATAATGATGCCGTCACAAACAAATGCTTTAAATGAGCTGCCGCCACATTTATATCCACATGGAACAGCGATTGCGAATACGTTGCAGCCTATTTCTGGTGCACTTGGTGTTTCTATCTTTGTAAGTATTTTAACAGGAAAAAGCAAGCAATATGTACAAGAATATAACGGTCAGCCGACGGAAAACGTTCTACATGATGCGATGACATACGGTGTGCATCATGCGTATTGGTTTGCGTTAAGCATAAGCATTATTGCTTTTATTCTTGCACTCTTTATTAAAAAAGCGATAGCAGCTGAAGTTAATGAACAGAAAAGTGAAGTTCAGTCTAATTAAACAGATAAAAGCAGAACTTTCTTCTATTAAGGAGAAGGTTCTGCTTTTTTTAAATGATAAGAAAATATAAAATTTCGAACCTAGTTTAGTGTCTAGCTCCGGCGCCTGCGCATTTCTTAATAGGCTACTCTGAAAAGAAGTTCCGCAGCGTGAATACACTACGCTTTCCACGGGCGAGCGCCGAGCCGCTTCGTCGCTACGCTCCTGCAGGGTCTCGTCTGTCTCGCTTTCCCGCAGGAGTCTTCGTGTATTCACGCTGCTCTGCGCTATAAATGTGGAGGCTGCTTCTTTCCATGCGCCATGATGCAAATTTTATTGCATGGGTGTTTACTCTGAAAATAAGCTCTGTTAAAAGGGTTTTTCCGAAGCTTATCGCACGTTCGCGGAAAGCGAGTGAATTTCCTGACCATTATAAATCAACACTGAAATTTAACAGTGCCTTTTTTAAAATGTAGAGTGCTGAAAATTTAGAAAATAATGATAATTGTGTATAATAGACAGTATATTGATATCGATAAGTCTCTGATGAAAAAGGAGAAAAATATGATTGCAGATACTATCTTTTATAATGGTCAAATAATGTCAATGGATGAACACAACAATCAATATGAAGCTATCGCAGTAAAAAAGGAGCGAATTATTGCTTTAAGTTCCAATGAAGAAATAACAAAATGGGCAGGTTCATATACAGAAGTTGTTAATTTAGGTGGGAAAGTCGTTGTCCCAGGGTTTATTGATGCGCATCAGCATTTGTTTATTAGTGGATTTAATTTACTGTATGTTCATTGTAATCAATCTTCTATTAAAGAGATGGTTAAAGTAATTAGCCAAAGAGCAAGGGAGGCAGGATCAGACGAATGGATTATCGGATGGGGTTATGATGAAGCAAACTTAAAAGAGGGAAGAGAGCCGAATGCTTTCGACTTTCAGGGCATTAACAATCCAGTTTTTATTACAAGATATTGTGCCCACACGGCCGTTGTGAATAAAAAAGTATTACAGCTTGCGAAGATTACAGCAGCTACAATAGTGAAAAATGGAGAGATTGTACGAAATCAAAATGGCGACGCAACAGGCGTATTAAAAGAAGAAGCGATTAATCTTGCTAAAAAAGTAATGCCTCCCTATACAAAAAAACAAATGAAGAAAGCAATTGAGCTTGTAATGGAACATAATCTTTCTTATGGTATTACAAGTGTACATGAAGCGGGTCTTGGCTTTTTTTCCGATTCATTGGAAGAATATCATGTGCTGCAGGAAATGATGGAAGAAAATAATCTTCCTGTTCGCGTATATGCGATGATACTGGAAAAGTTTTTTCAGGAAGCAGTGGACATGAGGTTGTCTCCTTTATCAGGCAATAGTTATTTGAAAATTGGTCCAGTTAAAATGTTTGCTGATGGAACCATCAGTGGAAAAACAGCAGCCGTTTCTATTCCATATAATCATTCATCCGATCAAGAAGGAATGCTGATGTATACGGATAAAGAATTAGAAGATAAAGTGATGCTAGCCCATCAAAAAGGATATCAGATTGCCATACACGCCATTGGCGATCGAGCTGTACAACAAGTTATAAATGCATATGAAAAAACATTAAAAAAATTCTTTCGCAAAGACCATCGCCATCGGATTGAGCATGCAATGGTGACAAATAAAGGATTGCGAATGAAAATGAAGGAACTAGAGGTTATTCCAGTTCCACAACCTGCGTTGGTTTATCAAGCAGGAGATGTTTACAAAGAAAATTTACATCCTTCTTTGGTGAAAAATGTATTTGCAACGAGGGAAATGATGGACGATGGACTACTTCCAGCTGGAAGCTCCGATTTTCCGATTACTCCTTGTTCACCAATGCTTGGAATATACGCTGCTATTTGTCGCAAAACGGCTAATGGAAATGATTTTATTCAAGAAAACAGCGTTAGTTTAAAAGAAGCGTTAAAAATGTATACTATTTATGCTGCCAGAGCTTCCTTCGATGAAGAAAACAAAGGGTCGCTAGAAATCGGAAAATTAGCAGATATGACGGTATTACCTTCTGATTTTATGGCATATAATCCTAATGAAATAAAAAATACTTGTATCGAGATGACGATTATTGGCGGGAAAATTCGTTATAGTGCGAGGAGGGAATAGAATGACAAGATTTAATAAGGAACAGCTAGTAGCACTCGATAAAAAACATTTTCTTCATCCAACCTCTTCTGTGAAGCAGCAACAAGACCAAGGACCTGCGATTATTTTTGAAGAAGGAAAAGGAATCTATGTAAAAGATACAGATGGGAAGGAATATATAGAAGGAATGTCCTCCCTTTGGAATGTGGCGATTGGATATGGCAGAACAGAACTGGGAATGGCTGCAATGGAGCAAATCAATAAATTAAGTTTTAGTTCCGCCTTTTCGACCTTTAGCCATGAGCCTGCCATTCTTCTAGCCGAAAAGCTTGCTAATCTAGCACCAGGGGATCTAAATACCGTTTTTTTTACGTCAGGTGGTTCAGAAGCAAATGACTCTGCATTTAAATTAGTTCGCTATTATTGGATATTGCAAGGAAAACCTCAGCGCAAGAAAATTATATCAAGACAAAAAGCGTATCATGGGGTTGCTACAGGAGCGACTAGTGCAACAGGAATCCCTGAATTTCATCATGTTACAAATTCTCTTGCACCAGATTTTCTTCATGTAGATTCCGATTCAGTGGAGGCATTAAAAAAGGTAATAGAGGAAGAAGGGCCGGAAAATATCGCAGCGTTTATTGCAGAACCTGTAATGGGAGCTGGCGGTATGTTTATTCCAACGGATGACTATTTAAGAGGAGTCCGTTCTGTTTGTGATGAATATGATATTTTATTTATTGCAGATGAAGTGATAACAGGGTTTGGGAGAACTGGGAAAATGTTTGGGATGGAAAATTGGGATGTTGTTCCAGATGTATTAACGTTTGCAAAAGGGATAACGAGCGGATATTTTCCACTTGGCGGTGTATTGATCTCAGAAGCGATTTTTCAAGTATATAAGGAAAAATCGACGGGAACATTATTTCATGGATTTACTTACAGTGGCCATCCTGTTGCTTGCCATATTGCAAATACAAATTTACATATAATAGAAACGGAAAAATTGGTGGAAAATAGTTACTTTATGGGGTTAGAGTTAATGAAAGGGTTTAAACAACTAGAAGAAGAACTTGAGTATGTTGGCGACAGCCGGGCAATTGGATTATTAGGTGGATTTGAACTATATGCCGATGCAAAAGAAAAGCGGCGTTTCTCCGAAAAAATAGCACCTAAAGTGGTTGCTGAAGCAGCAAAAAATGGCCTGATATGTCGAAGTGTTACTTATAATGATAGTGACACGATTGTTTTAGCACCGCCTTTAATTATTAGTAAGGCAGAAATAGAAAAAATCATAAAAATTCTAAAAGAATCAATTAAAACGGTAATCGCTGATTAATAAGCAGATTACCGTTTTTTTCTATTGTATAGAGGGGATCTACGCTATCTAACATAGATATGCCTCCTATTAGTCTATGTTCTGATGTTTGGACCTTGACGGGCAGCAAGTCTGAGATTAATTGTTCTTTCATAATTAATACTGATTTTTCTATGTTATAATATATCAATATTATAGAAAAATCAGGGGAATAATGTTTTTTGTTAATCAATTAAAGGATAAAAATATTGTGGAGTATATGGATATGAACGGTGTTGGAATAAATTTTGAAGAATTAAAAAAAGCATGCCATCAAAGTGGATTAATACCAACAGATTTTACACTGTTTTTGGAAAAATTAAGTAAAGATGCATTACATCAAAAACATGTACAATACGCAGATATATTAGAGGTTGTTATTTATTTTTTAGATAAATTTTTATTATCGTTAAAAGATATTTCTATTGTTGCAAGTGTTTGTGATGCAGAAGGATATTTATTAAAAATGCAAGGGGATGAACGAAGCAAAGCTGCGGCTGCCCATCTCGGCGTTGTAGAAGGCGTTCGTTTTACAGAAAAAGATTGTGGAATAGATGCGATATCGTTAACGTTAAAATATAAAAAAGAAATCGAAATAATTGGGGAACAGCATTTTCATCAGCATCTCCATTCTACCGCCTGTTATAGTGTTCCGATTATGGATCGAAACGCGGATAAGGTACTTGGAACCATTGCGATTATGACGGACAAAAAAAACGCAAATCCATTAATGCTTACCCTTCTTTCTACGGTTAATCAAACAATAGAAAGAGAGATTGCATTAATTAGGCAGAACCACCAATTAAATCGATTAAATCAAATGATCATGGATACAACGAGAAATGGAATATTGATATCTGACCAGGATGGCAAGCTAATCGGCTTTAACCCATATGCAGAGCTAGTGACAAAGATAAAAAAGGAACATGTTATCGGAGCGAATATTAATCGTTTAGACTATTTTGGAGAATACCTTCAAGCTGTTTTATCGAATAAACGCCCCTTTACGGATATTGAAATTTCCTACATTCGTAAAGAAGATGGACAAAAGCTTATTTTTCTGTTAGATTGTTTTCCTATATTTGAGGAGAATGGCACATTGGTCGGAGCATTTGCTCAATTTAGAGATTTTACCGAGCGTAAGCGGACGGAGCAGCTTTTATTAAATTCAGAGAAGCTGTCAGCCGTTGGTCAAATGGCGGCAAGTGTTGCCCATGAAATACGCAATCCACTTACGACAATCCGTGGATTTATTCAATACTTGGAAAAAGAATTTAAGGACAAATCCCACTTCCATTTAATTATGTCGGAATTAGACCGTATTAATTTTATTGTGGGGGAATTTCTTATTTTGTCTAAGCCGCATGTTTTAAATTATGAGTATAAGGATTTACAGCAAATTTTAGACGAGACTATCTCGTTGTTTCAGGCAAGTGCCAATATGAATAATATTGTCATCGAAAAAGATTTTGGACAAGAAGCAATCATCATCTATTGTGATGGAAATCAATTAAAGCAAGTGTTTATGAATTTGTTTAAAAACAGTATGGAAGCTATCCCTTTTGGTGGGATAATTTCTGTTCGTACGTGTATACAAGAAAATACTGCGATTATTCAAATTCAGGATAATGGATGGGGAATGGAGCAATCCCAGATTGAAAAACTAGGTTCCCCTTTTTATACAACAAAGGATACTGGCACTGGTCTTGGTTATATGGTCATAAAAAAAATAATAGAACATCATAAAGGAAAGCTGCAAATTCAAAGTGAACTAAACAAAGGGACAACGGTAGAAATCATTATCCCGAAAAAAGCATTGTAAAAGGAGGGAAATGAGAGAGGAAAAGGTTGAGGCGTGGAAGTCTTGAAGAAAATCGACAGCTAGGATTCCTTAACTTTTTGGACAAACTCTATATGAATATAGAAAAATAAATGCAATTGGAAAGGAGCTGTTTATGGATACGATAGATCAGCAGCTAATAAAATTGCTTCAAGAAGATGGACGTATGACTATTAGCGACTTATCGAAGCACCTGTCTTTAAGTCGCCCAAGTATTTATGAAAGACTGTCTCGTCTGCAAGAAAAGGGCGTTATTGAACGATTTAGTGCAATTATTGCTCCGAAAGAAGTAGGCAGAGATACGTTGTTGTTTATTCAAATAAGTGAACTAAAAACGTCGCCACAAAAATTTGAACAGTTTATAAAGGACGATGAAGATATTTTAGAATGCCATCGAATGACAGGCTATGTTTCGCATTTTTTAAAAGCTGCAGTAGGTGGAATGGAAGGAATTCAATTACTTGTTGACAGACTGATTCCATTCGGAAATGTTAATACTTCCATTGTACTGCACTCAGCTGTCAAATATAGAAATATCAAGCCATTAGATAAGAAATCTTAATGAGAAGCATGTAAATCGTTAAAAAAGCGAGTCTATGATTAGGCTCGCTTTTTCTGTGGAGAAGGGGGCAACCTGAAGAGAAACTGTAAAATTCATAACGTATATTGTTTGTTCTATTTTTGTACATAACGTATATAATATGAAGAAAATATGTACATTATATTATGCATTATGAGCGGAATATATTCTATTCTATTATTAGTGATCAGAAATGACGAAATAATAGATAAGGGGCATTCATGATGAAAAAGATAATAAATATACTGCTAGGTTGTTTGATTTTAAGTATAGGTGTGCTTATCTTAAGGCATTCCCATCTAGTTACCGGTGGAACAGTAGGACTTTCATTAAGTTTTTCTTATATTTTCAATCTTCCGTTTACATTGTTGTTTTTTATAATAAATATTCCATTTTATATTTTTTCTTTTATTCAAATGGGGTGGAAATTTACTGTATCAACCATTTTGGCAGTTACTATTGTTTCGATACTGACAAGCGTTGATCAATTTATTCCTGCTTTTAACATGAATCCATTAGCAGGTGCTATTATTGGTGGAATAATAAACGGATTTGGATTGTCCATTCTCTTTTTAAATAAAGCATCTCTTGGAGGTTTAAATATTCTTGCGTTATTTTTACAAAAGAAATGTAATTGGAATCCCGGAAAAGTAAATTTTGTGTTTGATTGTCTAGTTGTCCTTTCCGGCATTTATTTCATTGGAGCTTTGAAAGGAATGTTATCCATTCTTTCTATTTTCTTTACATCAAGCATCATCAGTTTTTATAAAAAGAAAATTGCAAACAGTATTCAATCTGAACAAGATAAAGAGATGTATAAGGTAAAATCAAAAGTGATCGCAAATTAAATAAAAAGCAATTTTTTAGATTATAAAATAGGCAGGCTAGAAAACATTATAAAGGGAATTTTTGCGAAGTACATGATCCAGTAAGTGTACTTCTTTTCTTTTTTCAGTTATTAGTTTTCATAGCTTCTAGGTTATAAAAAAACAAATGCATCGAGGGTGAAATAAGTTTAATATTCTAATAATTCTAAAAAGTGTGTTAGGAAATCTAACATAATAGTAGACTAGTTTCTCCTATCCAAGTAGTATAAAAGTAACGATATAAGGTGAGTTAATTATGAATCTGAAATAAGGAACCACTTGTACTGTAATTTGTTTTGAAAATCTAATAACGGATTAATAATGATTGTAGAAAACTCGTTAATCGTTTTTATCTGCAACTAATTATAAATAAACGATGGATGCTTAATTTCTGTTTACAGAAAGGAAGAGCCGTGGAAATAGGAGTTTGAATTTCAACTCTTCTATTTTCATGGCTCTTTTTTATTAGGAAAGGACTATTAAATAAGGGGGTGAATGAAAATGAGTACATACACGATAGTTGATAAAGATACTTGCATCGCTTGTGGTGCATGCGGAGCAGCTGCTCCAGATTTATTCGACTATGATGACGAAGGATTAGCCGAAGCATTTAATGATAACAATACTGGTACTGTGGAAATTTCAGAAGATTTTTATGATGACTTAATCGATGCTCAAGAAGGATGCCCGACAGATTCCATTAAAGTTGCGGAGGAATCCTTTGATGGGGATGCATCAAAATATGAATAATTTCATTTGGTAAAAAGTCAAAATCAAAACTTGTAATGAATTGCTATAACAATAATATTAGGGGGTACAAATCTTGAAAAAGCGTAAATTAGGTTTAGTGTTGTCTCTAGTACTAGCTGCTGGGACTGTTTTAGGGGCTTGTGGTAAAAAAGATAATAATGAAGGTTCATCTAATAAAGATGCATTTAAAGCTGCTATGGTTACAGATCTTGGTGGCATAGATGATAAATCTTTTAACCAATCTGCATGGGAAGGGCTGCAGGCATTTGGTAAAGAAAAC
>NZ_JBQRKO010000016.1:0-115371 GCF_052318935.1 Niallia sp. 01092 | reverse complement strand
CGACCATCAAAAGATATAACTGCGGCTTAAAACCGCTGTAAAGGATTCAATGTCCTTCACAAGGCTCCTGACTGAGCTGTACACCTAACTGATGATTCCCTACCGTTCTTTGTTTTAGAAACAACGTGCGGACTGGGAGGAGGTAACGGTAACACCAAAGGCACTGACGGTTTGTAACGCAGTGAAATCCCTTTGGAATCCCCTTCCTCAAAAAACGTTAAGATTTTAGGTGGGGGAGGATGTCAATCTTGCATTTTTTACAATTCGAGCATTCCGAACTTATAAGCAGTCTACATTAAAGGCAGCCGTGATTAGTTTCTTGTTTGTGCTGATTTATGCTATATTAGATGAAACGCATCAACTATTTAAAGATGGAAGAACTCCGCTTAAATCGGATGTAATTGTTGATTGCTTTGGAGGAGGCTTAGGAATAGTCTTTTATTTAGTTTGGAAAAGGGGCCGGAGCTACGTCAACTTTAATGAAAAAAAAGCGGCGTGATAGTGCTTGGTAGATTGTTTTTTTATCCTAAGTTTAAGATAATACATAAGCGATATAATATAAAAAATAAAAGAGAAACAGAAAGAGAGTGTTAAGAGTTGTCTAATACTTATAATAAATTAGATTTTGAAAAACAACATAAAATACAATACAATAGCGACGGTTACTTTATTGCTAATAAAAAACCAAGCCTATTTGATGTCTTAAAAAAGAAAAAAGATAAAGTGGTAACGGTTGTTACACCTGTTTATAATGCTGAAAAATATTTAACGAAAACGATTGATTCTGTTGTGAATCAAACACTGAACTTTAATGAAATAGAATACATATTAGTGGATGATGGTTCAACTGACCAATCACGTCCTATATTGTTAGATTATGCAAAAAAATATGCGAACATGGTTGTTGTATTTTTAGAGAAAAATACAGGGACGCCTGCTCAGCCGAGAAATTTAGGAATCGAGTTAGCTACAGCACCATATATTACTTTTTTAGATGCAGATGATTGGTTAGAACAAGATGGTTTGGAAACATTGTATCAAATATTAAAAGAATCCAACGATGATTATGTGGTAGGAAAAACGATACAAGTGGAAACAAAATCAACGAAAATTGTAGGAGAACACGAATCATGTATGGAAAGAAGAGGAGTGTTGCCGACTTCTATTCCCCATATTTTTCAACATTTAGGACCTCGTTCAAGAATGATGAAAACAAGTGTATTAAAAGAAAATAATATTAGATACCCTGAAATGAAGTTTGCAGAGGATAAACAGTTTTTTATTGATGTATTAACAAATGCGAAAACAATATCTACTACAACGAAACCAATTTATTATTTAAATCGATTAGATGAAAACGATGCGTCCTTAACAAAACAAACGTCCATTATACAGAAGATGGACACAAATATAAAAGTAATTAATTATGTGAAAAGTAAAAAACTAGACATAAAGACAGAAAAGATGATTTTAAATCGACTATATGAGTTTGATTGCATTACAAGGTTATTTAATAGACAGCATTTTTTCAAAAGCAAAAATAAAGAAGCGTATTATGAGAAATTTAATGAAGTGATAGAAACGACAAAAGATCTTCCTTATTCTATCGAGGATCAGTTTTTTCATCCAATTAATAAAGTAGTTTATCACATGTTTTTAAATGGCGATCAGGAGAAAATTGCGCCATTGTTTATGTGGGATAAAAAAGAAAAAGTAAAGGAAATCGAAATAATTGATGACTTGCCTTATATGGTGACACCATTCGAGGAAAATAAGCATATTAGAGTATCAATGGCTGGTTTTTATCATGAAGGAACATTTCAAGAGGATAAGTATACATTAAGCTTTTCTGTATATGGCGACTATATACATGAAGTGAATGATATCGTTCTTCGAGACAGAAACGATCCAGCAAATCAATATTCCTTTAACGTAATGAAAAAAGATGATTATTTATTTGAACTAACAATTCCTATGTCAGTTTTAAAAGGTTTCAAAAAAGCAGGATACGCGATATTTCTTCGCTATAATGATTATCAAAAAATTAGCTTGATCCGAAAAGAACCGAATCAAATAATGTATGAAAAAAGATTATATCAATTTTATACAACCGTTAATTCTAATTTAGGATTTAACATTAAATAATAGGCTATGTTAAAGCTTATTGTTGATTTTGGCACTATGTTGATTGGAGTGGAAGGCGTGAGACTCCTGCGGGAAAAGTGAGTCAGAGGGAGACCCCACAGGCGCATAGCGCCGAGGAGGCTCCCGGACCGCCCGCGGAAAGCGAACGCCTGGAACGGAAATCAACAGGCAGGTTTACAGAGGCAAATAATAAAAAAGACTAGACAGAGAAAAAGCTTTTCGTCTAGTCTTTTTTTACCCATTCTAATAATAAGTGAGCCGTTTTAGAACTGGAACAGCCTACGGAATATTCATTCCATTCTTGATGAAACCGGTTGGTTTTTTCCGTATTGACACTTTGACTTTTTATTATGTCAATGATCTCTGCTGTATTGGATACGATGGGACCAGGAACAAGCTCCTCATAATCTTCCCAGAAACCTCTTGATTTTTTGTATTCGTCTAAATCATAAGGGAAAAAAATCATTGGTTTTTCCAAAAAGGAGAATTCGAATGGGATAGACGAATAATCTGTAATTAAGTAATCGGTTACTAAAAGTAATTCGTTAATATTAGGGTAATTTGTTAAGTCGTATACAAAATCCTTATATGTATCGAAATGCAGTGTATTCGTTATATGCGGATGTAGTTTTAAGATAAGGATATACTCTTCTTGCAAACTAGCTTTCATTAACGAAAGATCTAATGGCAATGTATAGTTTTTTTCCCCATCCCTATATGTAGGTGCATATAAAATCACTTTTTTATGTTGAAAATTTGGATAAGCAACGTAAATTTGTTGTTGAATTTTATTTTTTGTATCTTTTTGAAAAAACAAATCCGTTCTTGGAATGCCTAATGGCAGCATTTGATCTTTATTGGCTCCAAACGCTTCTTGAAAGATGGTCGACATTTTGTCAGAACCGGTCGAAATGTAGTGGAATTGCTTGTATACTTTCTGGAAACGAGTTCTTGCCGCAGCAGTTCTCGTTTTAATAGATGGATCTTTCCGTCCAAATTGTTTAATGGCTCCTGCTGCATGCCATATTTGCAGGCATTTCACATTTCGTTTAAAACGAATAGTTGATAAATAGCCATAATAATTATCAACTACTATTATTTTAGCAGTAGCAAGATGATAGATGCCTATTAAAAAAGTGAGAAATTTAATTGGTGAAAACAATAAGACGGTATCTGTTTGCTTCTGGTGCTCGATAAAATAACTAAATGTTCGTTTCTCCGTTAAAAAAACACATGGAATGTCAGCCTGTTGTGTTTTTAATTCGTTATATAAATAAAGATTATTTTCAGCAAAAGAGACACAAAAAACTATTTTCTTTTGCTGAGGAAATAGTTTTGCGATCCTAAACAGAAAAGAAAATAGTAATAAATAAGCAGAAATGGCTAGTTCTCTAGCCATTTACTTTAAAAAGATCTTTCTTAATTTTTGATGTCGAAATGCCAACCGTTCTAGGTAAATAAACAACTTCACAATGATCTTTTAAGAAATCAAATTTACCTTCCCAATCGTCTCCCATAACAAATATATCAATATTATGGTTGATAACGTCTTTTACTTTTTGATCCCAATCATTCTCTGGTATTACTTCATCTACATAGCGAATGGCTTCTAATATCATTTTACGATTATCGAAACTGTGGTATGCTTGTTTATTTTTTATAGCGTTAAATTCATCGGTAGAAATAGCAACAGTTAAGTGGTCGCCTAATTCTTTTGCGCGCTTCAAAATATTAATATGGCCCCAGTGCAGTAAATCAAAGGTTCCATAAGTAATTACTTTTTTCATTTTTTTCCTCCCGAAATAATATAGTCGGTTAAATTAGTTGATTTATAATATGAATCGTATGTGTATATAATATGTGTATATCATTTATATTTGCATAATTATTTATTCTAAAACTTTTATTTGCTTCTGACAAGTAGAAGTATAAAACGATTAAGAGGAAATGATTGGACATTAGTAATTCTATTGAGGGATAGTCCTATTATTAACTGATAATATGTAGGATAAATATAGACATTTACATGATAAAACTTTAATATATAGGTGGAAGAGGAATTTTTTGGAGGTAGTTATGACAAGAGTAAGAAAAGCTATTATACCTGCTGCTGGATTAGGAACAAGATTTTTGCCTGCAACAAAGGCAATGCCGAAAGAAATGCTGCCAATTGTCGATAAACCAACTATACAATATATAGTAGAGGAAGCAATTGCTTCTGGGATTGAAGATATTATTATTGTAACAGGAAAAGGAAAAAGAGCGATTGAAGATCATTTTGATCATGCTTGGGAATTGGAAGAAAACCTTGTCAGCAAGGAAAAATTTGACCTATTAGAAAAAGTAAAAAAATCATCCAATGTAGATATTCATTATATTCGACAAAAAGCACCAAAAGGACTTGGACATGCTGTTTGGTGTGCTCGCAAGTTTATTGGAGATGAACCTTTTGCTGTTTTATTGGGCGATGACATCGTGGATAGTGAAAAACCTTGCCTTGGCCAATTAATTAATGAATATGAACAAACTTTATCCTCCGTAATTGGGGTTCAAGTTGTTCCAGATTCCGAAACCCATCGTTACGGTATTGTTGATCCGATAGAAGATAACGGAAATAGACGTTACCAAGTCAAAAAATTTGTGGAAAAACCTGCAAAAGGAACAGCCCCTTCAAATTTAGCAATTATTGGACGATATATATTTACACCAGAAATTTTTAAATATCTGGAAGAACAAGAAATTGGCGCTGGCGGTGAAATCCAGTTAACAGATGCAATTGAAAAATTGAATAAAATTCAACGAGTATTTGCATACGAATTTGAAGGAAACCGTTATGACGTAGGAGAACAATTTGGTTTTATCCAGACAACGATTGAATTAGCGTTAAAACGTAATGATATTCGCGATTCGTTAAAACCATATTTAATTCAACTAGCTAAGTCCCTTTCAGAAGAAACGGGTAAGTGAACTCGTTTCTGAATCTTTAAAGAGGTTACCCTTCACCTAATGGAAAAAAGAAGAGGGAAATAGTTTTTTTGTTTTGCTCTATACGCGTTTATGTATAGGGCTTTTTTTGTGGCAGAAGTATGTCTAACTATGTCATGTGCTGGAAATAAAAAGGGAAATTTTATCGGAAACAGGAAAAAATAACTAGTTTTTTTTGGGAAACTAGCTTAACATTTGTACTAGATTCTTAGATAATAGATTGGGAGTTTTAATCTTTGGAGGTGTACCAAATTAATACTAAAAGAAATGCAAATAGAGTTATTAGTTTTATATTACTTGTTAGCTGTTTTTATGTTCTATTTTCAACGAATGACAGAGCAAGTGCAGAAGGTCTTTGGTCTGGAAGTTACTATAATAATAAGGCATTATCAGGGAAACCTGTTAAAAGTGAATATGATGCTGTTAAATTTAATTGGGGGAAAAATGCACCAATTAAAAAAGTTAAAGCAGATGGTTTTTCTGCTAAATTTGAAAAAAGCATGGATGTGAATGAGCAAAAGGATTATTTTTTAACTTCTTATGCTGATGATGCGATTAGAACGTTTGTGGATAACAAAGTGCAAATTGATAATTGGCGCAATTCTAGTGGGAAATTTAATATGAAAGCTTTGCCCAATATGGCTCAAGGTCACCATACTATTAGAAGCGAGTATTATGAAAATACGAATAATGCAGCTTTGTATTCGGAGATTTTGCCTTTTAATAGTTGGATAGGCTACTACTTTAATAATACGAGATTAAAAGGGGCACCACAGGATGCTTTTATATTAAATGAAAATAACGATACATTATCATTTAATTATGGCAATAATGCACCAGGAGCTAAAAATATAGGAGCAGATAATTATTCTGTCAAATTATCTACTTTTAAACGTTTACCGGCTGGAGAATACATTATTAAAACAAAAGTCAATGAAATGTTAAAGGTTTATATCGACGGAAAAAAAATCATTGATCAACCGAAGTATGGCTCTCAGTCTATTAAAATAAAAATAGCAGATACGAAGTCTAAAAGTAATAAGGATGTACATGAAATTAGATTGGAATATGTGGAGAAGAAAGGCAAAAGCTACCTTGATTTTTCAATTAAGCCTTTGCAAACAGAATTATCCTACGATAATTGGTTATCTACCTATCATAATAATCAAAATTTAGCAGGTACAGCAAATGTATATGGAGGAAATAGTGTTGCAAGGAAAATAAATGGTTTATTTTTCAATTGGGACGGTAAACCAAATGCAAAAACGAATAACAATAATTTCTCCGCTTCTTATTACAAGCTGTTAAGGAACGGTGATTATTTTGTCCATGCGATCGCAGATGATGGAGCAAAAGCCAGCATAAACGGGCAAAGTCTTTTCAGCAGGTGGTCTGGGTCTGGCGGCAAAGAAAATAAAGCATTAATAACGGGATTAACAAATGATGACAATACGTTGCGTTTTGACTATCTGGAAAAAGTAAAAAAAGCCTACTTTACAGCAGATGCTGTTCCTTTTGGACAATGGCTCGCATATTATTATCCGAATACGACTATAAGTGGTCTGCCAAAAGCAAAAACGATTCTAAATGGAAATGAATATGGAAATCTTTCTTTTGACTTAGGAAAGGGTGCACCAATAGCTGGCATTCCTGCTGATAATTATTCTGCTAAGTTTATGACGGCAATGAGGCTGCCAGCAGGCAAATATGTGATAGATTCTTTTGCAGATGATGGTGTAAAAATATATGTTGATGATAAGTTAGTAGTAAATAGATGGACGAAAGGAAACTCTCGTCAAAATAAGCTAGTGCTTAACATTGATAACCGAAGCAATGAGACAGGTGATTCTAAAAAGGATGTACACTGGATTCGTGTCGAGTATTTAGAGAAAAAGGGTAAATCAAAATTGAATTTTACCATTAAACCGTTAACTGATTTCATTACATCCTCTGATTGGTTGGGAGTTTCCTATCCAAACAATCATTTGTCAGGAGAAGGATCGATTTTTAACACAAACAATATTCGATATAACTGGGGAAAAGGTGCAGGATTTTCCACTACTAGAAAAGACGGTTTTTCTGCTTCCTTTTACAAAAAAATATCTGGGTTTAATGATTATTTTGTGTATAACTTTGCAGATGATGGGCTTAGAGTAAAGGTCGATGATCAAAATCTTATTTCCAGGTGGAAAAATTCCGGTGGACGATTAAATAGTGCATTAATTAAAAACTTGAGCGATGAGGATCATAAGGTTCAAATCGATTATTATGAAAATACAGGAAATGCCACATTAGCTGCAGATGTACTGCCGCTCGGCGACTGGGTTGCTTATTACTATAATAATAAGGAGTTAACTGGTCATCCTTCTGCGGTGAACTCTTTTAGTACCAATAATAGCATGACATTAGAACAGGATTTTGGATTTAATGGACCTGCTAATGGAATTAAAAATGATATGTTCTCAGCAAAATATGTAACAGCAAAAAGATTAGAAGCGGGAGAATATATTGTCCGAGGCTTGTCTGATGATGGCATGCAAGTATTTATTGACGGCAAGCCCGTTATTAATCAATGGAATGATAGCGAATATCGTGAAAAGGCAACAAAAGTAAGAATTGATGATACGAATAATGATAATATTCACTGGATTGAAGTACGTTATTATGACAATACGAACGAAGCTAAATTTAAGCTATCCCTAACGAAATATGATGAAGGAAATGTAGTGGATAGTTCAGGCTGGCTGGCACAATATTTCTCTGGAATTATTGATCCAAACAATCCTCCTAGCTTTAATATACATGATGCACAGAAAACAATGATTGTTGGTGGAAAAGATTCACTTAATCATATTGAAAATATAAATTTTGATTGGCAGCAAGGTTCGCCAGACGCTTCGATTCCTAATGATCAATTTTCAGCTATTTATAAAAAAGTGATTAATGTGGGCGAAAGTGGAAATTACAATTTTGTTGTGACGGCTGATGACGGAGTAATATTAGAAATCGATGGCATTAAAATGATTGATTCATGGAATAACAGCGTCGGCGATAAACGTGAATATTTAGGCTACTATTTACCACAAGGCGATCATACCGTTGTACTGAAATATTATGATGATGCCGCAAATGCTTCTATTAAGTTTGAGATGAGCAAAGCACAGAATGTTTTATCAAATTATTTTTATTTAAATAAATCGCTTGATCAACATGTACAAAATCAAATGTATTTACGTCCTCAAACAGATACAAAGTATAAAGCGTATATTATGGAGGATGCTTTAACATTAATAAACAATGGTACACAGGCGATTACTAAGAGTGGAAAATGGAATGTTCGAGGCGGTCCTAGTACTGATTTTTGGAGTATTGGAACATTATCAACGAATAATAAAGTAGATGTAATCGCAAAATCAACGATGGATAATTTCGGTAAATACTGGTATGAGATTAACTATTATAAATATTATGTGCCAGTTGGACCTGTTTTTGAAGGGATTCCATTAAACTATAAAACGGCCTATCATGCGTGGGTCAATGCAAGCCCTAATGATGTGAAGAATTATTTAGATCCTAATAACTTCTTAAACGATGAAAGGCAAAAGCTGCAGTTTTTAGATTTAGCCAGCAGTGCTAATTTAAACGAAACAGAAGTAAACGAAAAGATTTTATGGAATAAAGGAATATTTGTTGGAAAAGCAGGGGCGTTTATGCAGGCTGGTGCAACCTATGGCGTAAATGAAATCTATTTAATTGCACATTCAATGCTAGAAACAGGCAATGGAAAATCACAATTAGCAACAGGCGTTACTGTATCAAAAGTGGATGGAAAAGATGTGGAACCGAAAGTAGTTTACAATATGTACGGAATTGGTGCATATGATAGTTCTCCACTTAAAAGCGGCTCAGAATATGCATACAAGCAAGGCTGGTTTACACCAGAGGCTGCCATTATCGGCGGAGCTAAATTTATAGGCCAAACATATATTAATCATCCAACCTATAAACAAAACACATTGTTTGAAATGCGATGGAATCCTAGTCATTCTGATCGTGTTGATTATGGAAAAATGGGTGGTTCCCATCAATATGCTACTGATATTGGCTGGGCTAGCAAGCAAGTAAATTCTATGTATTATATGTATAGTTTATTAAGTTCCTATCGGATGACATTTGATATCCCAACTTTTAAATAAGAAGAAAAGCTGACGCAAAGGTTGATTCCAACTTTTGACGTCAGTTTTTTTAGTCTTACGTAAACAGGCATTTACTTTTCAAGCTAAATGTGTGTATACGGGGGAAGATTTGATATTTAGTTTGAAATACTTTTCAGTAACCGATATAATGTGTGATAGATTCAAATGCCACGGTTTTTTCTTTATGGAATGTTTGAGAGGAGTAACAAAATGAGTGAATCTGGATTTGTGCATAAACAAATACAAAAGATTATGATTGATAACCATCAATTATATATAAGCTTTTGTTTTAAAGATGATATATTGAAAGAGCAACAAGCGACACTACTTTTCCTTCAAAGGAGTACAGGACGTCATATAAAGTATCCATTTAAACAAATTGCATTGCAGGAAGGCTACGGAACGTATGAAACGACCATTTCTTTAAAAGAGAATGACAACGTTTTTCACCAAAATGCAGTTTGGGATTTATATGTGTCGCTAGAAGGGGAAGAAGAAGAAAAGAAATATCGTTTAATAAGTAATGGAGCAGAAGTAGAACTTAATTATTGTTTATTCCCTAACGAAGGAACGATGTTTTTTCCTTATACAACAAATAAAGGAAACATTTCATGTAAAACTACAAAACAAAAAATAGTTGCAAATATAGAAGAGGCCTATTTATCTAAAGAAGGTTCTATTCGTATTTCTGGATATGGTTTTGACCCGAATTGGGGAAGGAATGTACCTGCTAATCAAGTAAAGAATTTAATTATTACCAATAACATAAATGAAGAACAACATAAAGTAAAGTTAGAGTCTACTGAAAGAAAAGACTTAACAGAAAAGTACGGCACAAGCAATAATAATTTTGATTTCATAGGATTCGAAGGAAAAATAGACTTAAATAAGTATATAAATAATGATTCTTTAATCTACTATCGTTTTTATTTAGAAATACAATATGAGGAAAATGGAGAAACAAAAAGCTTGCTCAGTCCTCGTCTAAAATTTCAATCCTTCAATCCTAAATACTTAAAACAAAAAGCAGTTGCTCCAAGTGTTGCAGGAAAGAAAAAATACTTTCTGAAATCTACAGCCAAAAAACAATTTTTGTCGATAAGAGTGTCAGATTATAATGCAAAACAAGAGTTGAAATCAAGAATAAAAGGAAAACTCCGTAGAATGAAAAGAAGTAAAAAGGCAAAGCTATTATACAAATTGGCTTTTAAATTATTAGGTAAATTACCTTCTAAAAAGAATACGATTGTTTTTGAAAGCTTTTTAGGAAAACAATACAGCTGTAATCCAAGGGCAATATATGAGTATATTCAGGAACATCATCCCCAATACAAATTATATTGGAGTGTAGATAAAAGATTTATTCAGAACTTTGAAAACAGAGGAATTGATATTGTTCCAAGATTTTCTGTTAAGTGGTTATTTACGATGTCGAGAGCACAGTACTGGGTGAGTAACAGCCGGTTGCCATTATGGATACCAAAACCAAAGTATACAACGTATTTGCAGACTTGGCATGGGACTCCGTTAAAAAGACTTGCGGCAGATATGGATGAAGTACATATGCCTGGTACGAATACGGAAAAATACAAAAAGAACTTTTTAATGGAAGCAAGTAATTGGGATTACTTAATTTCACCTAATCAATATTCCAGCGAAATATTTGCTCGTGCTTTCGGATTTGATAAAACGATGATTGAGTCCGGCTATCCTCGAAATGATGTATTATCTAATGATAATACAAAAGAGAATTTGGCTGCTTTAAAAGAAAAGTTTGGATTGCCATTAGATAAAAAAGTGATTCTATATGCTCCTACATGGAGAGATGATCAATTTTACGGAAAAGGGAAATATAAGTTTGATTTAGAATTAGATTTAAATAAGCTCAGAGAAGAATTAGGCGATGATTATATTATTGTGTTAAGAATGCATTATTTAGTTGCAGAGAATTTGGATCTTACTCCATATAGCGGATTTGCTTATGACTTTTCTAATTATGAAGATATTAGAGAGCTATACTTAATTTCAGACTTGTTGATTACAGACTACTCTTCTGTATTTTTTGATTACGGAAACTTAAGACGACCAATGATTTTTTATGTTTATGATATCGACAGCTATCGAGATAAATTACGTGGTTTTTATTTTGATTTCGAAAAAACAGCTCCAGGTCCGCTTGCGAAAACAACGGATGAGGTAATTGATTACATTAGACAAGCGGATGCGATGCCGTTAAATGAACAGTTTGAACAATTTTATAATATGTTTTGTTATTTAGAAGATGGGGAAGCTTCTAAAAGGGTAGTAGAGGAAGTGTTTTTAAAATAGGCTGTTTTCTAAAAGTTTATTGTTTTTGAATAAAATAATAACAATAACCTTGGCTGAAGCACTGAGCAGTCTGAATACACGTAGACTCCTGCGGAAAAAGCGAGAAAGACGAGACCCCACAGGAGCATAGCATTGATGCGGCTCGGCACTCGTCCGCGGAAAGCGAAGTGTATTCAGGCTGCGAGCTTAAAAGCAACATTCTATACGAAAACAGCCTTTCAGAAACAGATGAAGCTGATTTTCACCTGTTTCCCCAATGCTTCCGTTTTCTGAATAAAAGTAGACTACTGGCTTACAAAAGGCTAAGGGAAGGATACATGATTTATGGGTTCAATGTTTAAAGTGCTGAAAGAGCAGTATGATAATTTTCATCTGATAAAGAGATTATCATTATATGAATTAAAAAGTGCTAATAATAATAACTACTTAGGGATGTTTTGGGAAGTCTTCAATCCAGCCATTCAAATCGCCATTTATTGGTTTGTGTTTGGGTTTGTTCAGCGTAGAAAACCGATTGAATATCCTGGAGGAGGAACGTATGATTATTTCTCCTGGATGGTGGCAGGTATTCTTATATGGTTTTTTATTTACCCATCGATAACGCATGGATCGAAATCCATCTATACAAGGCTGAAAATGGTATCTAGAATGAACTTTCCATTAAGCGCTATTCCGTCTTATGTCATTTTATCAAAACTGTATCCACAGCTATTGTTGATGATTGTGACGATTATTGCTTTTCAATTTATGGGGCTGCCGATTAATATCTATTATATTCAGCTTCCATACTTTTTGTTTGCAACGATCATTTTTTTGTTTTCTTTATCCTTGATTACTTCTACAATTGCCACAATTGTAAGAGATTTTCAAATGTTGATTCAGTCGCTGATGAGAGTGCTACTGTATGTCACTCCTATTCTTTGGCCGTTGGAACACTTTAATTCTCTTTTCAAATTCGTTATGAGGTTGAATCCTTTTTATTATTTAGTGGAAGGATATCGATATGCGCTTTTAGGTGAAGGCTGGTTTATTGTAAAGCATTGGCACTTTACTATTTATTTTTGGGTTATTGTTTTGATTATGCTTTCAGTAGGTTCGTATTTACATGTAAGATTTAGAAAGCACTTTATTGATTTCTTATAATGGAAGTGATCGAATGAAAAAATCAGTTGTTGTAAAAAATTTAACAAAAAGATATAAATTATACACTAGTAATAAAGAACGGTTATTTGATATCTTTTTGCCAAAAAGCTATGGGGAACCGTTTTATGCTTTAAGAGATGTAAGTTTTGAAGCGGACAAAGGCGATACCATTGGTTTTGTTGGCATTAATGGATCAGGAAAATCGACTCTTTCCAATATCATTGCTGGGATTGTACCGGAAACTTCAGGAACGGTTGAAATAGATGGGCAAGCATCTTTAATTGCTGTTGCAGCAGGTTTAAACAATCAGCTTACTGGAAGAGAAAATATAGAATTAAAATGTTTAATGCTCGGCTTTAGCAAAGAAAAAATTCGCAGATTGGAGCCAGAGATCATCGAGTTTGCTGAATTAGGCAAGTTTATTGATCAGCCGGTTAAATCTTACAGCAGTGGGATGCGTTCAAGATTAGGCTTTTCTATTTCTGTTCATACAGATCCAGATGTTTTAATTATTGATGAAGCATTATCTGTTGGTGATAAAGCATTTGGTGAAAAATGTTTTGAGAAAATGCGTGAATTTAAAGCAAAAGGGAAAACGATGTTTTTCGTCAGCCACTCAATCGGTCAAATGAAACAATTTTGCGATAAAGCGATTTGGTTGGAATACGGAAAAGTAAAAATGGAAGGAAGCATTAAAGAAGTTATTCCTGCATATGAAAAATTTCTGGACGAGTATAAAAAAATGTCGAATGCAGAAAAGAAAAGGTATCGGGAAGAGGCATCAAAAGACCAAAGTGAAGAAAAGGTTACAGCATTAAGTTAATTAAAACCAATAAAAACAACCTTATTTCTAGTGACTAGAAATAAGGTTGTTTTTTTAAAAATACAGTTTAAATCAAAAAGATTAAATTTGTTTATACTATTAGTGCAACTTTTTTTTATATTCTTTCGTCTTATATATTAAAGGTTAAGCGGAAGTGAAGAAAATATATTTTTTTTGTAATAAAAATGTAAAAGAAGGAAACGAAATTTTCAACTAAGCTTGTTTGGAATGTGCTATAATAAACTCCGATATAAGGTTTGAAAAGACATATGTATAGAAATGTACGTATAGTGGGGCAGGAAGGAGGCTCTTTATGATTTATGTAATGCTTATTATATGTTTTTTTGGTTCCATCTTGTTAACTCCACTAGTGAAAAAATTGGCATTTAAACTAGGAGCAATGGATAAACCAGAACAAAGGAAAGTGCATCAAAAAATTATGCCTCGTATGGGCGGTTTAGCAATATATATTAGTTTTGTTATAGGAGCTTTAATTATTAACCCAGATAAAGCGTATCATTATCCTATTTTAATAGGAAGTGTGATTATTATCGTTACTGGCATGTTAGATGATATATATAATCTTTCTGCTAAAATTAAATTCGGAGCACAAACAATCGCAGCTATGGTGGTCGTAATATGGGGAGGAGTGCAAGTTGAATTTATCAACCTTCCATTCGGCGGGCAGCTCCAATTCGGATTTTTAGATATTCCTATCACAATATTATGGATTGTTGGAATCACGAATGCGATTAATTTAATTGATGGGTTAGATGGGTTGGCAGCAGGCGTTTCATCCATCGCGTTGTTCACCATTACTGGCATGGCAATGATTATGGGGAATGGCTACGTTATTGCTATTTCATCTATCGCTTTAGCGAGTACTTTAGGCTTTTTATTTTTCAATTTTTATCCAGCGAAGATTT
The DNA here is from genome assembly GCF_052318935.1 of Niallia sp. 01092. Lineage (NCBI taxonomy): Bacteria > Bacillati > Bacillota > Bacilli > Caryophanales > Bacillaceae > Niallia > Niallia sp. 01092. Next base: position 100,825 of record NZ_JBQRKO010000016.1, on the reverse strand, counting down.
TTATGGGGGATACGGGTGCTTTGTTCCTCGGTTATATCATTGCTGTCATGTCTTTATTAGGATTTAAAAATGTAACATTAATTTCATTTGTTATTCCTGTTATTATTTTAGGTGTACCTATTTCAGATACTTTCTTTGCCATCATACGCAGATTAATTAATAAACAGCCATTATCAGCACCAGATAAATCCCATCTTCATCATTGTCTGTTGAAAATCGGATTTACCCACCGCCAAACGGTTATTATCATTTATGCAATGGCAACATTTTTTGGGCTTGTTGCCGTAATCTTCTCACAGGCAAAAGTATGGGGAGCTATTTTATTAATTGTCATTATGCTCATAATTATCGAATTGTTTGTAGAGAAAATCGGATTAGTAGGAAAAAATTATAAGCCATTAATAAAGTTTTTTAATGATTTACGATATACAACAGAAAAAAATAAATAATCGAAGCAGCTATTCTGAATAAAGGAATAGCTGCTTTTTTATGGAAAAGAGCGAATTTAAAAAATAGTCTCTTTTCGTATAGAGTGTTGTTATTTTTATCCCGCGGGAGTCTACGGGTATTCAGGCTGCTTAGTGCTTCAGCCATGGTTATTATTTTATTCAAAAACAACAAACTTTCAGAAAACAGCCAAAAAATAAAAAGCTTGAGGTTTAGAATTCCTCAAGCTTTTCTTTTATAGGGTATTAACTGTCGCCGCTTATTGTAGAATCATTTGCAACATCGGATGTAGTATCTGTCGATGTGTCATTGTTCTCTGTTGCAAGATTATTTTTCGTAATGCCTAAATGATTTTGCAGTATGGTCTTTGTTTCTTCAAGCGCTGTTTCATCAAGCTGATAAATATATTTGCCGTTTATGTTTCCATCGCTTCCAGTCAATGTTAAGCTGTCAATCTGCAGACCATTTTCAGCAGTTGCATATGCCAAGAAGGATTGAATATCACTAAAGGATAAATCGGTTGTCATATTGTCACCGACAGCCTCCATTAAACTGGAGTATTTTGTAATACCTTTCGCTGATACAGCTTTATTCATAATTGCTTTTAAAATAAGCTGCTGCCGTTTTCCGCGTTCAATATCATTATCAATTTTACGAGTTCTGGCAAGTGCCAACGCTTGTTCCCCATTTAGTGTTTGAAGTCCTTTTTCTAGATGAATAGCGCCTTTTTTATCTTTTGAATTCTGTTCTGAAAAAGTAACAGGCACATCGACCTCTATCCCATCAAGTGCTTCTACAATATCCATAAATGCATCAAAATTCATTTTGACATAATAATCAACAGGTATATCTAATAAATTTTCGACTGTTTCGATTGTAGAGCTAACACCGCCGAAATAATGGGCATGAGTGATTTTATCACTGTATCCTCTTTCCGGAATATACACATAAGAATCACGAGGTATACTCAGCAATTTAACTGATTTTTCTTTTTCATTTAATGTTGCCAGCATTAATGCATCTGATCGTGCGCGAGTGCTTCCTGATTGGGTGGATCTTTTTTTACTATCGTCCACTCCGACAAACAGAATGGATACATCGTCGATTTTTGGGTCTACTTTTGTTTCCCTTTTTGACTCTCTATCAATTGGCTGATACGAATTATTTATAACAGACTTTGCTTTTGTATATAGAAAAGCCCCATAGCCAATACCGCTTACTGCCAACACCAATAACGGGAGCAGAATAAATGTCATGATTCTTTTCTTTCTTTTTCGCTTTTTATTTATATATATTTCTCTATTTGAAGCCATTGATTTCTCCTTTAAATAGATTTTTGTCGAAGATAGTCGTTATATATCTATTCTACTATCTAATAGTCCTATCGTACACTAGTGATTTGTTTCTTTATGGTGGATTTTGATGGAAATGTGAAAATATTATAATAGTGCCTGTTCAAAAAGGAAACAAATTAGAAGCAAGCCAACGAAGAGACTCGCCGCTTATCATTTGGTGCCTTTTTGAACATCCTCTAATAAGGTTTCTAAATACACTTCTTCTTTTTCGGTGATGATGGCTTGACCATTTGTTAAATCAGTTATCCAATCTTTAAAGTCTTGAATATGGTCTATTTCGATAAAGGTTTCTATTTCTACAGCTTCTAAATAATGAATCTCTTTTATTTGATAAGGAGAGGATCTTAACTCATTTTCCAATTTTCCAAGGAAAGTATAGTCTATACTCGTGCTAATAATCCTCATTAATTTTCTTTCTACCACACCGGTAGCAGCTATTCCCTCAGAAGTGGCTTTCCCATACGCACGAATTAAGCCGCCTGCGCCTAACTTAATCCCTCCGAAGTAGCGGGTAACAACAACAACCGTATCTTTTAAATGCTTTTTCTTTAAAACTTCCAGCATAGGTACACCAGCTGTTCCACTAGGCTCTCCATCATCATTTGCTTTTTGAATTTGATCATGTTCACCAATTAAATAAGCAGAGCAATTATGGGTTGCATCTTTATGCTTTTTTTTAATTTCTTGAATAAATTCCTGTGCTTTTTCTTCTGTTTCAACTCTTTGGATATGTGCAATAAAACGTGACTTTTGAATAATCAGTTCATGTTCACCGTACCCTTGTACAGTATGATAGCAAGGAAGCATCAAATATCGCTCCTTTCAGTAAAACCGTGAATAAGAGGTTGTTCAAAAAGTCCGGGCTTGTAAATCTCTTCGCTGCATTATCACTCAGTCCTTGTGCAATGCTTTACGCTCCAGGCTTTGTGACTTCCGCCCATTGGTCCTTCTCCGCTCTGATTGCCCTCCTTTTGAACGCCTGCTATAAATAAAAAAGTATTGTAAAATAATAAAATGTTGCTTTCGTAATAAGTTTCTCTTTACAGCCTTATTTCATTATAATTCGACATGGATGATACTTCAATTATTGATGTGTTTGTAATGAAATTTTAATATTCATAACGGTGTCCCATGGTATAATAAGAAAAACTCCATGCTCAAAAAGTCCTCTTTTTTAACTCAAAAAAGAAAGCGTTTAGAAGAGTATGTAGTATTGTCGTCCACATATTTGTGGAAAAATTAACTGAGAGAATTTCTTGCTAAGTATCTTTCGCAACATGTCCATAAAAAAGTTCTTTCGGTATCATTAATCTTATAATAAAAAAACAAAAATAGGATATAAGTCTTAATGAATTGGGAAACATATAGGAACATGAACGAATCTAATATATATTTTTTAACTGTCACGCTTAAATAAGACTAGTTACAGGAAGGGTTTTCGGCCTTTTGGAGGAATTATATATGCTAATAAAGAAATTTGACACAAAAGCGTTAGATTTTATTTTAGAAAAAATGATCGAAACGGTCGGATCTAGTAAGGAAGAAATCTTTCGGATTGGCGAACAGTGTCGACAAGATTATGAAACATTAACAGAAGAGTTGAAAGAAATAAAAGCATTGGTGCTACAGACAATAGACCAAGGTGACAAGCTGGAGATACAATCTCGTTTTGCTAGGAAAAGGTTATCAGAAGTAAGCCAACATTTTAAAGAGTATTCTGAATCAGAAGTACGAGAAGCCTATGAAAAGGCCCATAATCTGCAGATGGATTTAAACACGAATCGTCATCTGGAGAAGCAATATCGTAACCGGCGTGATGATATTGAAAGACGATTAATTGGGTTAGATGAAACGATAGAACGAGCAGATCAACTTGTAACGCAAATTGCTGTAGTAATGAATTATTTAATCAGTGATTTAAAGCAAGTTGGTGAAGTGTTAGAAGATGCGAAGCAAAAACAGGATTTCGGGTTGAAAATTATAGGGGCACAAGAAGAAGAAAGAAAACGGCTTTCAAGAGAGATTCATGACGGGCCTGCACAAATGATGGCAAATGTGATGATGCGTTCGGATTTAATTGAAAGAATATATAAAGAAAATGGCGAAGAAGAGGCGTTTAAAGAAATAAAAAGCCTTAAAGTAATGGTGCGCAATGCCTTGTATGAAGTCCGTAGAATTATATATGATCTTCGTCCAATGGCTCTTGATGATTTAGGACTAATTCCTACATTAAAAAAATATTTGCAAACGATTGAAGAGTATCATCAAACTACAAATATTGCTTTTTCTACTATTGGGAAGGAAGCAAGGCTGCCTAGCAAATATGAAGTAGCATTGTTTCGCCTCGTTCAAGAATCCGTACAAAATGCATTAAAGCATTCAGAAGCAAAAATGATTACTGTTCAGATAGAAATACGGAGAGAGCAAGTAATTGTTATGGTTAAAGATGACGGAAAAGGCTTTGATAAAGAACAAAAAAAGCCGGAATCTTTTGGACTAATAGGAATGAAAGAAAGAGTAGAATTGCTTAAAGGCGAGTTAACGATTGATACAAAGCCAGGAAATGGAACGATTGTGATGATAAATGTTCCCGTTCAAAATTAAAGAAGAGAGAAAAAAGGGAGGCGAAACAATTGACTACAAAAATTGTCATTATAGATGATCATCAATTGTTCAGAGAAGGAGTAAAACGTATTTTAGATTTTGAATCAAGTTTTGATGTTGTGGCAGAAGGATATGATGGAACGCAAGCAGTAGAACTTGTGGAAAAATACGAGCCAGATGTAACGATCATGGATATTAATATGCCTACAATAAATGGGGTAGAAGCTACTAAACTGCTTTTAGAAAAATTTCCAGATACAAAAGTAATAATTCTATCTATTCATGATGATGAAAATTATGTTACACATGCATTAAAAACAGGCGCTAGCGGCTACTTGTTAAAGGAAATGGATGCGGATGCATTAGTTGACGCAGTGAAAGTAGTTGCAGACGGTGGATCCTATTTACATCCAAAAGTTACACATAACTTAGTAAATGAATATCGTCGATTAGCATTAGAAGAGTCAGGCCATAATGATCATTATGTGCAAGCGGTTGAAATCAGACGGCCTCTTCATTTATTAACACGTCGCGAGTGTGAAGTATTGCAGCTTCTTGCAGACGGCAAAAGCAATAGAGGAATTGGAGAAGCTTTATTTATTAGTGAAAAGACAGTAAAAAACCATGTAAGTAATATTTTACAAAAAATGAATGTAAATGACCGAACACAAGCAGTTGTTTTTGCAATAAAAAATGGCTGGGTAGAGGTTCGATAAAAATGGTGTCCCTATTAGGGCGCCATTTTTTCTTGTCGTCCAGGAAGTTATAAACGAAATGGGATTGTGGATAACTTGGCGGTTGTGTCCGCATCCAGCTCCAGCGCCTAGCTCTTGTGAAAAATAACCCCATGCCTCTAAAAGTAAAAAGCACTTTTTGAGTCATGTGAACATTTTTCTTCAGAGCTATTCAAGGCGCTTGCGCTTTTGTTCTGTAATGATTATTTTTTGAAAGAAACGATACAATACAATATACATGTTCCGACAGTGAGATGACACTACCTATATTTTATTATAGGCTATGTTAAAGCTCATTGTTGATTTTGGCACTATGTTGATTGGGAGTGGAAGGCGTGAGACTCCTGCGGGAAAAGCGAGTCAGAGGGAGACCCCACACGCGCAAAGCGCCGAGGAGGCTCCTGGACCGCCCGCGGAAAGCGAACGCCTGGTACGGAAATCAACAGGCAAGTTTAACAGAGCCTTATTATAAAAAATGGCAAATAGGTTGGGGGGAAAAGTGAACTTTTAGTGAAAAATGACAATTCAATAGTTTTGCAATATGAATCATTTTAAGGCAAACTATTCATAAAGATAAGGGATAGGAGTGTTTGCGTTGAGTGGAATAAAAAATCTATCAAATGCTGAATTATTACATGCTTATCACCTAGCTGTATCTTTAAAGTTAGAACCAGAATTTCTTGGAATTTTGGTGGAAGAAATAAAAAGAAGAAATATTAATGTAATAAATAAACAAGAAGCGAATTACTGATAGATAAATTATTCATTATTTGCGTCGAATATAATGCAAACCAACTTTCTTTTAGATAGAATGAACATATAATACCGAAATAATAAGGCAGGTAATTATTTGCATGAAAACAGCGATTGTTACTGATAGTACTGCATATATTCCAAAAGAAGTAAGAAATCTTCACAATATACATATTATTCCTTTAACCGTAGTGCTGGGGAATGACATTTATGAAGAAGAGATCGACTTAAATGCGGATGAATTTTATGAAAAGGTGAAAACAAACAACCTTCCAACTACCTCACAACCACCGATTGGAAAGTTTGTAGAACTTTTTGAGAAACTTTCTGTAGATTATGATGAAGTAATTAGTATTCATTTATCAAGTGGCATTAGTGGTACGTATCAAGGAGCAGTTTCTGCCGGAACCATGGTCGATGGAATTACGGTATATGCTTTTGATAGTGAAATTAGCTGTATGATTCAAGGATTTTATACAATTGAAGCTGCAAAACTAGCACAATCAGGAAAGTCGGCAGCCGAAATAATGCCAATATTGAAGGAGTTAAAGCAAACGGGTCATGCTTATTTTATGGTAGATGATTTAAGCCATCTTCAGCGCGGAGGTCGCTTGTCTAGTGCTCAAGCATTGATTGGAAGCTTGCTCCAAATGAAGCCGCTTCTTCATTTCTCCAATAATGTAATTGTTCCATTTGAAAAAATTAGAACGAAAAAAAGAGCGATAAAAAGAATGACCGAATTATTTGCAGCAGCAACAAACGGAGAAAGCTACCAAGCAGTGATTATCCACGCAAACCGCAAAGAAGAAGCAGAAGCGTGGAAACAAGAACTAGCGGCAGTATATCCGAATATCGATTTCACCATCAGCTACTTTGGAGCCGTAATCGGAACACATCTAGGCGAAGGTGCAATGGGGATTGGTTGGGTGAAGAAGCTGTAGATTGGGGAGAGAACCTGTTTGGGGGTTCTTTTTTTGTGTAGAAAAAAGCTGTTTTTTGTCGAAAAGTAGCTATATCGAAAAAAACGCAATAATAACTGCTAAAACTGCAACAATATCCTTAAAAACTGCAACAAAAACAGCCGAAATTGCAACAATACTGCAAAATCCAATAAAATTAGAAAAAACTTCTTACTAAAAAGAGGATTTTAGAAGCCTTTTATTGAATTTATCAGAGGAGAAAATGATATAGGAGTGATTTAATGATCATAAAAAACCTCGAAATTCCTCTCCTCGTTTCTAAAACGGAAGCTCTATTAGCTAGAATAACTCCAATGCATGAAAAAATTCCCCTCATACAATCAGATTTACAGAAAATATTAGCCGGATACCATGGTGAAAAATCATTAGCGTTTGTATTAAGTTTTTTATCAGAAAAAGAGTACTATATCTTACATGATTTACGATTATTTGATGGGAAAAACTACTTTCAAATCGATGTATTAATTCTTACGACCAGGTATTTTCTTATCCTAGAAGTGAAAAATATAGCTGGTGAATTGTACTTTGATACAGAATTTAATCAATTAATTCGTACGAAAGAAGGAAAGGACAGTGCTTTTGCAGATCCCCTAACACAATTAAAAAGAATAGAATCACAATTGAAACAATGGCTAAAGCCACATATCTCTATACCGATTTTTGGATTTGTTGTTATTAGCAACCCTGCAAGCTTAATCCGAATAAGCAATCCTCACTCACCATTTACCAAAAAAATTATTCATCGTGAATCCCTTCCTTTTCGAATAGAGGAGATTTCTAATTCAATTTCTACCCCTACACTAGACGAACATAAATTAAAAAATACCATCAAAGTTATAAAAAAGAAAAATACCCCTTTAAATTCATCTATTCTAACCAAATATAATCTTAAAAAAGAAGACATACAAAAAGGAGTCATATGTGAAAATTGTGGTTCTCTTCAAATGAGCAGAGTAAATGCTAATTGGTACTGCCCAAAATGTTATTCAAAAAGTAAAAAAGCTCATATTAATACGTTAATAGATTATTATTATATATTTGGAGAAACCATTACGAATCAAGAAGTAAGAGAATTTTTACAAATAGGTTCAGCATACTTGGCAACAAGGGTAATAAAATCTGTGACCACCAAAAGTTGTCGTAAGGGAAAAGGAAATGAGTACTATTTGTCGATTAAACAGTTAAATAAATTATTAGGAGGAAAGTAAAAATTGCGATTCATTACCACCAATAATATACTCCAGCCAACAATGGATGTAAAAAATTCTACAAGAATCAGCGACATCCCCAAACCGCCGCAGCAGCCCACCAATCCTAACTACTCATTCAATCCCACTTTGCAATCCACACTACAAGGAAAACAACTCCTTCTCGATGAACTCTTATTTCCTTTAGAAGAAATCCAAGACCATTACGTAAACGGTTATTGTTCTTACAACAAAGGCATCGTAAAACAAAAATCCACTTATCTTTGCAATCGCTGCGGCAATACGGAAAAACATCTGTTTGCTTCCTTCCTTTGTTCCCGCTGCAACGAAACTTGCCACTATTGCCGAAACTGTATCATGATGGGCCGAATTAGTGAGTGCACACCGCTAATCAGTTGGACTGGTCTCACTATCGACCAAAATACTGCTGCCGTTCAACTTGAATGGGAAGGAACTTTATCTAAAGGGCAACAAGTAGCATCGGCAAAAATGGAGCAGATAATAGACGAACAATCAGATCTCTTAGTATGGGCCGTATGTGGTGCAGGGAAAACTGAGATACTTTTTAAAGGAATCGAAAAAGCTTTACAGCAAAACAAACGAGTTTGTATCGCAACACCAAGAACAGATGTCGTGTTGGAATTGGCGCCAAGATTACAAGAAGTTTTTCCTGATATTCGCGTACTTCCAGTATACGGAGGCAGCGAAGACCGCCATCGATACAGTCCACTGACCATCAGTACAACACACCAGCTTTTCCGTTTTAAACAAGCATTTGATCTTGTGATTTTGGATGAAATGGATGCATTTCCTTATTCTGTTGATCAATCCCTGCAATTCGCTGTGCACAACGCACGAAAACCAACCTCCACCATGATTTATTTAACCGCTACCCCTGATGCAAGTTGGAGAAAGAAATGCCAGCAAAACAAAATAAATTATGTCACCATTCCGGCGCGATTTCATCAGCGACCTCTTCCCGTACCAGAATTCCTATGGTGTGGAAACTGGGAGAAGCAGCTACAGAAAGGAAGACTTCCAAAATTAGTTATAGAGTGGGTAGAAAGACGCCTTCATTCCAATAAACAAGTGCTTCTTTTTATCCCAAAAATTGCGTATATGAAAAACGTAAAATCTGTCTTCGCACCATTAACAACAAAGATAGAAACGGTTCATGCAGAAGATCCATTGCGAAAAGAAAAAGTGCAAAAAATGCGTAATAAAGAATTATCCCTTCTGATTACGACCACCATTTTGGAAAGAGGCGTGACTTTTTCTAATATCGATGTTGCTGTAATTGGTGCAGAGAACGAAATTTTTACAGAAAGCGCACTTATACAAATTGCCGGCAGGGTTGGCAGAAAAAAAGAATACCCAACAGGGAATATTACCTTTTTTCATTACGGAAAAACGAACAGTATGGTAGGGGCAAGAAAGCAAATTTTACAAAGTAATAAAGAGGCAAAAGAAAAAGGGCTGCTGTTATGAAAGGTCGGATAGGATGCACTGTGCGATTTGTTTAACGGAAGTAACACCTGTTTTTAATTGGACTTATTTATTTTCACGAGAACCTTCTTATTATATATGTGATGATTGCAAACATAAATTAGCTTTTATTGAAGGAGAGCGCTGTATCATCTGCAGCCGTCCTCTTGCTGATTTAGATGATGTTTTTATAAAAGAGAAAAGATGCAATGATTGCTGGAGATGGGAACAGAATCCGAAATGGAAAGGCGTATTAGAGCAAAACACCTCGCTGTTTTTATACAATGATTTTTTAAAAGAGGTGATCGCGCGTTTTAAATATCGTGGAGATTACGAAATAGCTGGAGCATTTTCATTATTTTTACCGAAAGACTTATTTGCAGATAAAATGATTGTGCCCATCCCTCTAAGTGAAGAGAGACTGTATGAAAGAGGATTTAACCAGGCAGAAGCACTAGTAAATAATGTTCAAGTGCATAATATCCTTACGAGAGTACATAGCGAGAAACAATCGAAAAAAACAAGAGAAGAACGGTTGGAAACGGTGCCGATATTTAAATTGACAGCGGAAGAGAGTATAATCGCTCAAAATATTGTATTAGTGGACGATATATATACTACAGGAGCAACGTTGAGAAAGGCTGCAAAGGTTTTAAAGGAGGCAGGAGCAAAATCTGTCACTTCTTTTACGATTGCACGGTAAAAAAGGACGAAAGTGGGGAATGCGGTAATGGCTGAATTGGCTAATTGCCCAAAATGCGGCGATGTATATGTAGTAAATAATTTAAGAGATATATGTCAAAAATGCTGGAAACAAGAAGAAGCAGATTATGAAAGGGTATATCAATTTATCCGCAAAAAACAAAATAGAACCGCAGAAATGGATGAAGTAGTCGAAGCAACCGGCGTTGAGCGTTCACTCATTTATAAATTTATTAAAAAAGGCAGAATAAAGCTCGCTCAATTTCCCAATTTGGGGTATCCGTGTGCGAAGTGTGGTGCAAAAATTAGAGAAGGGAAATTATGTTCCAATTGTTTAGACGAAGTAAGAACGGACTTAAAAAAATTGGAAGTGGAAGAAGAGAGAAAACAAGAAATAGCAAATCGGAAAAAAGATGATGCATATCGAGCAATAAATAAAAAGAATCGATAAAAGAAAGTAATAAAAGAGTCATATTTAAAGATTCTTTTATTACTTTTATTTGTTTTTTAATAAGCAATAAGAGCTATTTTGTATATCGGTAATAAAACTCAAGTTTATTTCTCCGATATATATAAATATAGAATGTACTTTACGGGAGTGTTAATATGCAGGTTTCCAATCAACCCCCCTTTACAAATAGTTTATCAATGAGTGAAAAAACGATTGAGTTATCTAAAGGTGAAACGTATAATGCCCAGATTAAATCAAGATTATCAGATAATGAAGCGGTCCTTCAAATAAAAGGAAAAGAGGTTCAGGTAAAGTTTGATCATGAAATTCCAACAGAAAATAGAATATCGGTACAAATAACAGATGTAAATAACTCGGAAATAAGAGTGAAATCAACCCCACCTGAAACAGTGGCTCGTCCTTTAAGTGATAATCAAGAAAAGTTGATACAAAGTTTAAATCTCTCTACAGAAAAAACGGAACAACTAAAAAAAGCAATTACTCTTTTAGGAAAAAATAATCCAGTAAATAAAGAAGCCTTATCACAAATTTCTAGTTTCCTTGGAAATGAAAAAGGAACATTTGAATCAAAGCTTGTTGCGATTAGAGCATTAGTTAACAAAAATCTTGAAGTCACAAATAAAAATTTAGTTTCCATTCATGAGGCGCTTAATGGAGAGCCGTTAAATGATGTGATAGATTCTATTGCCAGAAAAATGGACCCTAATTTTCAAAGTGAATCAGTGAAACAGCAAGATGTTAAACCCAATCCAATCTATCAACTTGATATGGGTAGCAAAGATTTGCAAAGTAATATAGATCAACAGAAAACGATTTTAAATAATGTCATCAAAGAAGTGAGTTCGTTAATAAATAGGGAGCAAGATCCGACCAAAGTAATAGAAACGGTAAAAGGAAAGTTATTAAATAATCCTTTCATTTCTAAAGAAGATATACAAGAAGTTATTCAAGCTGTAAAGGATTCTGAAAAATTACAAGGAATAGCGAAAAATAGAATAGTTAATGCACTATCCACTATAGAACCTTTATTTAAAGAGAATACAGATCAAACGCAATATAAAGAGATTCAAAATGAATTAAAGCAAGTAACTAGTCAACTAAAACAAGAACCAAATCTACAAAAGGCAATTCAATCGGTAAGAGAGACGATTCTCTCAAATTCTAAGATACCAACGGAAGTAGTTCGACAAGTAGAACAAGCAGTGAGTGAAGCGATCATCCAACAGCGTGTAGGAAATGAAGCGGCAGGCCGAGAAAAACTAGTTCAAGCGATTACGAAAGCAGAGACAGAGGTTTCTTCACTAGGAACAGGAAAGAATCAAACTGTTGACCAACCAAAGCAAATACAAGATCATCTTGCACAAGTAAAGGAACAATTGAAACAAGAACCAATCCTACAAAAGGCGATCCAAACGGTAAGAGAATCGATTGTGTTGAATCCAAAGATGCCGACAGAAATATTAAAACAAGTAGAACAAGCAATAAGGGATGCTTCCATCCAACAGCTAGTGGGAAATGAAAGTGCTGGTTTTGATAAACTACAAAAGGCACTTAGCAACGCAGAACAGATCGTTAATCATAATACGCAACAAGCAGTTGGACGTGGTCAGACAGCGAATCAAATAAAACAATTAATAAATCAAGTAAGTGATGGGCAGTCAATTGACCAAGTCCGTAATGCTATTTTAGAGACGGTTGCTTCAAATAAAAATATAAATCAAGAAATAGTAAAGCAAATTTCTCAAGTGATGAATCAGTCAGAACAATTAAATGAGGCAGCTAAGAAACGAATAGTAAGTGCAGTAACTGAATTACAACAAAAAATTAGTCCAACATTACCGGGAATTTCGAGTGAACCAATAGAGGAAAAAACTTTACCGATACAGCCCAAAAATATATCGCAAGCTCAAGGGCAAATAGAAACAATAAAACAAGCAGTTAAACATTTACAAACAGAACCTAATCTTGAGCAAGCATTAAATCTAGTGAAGACTGAATTTAAAAAGAACGAAAATTTTAATGCAGAAAAAATAAACAAAATCGAACAAGCAATTGATGAATCATTGCAATTAAACAATAAAGGTAGAGAAATCGCATCTAGGAATCATATAGCAGATGCGCTTTCAGAAATAGAACAAAATATTCAGCAAGAGAATCCAGATGTCATCCAGAAAAGTACAAAAAACGAGTCAGCATTAGATGAACAAAAGTGGAATAATCAACTTCTAGCAATGGGGATATTATCTAAAGATATATTAGTAACAAAAATTTCGCAAAAATTAGCAGAAACTACGCAACAGTTCCGAGATATAAAAAGAGAAATTTATAGAAATTTAGATAGTGCACAAAGATTAATGGAGAATTTAAAAAAGGCATCCATTCCACAAACAACGAAGATTTTAGAAAACACGATTAATAAATTGGATCATGCTATTTTAAAAAGTGACATGATGTTATATGCAGATATGCGGACCGAAAAGCAATTATTGCAAGCCAGCTCGCAATTAGCCGAAGCAAAAAAACTGCTGTCAAAAGGAAATACAAGTGAAGCGGCAAAGATAGTGTCAGAAGTGAAAAATATGGTGGAGAAAATTCAATATAAACCGTCGGAACAAAAAATATTCCATTATGTTTCAAAAGAAAGTCAATTTTTAGAACAGGATTCTCCAGTGAAAAATTTATTAAAGCAAGCAGCACATGTTGGCTCCGATTATAGAGTAGCAGGAGAGGAACCATCACCAAGACATTTATATGAAAAAATACGTTCACTTGGCTTAAATAGAGAAAGTGATTTAGCAAGTTCACTAGTGTCCAATATTCCGACACAAGAAGAAAATTTAAAGTCAACGCTGCTAAAGCTAGTAAATGGCTCAGATGAAGGAAATGAACAATTAGCAAAACAGGCAGAGCAGGCTTTACATAATATTACTGGACAACAATTGCTAAGTAAGCAGGACCCTCCCAATCAGCTTCAAAGTATGGTGTTTAATTTACCGATGCTGTTAGGGCAAAAGAGTGAAAATATTCAAGTTTTTATTCATTCGAAATCACAAGGTGAGCAAGTAGATTGGGAAAACTGTAGTCTCTATTTCTTACTAGAAACAAAGAAATTAGGGGATGTAGGGATTCTGTTGAATGCGACAGACAGAAATTTGTCTATTACGGTTAAAAATGATTCAGAAGGATTTCAGTCAAAAATGACACCACTAGCTAATATAGCCATTAATCGATTACAGGATATTGGCTACTATGTTCAAAATATCCAATTTACAAAAATGACAACCGAAGTCAAAGGTTCTCATGAATCAGCGAATGAAAAGACACCTAGTAAAAATGCAATTTTACAAGAGAAAGGAGTGGACTTACAAATATGAGTATGATGAAGTACTATAATCAGAAAAGGAGATTCGAGAAAAACGGATCAGTAGCTGCAGTGTTAAAGTACGAAAATAAAAATAGTGCACCAACAGTTATAGCTCAAGGTAAAGGGGTAGTTGCCCAACAAATTATCGAATTAGCAAAAAAAAATAATATTCATATGCAAGAAGACTCTTCTCTTGTAGCAAACCTATTAGATATGGACTTAGGAGATAGTATTCCTCCTCAATTGTATTCCGTGATTGCAGAGATTTTGCTTTTAATAGAAGAAATGGAGAAAAACTATTAAAGATATAACCGAAAATGTCGATAAAAAAACAGATAATTGTTTGGAGGTGTAAATTTCGTGTCTACCCCTATTAGTGAGGCAGTAATATTTCAAAAATCTCCACAAGAAATAACTGCTTTATTATATGAAGCATGTTTAACCAACTTAGAAGAAGCAATCGAAAACATTTCTAGTACAGACTATGTTGTTGCTAATCTAAAATTAAAAAAAGCAAATGATATTGTCTGGAGACTTGGCGCAGGTCTTAATTATGAGGCGGGGATTATTGCCGATCAACTAGACATGTTATATAACTATATAGCTGAAAAACTTATTGAAGCAAATTTAAAAAAAGATATAACCATCATCCAAGAAGTGCAGAAAATAGTAGAAGAACTATTAACCACATGGAATGCTGGAATGAAAAATAAATCAAAAATAAATGTAGGACTTCGCCATAAAACACAAGCATATGAAAAAAATATTATGACCAATCAATGGTAATTAAACTTTAAAAGGAGAATTATATAGTGAAAATCAATCACAATATTCAAGCTTTAAATGCCTACCGCAATTTATACCAAAACCAATTTAACACTTCTAAAAACTTAGAAAGATTATCATCAGGACTTAGAATTAACAGAGCAGCCGATGATGCAGCAGGACTAGCAATTTCAGAAAAAATGCGTTCACAAATCAAAGGTCTGTCAATGGCTGAACGCAACTCCTTAGATGGTGTTTCTCTCATGCAAGTAGCAGAAGGAGCAATGAATGAAGTACAT
The DNA here is from genome assembly GCF_052318935.1 of Niallia sp. 01092. NCBI lineage: Bacteria > Bacillati > Bacillota > Bacilli > Caryophanales > Bacillaceae > Niallia > Niallia sp. 01092. Next base: position 85,657 of record NZ_JBQRKO010000016.1, on the reverse strand, counting down.
TCTATGCTGCAACGTATGCGTGAATTATCGGTACAGGCAGCAAATGATACAAACACAGATTCAGATCGCGAATCTCTTCAATTGGAGATTGATCAACTTCTTAAAGAGGTTGATAGTATTGCTGCGAAAACTGAATTTAATACACGTAAACTTCTTGATGGTTCAAGTGCTGTTGATACACAATATATTCTTGGTGAAAGTGAAAAAACAAATATTAAACAAGTTCCAACAGTGGTAGATCCATCTATTGCGACAGGAAGATATGAGGTTAGGGTAGAATCTCAACCGAAATTAACATACACGTTAAATCAGCCTGGTGCTGGTGTAAGTAATTCATCAGTACTTCAGATGCCTATGGTAGGAACGTATAAAGACGGAGAGTTAGTGAAAACAAATTTAGGGAATTCTCCAGTTGCAGTAGGTTCAGGCGTGAAAGATGAAAATGGAACATATAAAGTAACAGTAGCAAACAAAGATTTCGTAACACCTCCAACTTTGATTGGATCATCAACAACAGGGGTTAATCCTAATACTGATATTACTATTGACAGTGCGACAGACTCAGTTGGTGGAGATTACATTATTAAAGTATCAAATTTCGATTCTTCGGGTACACCTATCACAGCGGATGTTCAAATTTTAGATGCGAATAATAATGAATTGTACTCTGGTACTGATCAAGCACTGGATGCAGATGTTGTATTTGGTACCGATCCGAAATTTACAATTGGAGCCAATACAATTACAAGCAACGGAGAAACAAAATTTCATGTACAAGCAACTGCTGATATTACAATTGAAAAATTGAATGTAGATGGTACGACAGTTAGCCCTGCTATATACCCGCAAACAAATGTTGATTTGCAAAATGGTAAGCTGCAAATCGGTGGATTTTCTTGGAATTTTGACCCTGCTGTAGTAACAGAAGGATCAAGTACTTTTGATGTGCAGCCAAGTGATTTAAGTCTTGGAGAATACACTCTAGTTGCTTCAAGTATTCAAAAAGATGCTAACGGTGTAATGAGTGCTACAGTTGAAGTGTTTGACCCAAATGGATTTTCATTAGGTAAATTGGCTTCCGAAATAGGTGAAGACGGTTCATTTAAATCAATCGGAGCAGAAACAGGAAAAAGTATTTTAGTTGATACAAGTAAAATCACTCAAGCTGGCACAGCAAAAATTCAAATTGAAAATAAAATGGAAGTATCCGTTTCAAAAGTGAATGGAGATGGAACAAAAACGCCAATTACATTTGAAAAAGAATTAACTACTAGAAATGGAATTATTACTCATGGCGGATTAGAATTGGAATTTGGAGCAAATGCTAAACAAGGTGCTTCTCAGTTTGACTTAACAAACAAAGCATTAACATTCCAAATTGGTGCGAACACGAATCAAAATGTGCAAATTGATGTACCTCAACTAAGTACAGTAAAACTTGGCATCGATGGATTGAATGTGCTTTCTAACGAAAGTGCAAGTAAGGCAGTGTTTAATATTGACCAAGCCATTAATCAAATATCAGCAACTCGATCAAAGCTTGGGGCTACTCAAAATAGACTAGAGCATACAATCAGCAATCTTCAAGTAACGAATGAGAACTTAACATCTGCTGAATCAAGAATTCGTGATACCGATATGGCACAAGAAATGACTGAGTTTACGAAAAATAATATTCTTAATCAATCTGCTCAAGCTATGTTAGCTCAAGCAAATCAATTACCAAACGGTGTTTTACAGTTATTACAATCTTAATTAAACCGAAGCTAGTCCTAGAAATAGTTGGACTAGCTTCTTTAGTGAATTTTTATGTTAGAATATATAGAAGATACTGTACGGATCTTATTGCAAAGTGAGGGGTTTGTTTGGAAGTACAAAAGGTTTCAAGAGCAAGTACAGAAAAGATAAAGAGCAAGGATAAGACGCCGACGGAAAGTATTTCCTTTCAAGAAGTGATGTCGAAAAATCGGCAGCAAATGGTGCACGAAAAACTGACAAAATTAGTCGAAGATATAGAAGGGCAAGGGAAGAAATTAGCAGAAAATCGGACCGTTGATGATTTGCGTAAATATAAAAAAATGGTTAAAGATTTTATGGAAGAGGCCGTTAATAATGCATTGAAACTGGAAGAACAAAGTGGTTTCAATCGAAGAGGAAGAACAAAAATTTATAAGATTGTTAAAGAAGTGGATAAAAAACTAGTAGATCTAACCAATACACTATTAGATAAAGAAAAAAGCGGTTTAGATATTTTAGGTTCCGTCGGTGAAATCCGAGGGCTTTTAATTAATATTTACACATAGTAAGCAGCATAGAAAATTCTATGTTGTTTTTTGTATTTCAGCATAAAATGGTCATTAAGTATGAGGACTATTATTTAGAATAAAACGCATAATAGGAATATACGTCTAAATTCTAAAAAATAATAGTTTTTTCTTTAACTTAAATCATTTTAACCGATAAAGTAAATAGCGGAATAGTACTTAAAACATGAATAATTAAATATAAATTGGATTCGGTCTTTTTAATAAGGTATTTTGGGGGTGAAAAAATGAAAATCAATCATTATAATCGAGTGAATTTAAATCCATATAAAAAACAAATAGAAAAAAATGAGGCTGCCGAAAGTATAAAACGTCAGGATAAGGTAGAAATTTCACAAGAGGCAAAAAAACTGCAAGAAAGTAATGGAATGGAAGGTCGACAGGAAAAAATACAGGAATTAAAAAATCAAATTAACAATGGACATTACGAAATAGACGCAACAACAGTTGCAAAGAAAATACTGTCCTTTTGGAAAAAGGATAATTAGGAGGAGCAATTTTGCATGTAGCAGCGATTGCCAATACGCTAAAAGATTTAAACCTACTGCATGAAAATTTATTAGAACTTGCAACTGAAAAAACAGATGTACTTATTCGTGGGGATATGGATTTTTTAAAATCAATAATGAGCAAAGAACAAAAATTGATTAAATTGATTCAAAATAAAGATCAAGATCTGCGTATATTCTCAAAAGGTTATTTGCAGAGAGAAAATGATATAACATTAAATGACGTGATAAAACAGTCGGAAGAAAAAGATAGTGAAACACTTATACAATTAAAACAACAACTAGAAGAAACAATTAAAGATTTGAAAAATAAAAATGAAACAAATCAGCAATTACTGCAGCAATCACTACAGTTTGTTCAGGTTTCATTAGATTTATTAAAACCTAGTATTGAAACGTATAACTATGAACGACCGATGAAAAAAAATTCATATGAAACAGAAGGATATTCTAGTTTTGAATCAAAGGTTTAGGAGGAAAATAAATGGTTTCGACCTTTCATGGATTAGAAACGGCTAAGCGTGCGCTGACAACTCAGCAACTTGCAATTTCCACGACAGGACATAATATTGCTAATGCGAATACACCAGGCTACACAAGACAACGTGTTAATTTAACGACAACAGAATCCTATCCAGCAGTAGCAATGAACAGTCCCAAGATGCCGGGGCAGTTAGGTACAGGTGTAAGTGCTGATCAAATACAAAGAATAAGAGATAGTTTTGTAGATATGCAGTATAGAAAAGAAACAAGTAAAATGGGTTACTGGGAATCAAAAGCAGATATGCTGTCCCAAATGGAAAATGTTATGGATGAATTATCTAATACTGGACTTTCAAATAGTATGGATTTATTTTGGAATTCATTACAAGACTTAGCTACAGAACCAGAAAATGATGGTGCCCGAAGAGTAGTAAGAGAAAGAGGCTCTCATTTAGTGGAATCATTTCATTATATGAATTCTTCCTTAAAGGCAATCCAGAAGGATAATAGAAATACACTAGATAACACACAGGATAATGTAAATAGTATATTAAAGCAAGTAAATCAGTTAAATAAACAAATTGGCGCCGTGGAGCCAAATGGATATTTGCCCAATGATTTATATGATGAAAGGGATAGGTTAGTAGATGAACTATCTTCCATGGTGAATATTAAAATAGAAACGAAGTCTAGCGGAGGATTAGCTACTGCAAGTGCAGAAGGTCTATATGATATTTTCATGGCTACACCAGAAGGGGATGTATTAACAGATTCTAATGGACAACCTATCAAGCTAGTGGATGCTGCTACTAAAACAGCAAATGGTATTCATATTCAATATCAGGATCATGTGCAATTGGATAGTCCAGTAACAGCAATTAAATTCTTTAAATTAAGCAATGAACCAACCGATACAAATGAATTTGAAGGAATCAGTACTAATACAGAAGCAGATTCTGCAACTGGCTTATATACTATCAATGATTTTTCAGATTTAAATTCTCAAGGTAAGCTTAAGGGTGTAATAGAGGGTTATGGATATTTGGATGGTAATGATACAAAAGGAATCTTTAATAATTTATTAGCAGATTTAGATCAAATGGCTGCAACTTTTGTACAAACCTTTAATGAAGTACATAGAAGTGGTTATAGTTTAAATGAAATTCAAACGGGCGCAGAACGAGATATTGATTTTTTTACATTCACTGATAGTACGATAACTGCTAATAATCCAAAAGGTGCTGCAGCAACCTTAAAGTTATCGAATGACATTTTAGAAGATGCGGAGAATATTGCAGCTGCAACAGAAGCATCAAGTGGAAACGGTACGAATGCATTACGATTAGCAAAAGTAAAGGATGAAAGTCTTCTTTTTGGCGGTACTCTAACAAACGTACAATCCTTTTATCAAGGAATGATAGGAAAACTAGGTGAGCAGGCATCAGAAGCAAATCGCATGGAAAAAACATCAGGTATCTTAAAAAACTCCGTTGAGCAAACGCGTATGTCTGTAAGCAGTGTGTCTCTTGATGAAGAAATGATAGATTTAATGAAATATCAGCAAGCGTATAATTCGGCAGCAAGAATGATTACGATTGCAGATGAAATGCTGGATAAAATAATAAATGGTATGGGCGTAGGCGGACGATAAACTAAACTAGGAGGTGCAAATATATGAGAGTAACTCAATCCATGCTTTCGAATAATAATATAAAATATATTAGTCAAAGCTATTCTGAATTACAAAGACTATCCGATCAGATTACAACAGGAAAAAAAATTACGAAGCCTTCTGAGGATCCGGTAGTAGCAATGAAGGGCATGCGTTATCGTACAGAAGTAGTAGAAGTAGAACAATACCAACGCAATTTAAATGAAGGGTATAATTGGATGGAAAATGCGGATTCCACTTTAGATGAAGCAACAAAGATTTTGCAAAGATTTAGAGAATTAACCGTGCAAGCATCCAATGATACATATGATAAAACAGCACGTAACAATATAGCCAATGAAATGACCACTTTACAACAGCATATGGTAACATTAGCTGAAACAAAAGTAGGAGAAAAATATATTTATAATGGTACGAATACATCTAACTCTCCTATTAATTTAAACCAAATGGATATGGAATATAGTGCTTTTCAAACTGGTTTAACTAATAATACAATTATACCTTCTGAGTATGTCATTAATTATCGAGGAAACACATTTACATTTGATAGTACTAATAATGTATACAAAGATAAAAAGGGAGACACTATTTCGTTTAATGATCCAGCAGGTGAAATTACTCACACTTATCAAGAAGCATTACCGTATAAAGATGGAGAAACAACTACTAATCAAGAAAAACTTCAAAGTAGCGATATCATTATTTCTAAAAACACAGCAGTATCGACTAATTCAAATCGGGTATTATTAGAAGTGTCAAAAGGGGTATCAATCCCAGTGAATGTCATCTCCAATGAAGCATTTTCGATTGATATGTTTAGTGGAATGGAAGCAATCAAAAAGATGATAACGAACCCAGATGTTGCTGGCAAAGAAATTACGAAATCACTTGATTCCATAGATGAGTATATGAATAACGTGATTTCAACAAGATCACAATTAGGTGCCCAAATGAATCGTGCGGAAATGGTAGAAAGCCGGTTAACACAACAAGAAGTCGTTGCCAAAAAAACAGTTTCTGAAAACGAAGATATTGATTTTGAAGAAGCAACCAGCAATTTATTATCACAACAGCTTATTCATAATGCAGCATTACAAGTTGGAGCCAAAATAATTCAAAGAACGCTGCTGGATTTTCTACATTAAGCTATCCATTTTGGATAGCTTTTTCAACATCATAGTGAATTATTTAGTATTCTTCCTGTGAATAATATTAAAAAAGATTGGTGGTAATAAAAGTGAAAATTGATACAAAATATCATGGGAAAATAGCGATAAATCAAGACGAGATACTTTCTTTTACAAAAGGAATTCCAGGTTTTCCAGATGAAACCCAGTTTATTATTTTGCCACTATCCGATGATGGCGGATTTGCTGCCATGCAATCAGCGAAGACAGCATCCTTAGCATTTGTTATTTCCAATCCTTTCGATTTCGATCCTACCTATGATATTGAATTGGATAATTATGTAATTGAAGTATTGGAGATTAAAGAGGAAAAGGATGTTGTAGTATACAGCATTTTAACGGTACAGGATCCGTTTGAAAAAACAACCGCTAATTTCCAGGCACCTATTATTATTAATGCAAAAAATAATCAGGCAATGCAAGTTATTCTTAACAACTCAAACTATGAAACGAAACACCCTATTTTTCCAAATAAAATGCCAATTAGCTCAAAGGGGTGATGATATGCTTGTATTAACACGAAAACAAGGCGAAGTCATTAAAATCGGAGACGATATTGAAATTACCATCATTGCAAATAAAGGCGATCAAGTAAAAATTGGGATACAAGCCCCAAAAGATATACAAATTCTTCGCAAAGAAGTATATGATCAAACACTAGCGGAAAACCATCAAGCATCACAAGACATTTCCTCGATCCTGCCATTTTTAAAAAACATTGAAAAAAAATAAAAAAACTATTAAATATTCTACTCCATTGACGATAAATAAAATAGAGACAGGAAGGGCGGCCGACCTTCCTCGATCAATAAAAAGCTTGTTCACAAGGAAGTGAACACCAAATTCAAGGAGGAAAAATAGAATGAGAATCAATCATAATATTGCTGCCTTAAATACGTACCGTCAGTTTAATGCTGCAAATGGTGCACAAGGTAAATCAATGGAGAAATTATCTTCAGGTCTTCGTATTAATCGTGCTGGTGATGACGCTGCAGGTCTTTCAATCTCTGAAAAAATGCGTGGTCAAATTCGTGGTTTAGAGCAAGCGTCTCGAAATTCGCAAGATGGTATTTCGTTAATTCAAACAGCTGAAGGTGCGTTAAATGAAACGCATGATATTTTACAACGTATGCGTGAATTAGCTACTCAAGCATCGAATGATACGAATGTAACTGCAGATCGTACAGCAATTTCTGATGAGCTTAAGGAATTAAATAGTGAGATTACACGTATTGCTAACGAAACAGAATTCAATACGCAAAAACTAATTGCAGGTTCTGGAACTTATAAATTCCAAGTTGGAGCAAATTCAGGTCAAACAATTTCACTTTCAATTACAACGATGACTGCAACAGCACTTGGATTAACTGCTGGCGCAATTACAGTAACAAGTAATGGTGCTGCTAATACAGCTATTACAAACATCAATGATGCGATTGAAAGTGTGTCTAAAATGCGTTCTAAATTTGGTGCTGTTCAAAACCGTTTAGAGCACACAATCAATAACTTAAACACAGGTGCAGAAAACTTAACAGCTGCAGAATCACGTGTTCGTGATGTTGATATGGCGAAAGAGATGATGGCTCAAACGAAAAACTCTATCCTTTCTCAAGCTGCTCAAGCAATGCTTGCACAAGCTAATCAACAACCACAAGGAGTTCTTCAATTACTTCGTTAATTGAATAGCCGTGTTATAGTAAAATGAAAAACTAAGAGCGACCAAACTATTGGTTGCTCTTTTTTAAAGGTGAGAGATGTCATGAATGAATCGTTTATTATTAGTATGAAAGAGGCGAAAATTTCGCAGCTTCCTGTTACATCTGTAAATCAATATCCATTACATAGCGTATATAATCCTATTCGAGAAGCCGAAAAAATTGTTGAAAGTCACTATAAAAAAAACCATCTCCATATTTTATTCGGGTTAGGAGATGGATATATTGTAGATGAATTTATAGAGAAAATACACACAGAAGACTATTTATTAGTCGTTGAACCCAATTATGAAAGAAATATAGAACACATAAATAAAACAATGAACGCCATTGAAGATTTTCCTAATATACAATTAGTAGTTTTTGATCACGTGAATGATTTAAAAAACATATTATTACACTTATTTTCTATTTATTTACGACGTGTACAATTCATTACATCGCCAAACTACGCTATTATTTTTCCTAGTATTTGTAAAGAAGTGATGATTTCTATTAAAGATAACATGATGAGTCAAATTGTAAATTCAAATACGATGAGGCTGTTTTCTCATTCGTGGCAAAAAAATTTTAGTTTAAATTTATTTCAAGCTGCTCATGCTACACCATTAAAATTTTTAGAACAGCAATTTACATGTCCAATTGTTGTTGCTTCGGGAGGTCCTTCACTTACGAAACAAATTCCACTTCTAAAAAAATATCGAAAAAACTTTATGTTGATTTGTGCAGGTTCAACAATTAATTCTTTATTAAAACATCATATTGAACCGGACTTAATTGTGTCAATTGATGGCGGAGAGCCAAACTATCAGCACTTTAAAAATATAAATGTAAATCATATTCCTCTTGCGTATAGTTTAACGATTCATCACAACATCGTCGAAGAGCACAAAGGTAAACAGATTGTTTTTAATTTAGGATCACATCTTCCTATAAAGGAATGGACAAATAAGCTATTGCGTCAAGATATTGGAGAACTTCAAGACGGAAAATCAGTGGCAAATTATGCATTAGGTATCGCTCATTATATAACGTCTGGTCCGATTTGTTTAGTCGGTCAAGACTTAGCTTATACGAATCACGTAACGCATGCTGATGGCAATAAACATTCTAAAGGAATAACAGAAAATCAAATAAAAGAGCGAAAAATGTTGCTGAAGAAGGATATAAATGGTGAACCGGTATATACAGATTATGTATTTCTAGGGATGAAAGAGTCATTCGAATATTTAGTTGAAAGAGTAAAGTCTAATCGTATATACAATTGTACAGATGGGGGAATTCCGATAAATGGCATCCCTAATAAAAAATTTATGTCATTTATGAATGAATGTTGTCATGATAATATTAATGAAAGCTTTCTTGATTTATTAAACCACTTTTCCGTTATGGAACAAGATTTGGATTATATTTGCAGTGAAATTCAACAGATTTTAGACGATATAAACACTATAAAAGAATTGTCAATAAGGTCTTTAGATATATTGAATGAATATCCAAGTCAAGAGTTATTTACTAATTCTAATATGTTAGTTGAATTAGAAAACATTGATGATGAATTAAAAACATTATTAAAAGATGATTTTATGTTTTACCTATTACAAGAAGTGATTTTTCAAGTAAACCATTATAGTTTAGAAACTGAAAATGAAACAGATGAAAATGCAAAGGAACGTATTTATAATAAGTCTAAAGATTTATATGAGGGAATTAAAGGAGTTTGCACGTTGACTGTTGCTTATTTAGAAAAGGTAGTGTGTAAGCTTAAAAGGGAAATTTAATTTTAAGGGATGATTGAATGGAAACGAAAGAGCTTATAAGTGAAAGTTTAGAGACGATAAAAAGTTATATTCCTAATTTAATGAATGCTTGTATTGAAATTGCTGATTTCCTGAGAGCTAATAAGCAAACAGACGCATTACAACTAATTGTACAGTTTGCAACAGGGATGGAGTGGATGACTCAAGCAACAACTTTATTAAATCAGCTGGAAGTAGCGGTTGATATAGAAGAACTAATGAAGGTTAATAATTTTTTAAATGAAATTAATGAGGCTATTAGTATTGAAGATTATGTATTGGTAGCAGATCTATTTGAATATGAAATAAACCCAAGCTTAAGTACAGTGCAGCAAGCATTATGAAATGTAATTTTGAATGTGTCCAAAATCGACAGTATCCGACTGTGAAAGTAAATATGAACGGAAATAGCTATTATTTACATAGCCGCTATAACCCTATTTTAGAAGCTGAAAAATGGGCAGAGAGTATAACGAAACCTTCGAGAATTTCTCGTGTGATTGTTATTGGCGTTGGTGCTGGTTATCATATTCATGCCCTAAAACAGATGTACCCGAAACTAAAAGTTGATAGTATCGAATTTAATGAAGAATATTTAGAGTGGTGCAGAAGTCAAGAACTGATACAAAAGCGTTTGAGAGATATTAATGTACTGACGCCAAAACAATTTACTGCTATTGATTTTGTTCAAGATGATACAGTAAAAGTAGTGGTATACCAGCCGGCGTTAAAAATGATTACGAATCCTGACATATTGCAAAAAGTACAACAAATTCAGTTAATGCAACAAACGATTGAAGATCAGTCGCATTTATTAAGCCGTAATTTTCATTTGAACATACAACTACAAGATTCATGTGCTTCAACATTTGTAAACATCCATCCTGATGAACATTGTATTCTTGTATCGGCTGGACCATCTTTAACAAAACAGTTGCCAATTCTAAAAAAGTTAGTGAATCATAAAAAGGTGAAAATTTGTTGTGTAGGAACAGCACTAACTCCTTTATTAAAGGTAGGTATTATCCCGGATTATGTAATGGTTACAGATCCTAAAATAAACATAGTAGAGCAATTTGATTTCATTTCAAATCAAAAATCAATGATTCTATTTTATTTAAGTACAGCTAATCATGAGGCAGTCGTTAAATGGCCGTTTCAGCGGTTTATTATTTTGCAAAATGGATATGAACAAGCGGAGAAAATAGTGAACGAGAAAAATAGATTATTAGTTAATACTGGTGGGTCGGTTGCCACAACGTTCACTGATTTATTAGTAAAGCTAGGCGCATCTAATATTATATTCGTGGGACAGGATCTTGCTTTTACGAATGGATTTTCTCATGCAGACGATACCCATAATCAGAAGCATGTAAATCATTTAGCCAATTTAATTAAAGTGAAAAACTATGACAAAACGGATGTTATTGCTACATCTAAAAACTTATTATTCTATTTAAGATGGTTTGAAAACTATGTGAAAACAAAAAAAGAAATTAATTTTTTTAACTGTACGGAAGGTGGAGCACATATAGATGGTCTTCATCACATCCCGTTTCAAAGCTATATAAACATGTATTTATAATTTTACTATATTTAGATAAAAGGTGTGTTGATGTTGGATTTAAGTGGAAAGGTTGTTTTAGTAACAGGTGGTACAGGTTCGTTTGGACGCAAATTTATTTCGAAAATTTTAGACATGAATGTTCAAAAAGTAATAGTATTTAGCAGAGATGAACTAAAGCAGTATGAAATGGCTCAAGAATATACAGATTCACGGATGAGATTTTTCATTGGTGATGTACGTGATAAGGATCGATTATATCGAGCATTTGAAGGAGTAGATATTGTAATTCATGCTGCGGCATTAAAGCATGTTGGAGCATGTGAGTATAATCCATTTGAAGCGGTAAAGACGAATATTCACGGAGCGCAAAATATTATTGAAGCTGCTATTGACAAAGGTGTTCAAAAAGTAATTGCTTTAAGTACAGATAAAGCATGCAGTCCTGTAAATTTATATGGAGCGACTAAATTAGCATCGGATAAACTATTTGTGGCAGCAAATTCATACGTTGGTGACAAAGAGACGAGCTTTGCTGTTGTAAGATATGGAAATGTAGTTGGAAGTCGCGGCAGTGTCGTTCCGTTCTTTAAAAAAATGAAAGAAACGGGTGAACTTCCAATTACAGATGAGAGAATGACACGATTTTGGATTACGTTAGAACAAGGTGTTCAATTTGTACTTGATAGTTTAGAGAGAATGCATGGTGGAGAAATTTTTATTCCTAAAATTCCAAGCATGAAGGTTGTTGATTTAGCGAAAGCAATTGCACCTGAATGCTCAATAAAATATGTTGGGATTAGAGCAGGTGAAAAGATTCATGAAGCGATGATCACTGAAGATGATGCTCGCCATACTTTAGAATTTGATACCTACTACACCATACAACCGGAATTTCCTTGGTGGTCAAGTGAATGTGTGCAAGATGGGAAACCTCTTTCAGATGGATTTAAATATACAAGTGATGTTAATGATACATGGTTAACAATTGATGAGCTTCGTCATCTAGTTGACAGTATGTAAGAAAATAACGTATTGCCAATAAGGAGAGTAAATCGTGATCAGTAAAAGAGAAAGTTATTTACCATATGGAAAGCAATGGATTGACGAAGAGGACATACAAGCTGTTGTTGATGTATTAAGAGGAGATTATTTAACAACTGGTCCGTATATTCAACAGTTTGAAGAAGCAGTTGCTAACTACGTAGGTGCTACATATGCCGTTGCATTCTCTAATGGAACAGCAGCGCTGCATGGTGCTTGCTTTGCTGCGGGTATTCAAAAAGGTGATGAGGTTATTACTACACCTATGACATTTGCTGCAAGTGCGAATTGTATTTTATATCAAGGAGGTACGCCCGTTTTTGCAGATATTGATGAACAAACATATAATATCAATCCAGTTGAGATAGAGCATCAAATTACTCATAAAACGAAAGCGATTATTCCAGTTGATTTCACAGGTCAACCAGCGGATTTAGATGCTATTTTGGACATTGCTAAAAAGCATCATTTAGTTGTAATTGAGGATGCTGCTCATGCGTTAGGTGCTACGTATAAGGGAAGAAAAGTAGGATCAATTAGTGATATGACGATGTTTAGCTTTCATCCTGTTAAACATATTACGAGTGGAGAAGGCGGCATTATTACGACAAACAGTAAGAAATACTATGAAAAACTGCTGCAATTTCGTTCACATGGTATTACACGTGACGTAAACAAAATGAATCGTAACGATGGTCCATGGTACTATGAAATGCAGTTTTTAGGTTATAACTACCGAATGACGGATATACAAGCTGCATTAGGAACGAGTCAGTTAAAGAAAATTAATCGCTTCATTGAATTACGGCGTAAATATGTTGAGATGTATAATGCGGCTTTTAAAGAATTATCAACATTATCCGTTCCAAGACAGTTAGAAGAAACCCTATCTAGTTGGCATTTATACATTATCCGTCTGAATTTATCTAAGTTATCGACAAATCGCAAACAAATCTTTGAAAAGTTACAAAAGCATAATATCGGAGTGAATGTTCATTATATTCCTGTTCACTTACAACCTTATTATCAACAATTAGATTATAAAAAAGGAAGCTGTGTAGAAGCAGAAAAGCTATATGAAGAAATTATTACGCTGCCACTATTTCCGGCTATGAGTATGAAAGATGTTCAAGATGTAATTAACGCGGTGAAAAGTATTGTCAGCGAATACGAGGTGTTGTGATAGATGGAGAGCTTAAGAGTAGGCACTATTATTCAAGCACGAATGGGATCCACAAGATTACCGGGAAAAGTATTGAAAACAGTTCTTGGAAAAACATTGCTTGAATATCAATGGGAGCGAGTTGGTCGATCGAATAGACTAGATGAGATCATTGTAGCTACGACAACAAATGAAGCTGACCATCCAATTGTAGAACTATGTGAAAAACTATGTATCCCAGTATACAGGGGTTCAGAAGAAGATGTCCTCGCACGTTATTACGAAGCGGCAACTGCATTTAAACTTGATGTCATTGTTCGACTTACATCAGACTGTCCACTTATTGATTCGGATGTTGTAGATAAAGTAGTAGAATTTTTTATTAGCGATATAAATAAATATGATTATGCATCTAATACATTAGCACGTACTTATCCAAGAGGGTTCGATACAGAAGTGTTTTCATATGAAGCATTAACAATGGCTTATTTAGAAGCAAAAAATGTTTCGAATCGTGAACATGTTACGTCTTATTTTTATCAACACCCTGAGAAATTTAGGTTAGCAAGTATTGAAGATAAGGATGATCACAGTGAATATCGTCTAACAGTCGATACTATGGAGGATTTTACTTTAATAAAGAAAATAGTTTGTATACTCTATCCTCAAAAAGAATTCTTTGATTTAAAAGATATTGTAGGGGTTCTAAATGAAAATCCTAGTTGGGCAAATATAAATAAACATGTGGAACAAAAAATCATTTAGTGATTAAAAGTTTTTAGGTTAAGGGTGAATAATATGAATGTTGCCTTTCGAGTAGACGCTTCCTTACAAATTGGGACAGGTCATGTAATGCGATGTATCACTCTGGCTCATCAGTTAAAAAAAATAAATATTAATAGCTATTTTATTTGTAGAGAACTAGATGGTAATCTCATGAGTTATATAGAAAGTCAGGGGTTTGAATTACTTAGGTTACCATATAAAAACACTACGCTATCTGATTTAGATTGGCACAGAGCATATTGGAGTGTAGATTTTGATGAAACTAAATTAATGATTACAAAAAAGAAATTAAAAATAGCAATGATTGTAGTCGATCATTACGCTCTAGATTTTAATTGGGAAACAGCCATTAAAGAAATTATACCTAAAATATTCGTTATAGATGATTTAGCTAATCGAAAACATGCCTGTGACGTATTATTAGATCAAAATTTTTATTTGAATTTAGAAAGCAGGTATTGTCAAATACTGCATTCGAACTGTCGACAGCTTTTAGGCCCTAATTATGTCTTGCTAAGAGAAGAATTTTTGGTTCAATCTAAGAAGCAGCGTAGTCGTGATGGGGAAATTCGTAACATTTTAGTTTTTTTTGGTGGTGCAGATGCTACTAATGAAACGATGAAAACATTAAAAGCTATTAGTATTGATAAGTTCAAGCATATAGATGTAAATGTCGTTGCAGGTGCATCTAATATAAAAAAAGAAGAAATTCAATTGTATTGTGATGGTCATCCTAACTTAACGTTTCATTATCAGATATCCAATATGGCACATTTAATGAATCAAGCTGATTTAACAATCGGTGCAGGAGGAACTACTACATGGGAAAGATGTTATCTTGGTTTACCTTCTATTACAATTACTGTAGCTGATAATCAAGTAGAAATTACAGATGCAGTTAGTAATGTAGGCGCAACTGTTTATTTAGGTAATCATAATAATGTAACAGTTACGATGATTCAGGAACAACTACATCATCTCATGAAATATCCTAATAAGGTTAAGCTTTTATCGGATAAAGCTCTTAATATGGTAGATTCATCAATTGTTGATAAATACACTGTGTTAAAAGCTATTATGGAGGAAATTGATTTTGAACGTACTTGATAGAGTATATTTGCAAAATGTTGATCATTCGCATTTTGATTTAATTTTGAAGTGGAGAAACCAAGAGTATATTCGTAGAATGATGTTAGACAATCATTTAATTACATTAGAAGAGCATGAAAAATGGTTTCAACAAAATATTGTCGAAGGTAATAGTAATTTTATTATGAAAATACTTTATTTAGACCAATTGCCTATTGGAGTAGTAAATATAAATATATTAGACGCAATTGAACGGATATGCAAGTGGGGATTTTACATAGGTGATTCAAATGCTCCAAATGGTTTAGGAAAAGTAATGGGATATTTAGCTTTAAATTTTATTTTTAATAAGTTACATATGAATAAGTTATATGCGGAAGTATTAGAAAATAATAGTAAAAGTATAGCGGTGCACAAAAAATTGGGTTTTTCACAAGATAGAATCCTAAATGAAAAAGTATTTAGAAACGAACAATATATAAACGTATTGTTCCTGTCAATATCTCGTGAAGGTTGGACAAAATACCAACCAGAGGTAATTAAAATGATAGAAGGAATGATCTTATGAAAGATATTATATTAGGACAATCAATTATATCTTCAAGTTATAAACCCTTTATTATAGCAGAAATGTCTGGCAACCATAATCAGTCACTAGATAAGGCTTTAGCTATTGTAGAGGCAGCTGTTAAAGCGGGTGTAGATGCATTGAAAATTCAAACGTATACAGCTGATACGATGACATTAGATATTGATAACGATGATTTTAAGATTGAAGATAAAGAGAGTTTATGGAACGGAAATTCTCTTTATAAATTATATCAACAAGCTTACACTCCTTGGGATTGGCATGAGCCTATTTTTGAAAGGTGCCGAGAGCTGGGAATTATTCCGTTTAGTACACCTTTTGATGAGACAGCTGTTGACTTTTTAGAATCGTTAAATGTTCCTATGTATAAGATTGCTTCTTTTGAAAATAATGATCTCCCATTAATTAAAAAAGTTGCTTCTACAGGAAAACCAATGATTATCTCTACAGGTATGGCCACGTTAGCAGAGCTAGATGAAACAGTTAGAGTGGCGAGAGAAGCGGGATGTAAAGACTTAATTTTGTTAAAATGCACAAGCACATATCCAGCTACTCCTAATAATACAAATATTTCTACGATTCCACATATGAGACAAGCCTTTAATTGTCAAGTGGGTCTTTCTGATCACACGATGGGTACAGGTGTTGCGGTAGCAAGCGTAGCGTTAGGAGCTACTGTGATTGAAAAGCATTTTACTTTATCAAGAGCAGAAGGTGGCGTCGATGCCGCATTTTCAATGGAGCCACATGAGATGAAGCTCCTTGTAGAAGAAACAGAAAGAGCTTGGCAAGCTATTGGACAAGTTACTTACGGACCAACAGAAAAAGAAAAAAGCTCATTAAAATTTCGACGTTCTATCTATGTAGCTAAAGATATTAAAGCTGGTGAAGAGTTTACGAAAGAAAATATTAAAGTAATACGACCTGGTTACGGTTTAGCACCAAAATATTATGAAGAAGTGCTAGGACGTAAAGCGAAAAATAATTTATCAAAAGGTACTCCTCTTCGTTTACAATTGTTGTGATAGTAGATTTATTTTGTGAGAGATACTGTTCAGAATGTTGTGTATTTAGATTGTCTTTTGTTTACTGTTCTAAGGAGTGATATAATGCAAGATATTTTATATAACGATGAAACGAAAATAAGTAAATTTTGTGAAGAGGTACTAGAACTCGAAAATGCAACTCTTCCTGATGAGTACTATTATACTAGTGTGCCTTTATGTGTAATAGATTCAGTATTTTCAATAGGAGTTAGTAAGAAACACTGTTAACAGGTACTGTGATTACTTCGGTTTCAATCGATATAGAAGTGAAGCAAATCATCCTAGTGTTGAAGAACAACAATCTGTTGAGGATTTTTTAGATTCTTATGAAAAAATAGGTTTAGATAATTTTGTCCAAGAAGTGTTCCAAAATAGACAAAGAACCTCTTCTAGAAATGGAATATTAAAAGCTGAAGCTGTATATCAATTCTGTAGAGTGCTTCACAAATATAGCGTTAATTATTTGCAAGATGTTATTAAACTTTATGGGAATCAAGAATTTGAAAAGGAGATCAAATTAATTTCTGGTCAGAAAAGCGGAATCTCACTTGTTTACTTTTATATGTTGGTAGGAGAAGATACTTTAAACCTGATAGAATGATTATTCGGTTTCTTGATAGAGTATTACAGAGAAAAGTGAATGTAGACGAAGCGCAAATCTTATTATATAAAACTTCTAAAATTCTACTACAAAAATATTCGAATATTAATCCTCGTGTATTAGATTATCAAATTTGGAATTATATGAGAAGCAACTCTTAACAACCTATTTTCTAATGAGTTTTGAAATTAAGAATTCAAGTGACTATTAATAAAGGAATCTCTTTCAATAGGAAGCCGACTTTGCATTAAGAATTAAAATACAAAGTCAGCTTTTTACTAATTACTTACAGCACTTCAACAAGAAAACTCCTCTTCCTGCTTCTTCACCAACTCAATCTCAAACCCTAAATCCTCAATCAATTTATGATCTTGATTCGCTTCTTGTCCTGCTGTTGTTAAGTAGTTTCCTAGGAAGATGCTGTTGGCTGCATATAGGCCTAATGGCTGTAGGCTTTTTAAGTTTACTTCTCGGCCGCCTGAAATACGGATTTCTTTTGTCGGATTGATGTAGCGAAATAGAGCTAACACCTTTAGGCAATAACGAGGGTTTAATTCATGAACGCCCTCTAGTTTTGTTCCGTCAATTGCATGAAGAAAGTTGACTGGAATCGAGTCCGCATCCAACTGATGAAGGGCACGAGCAATATCAATAACATCTTCTTTTGTTTCCTTCATGCCGATAATCGCTCCAGAGCATGGGGAAATGCCGTGTTTTTTTACCGTTTCGATTGTATTTAGACGATCTTCATATGTATGTGATGTTGTAATATAAGAATGATGGCGTTCTGATGTGTTGACATTATGGTTGTAGCGGTCAACGCCGGCATCTTTTAATTGAGCAGCATATTCTTCTTTTAGTAGACCTAAGCAGGCACATACTTTCAGACCATACTTTTCTTTAATTTCTTCTACTGCTTCACTGACCACTTTTACATCTTTTCGTGTCGGACCTCTGCCGCTCGCTACAATGCAATACGTTCCTACTTTATTGTCAAACGCTGTTTTCGCGCCTTCTAAAATTTCTTCTTTCGAAATAAACGGATATTTTTCAATTGGAGCTGTCGAAATAGAAGATTGGGAGCAGTACCCGCAGTCTTCCGGACAATAGCCACTTTTTGCATTGATAATCATATTTAATTTCACTTTTTTTCCATAATAGTGCTTGCGAATATGGAATGCGCCATGTAATAAAGGCAATAAATCATCGTCATCACAATTTAAAATACTGTTTGCTTCCTCATCACTAATAATTTTTCCGTCGATAACTTCTTGTGCTAACTGTAGCCAATTCATACGATACTCTCCTTTTGGTTTTCAATTTTGTTTTTGCTTCGAACACTCTGGAATACTTTGTATAATCTTGCAGCTAAAACACCGGCAACAATGGATATAAGAATGTCACCAGCAATGCTGTAAACAAAGCCAATCATTATGACATGGGACCAGCTGCTTGGAATGCCCATCCACATGTTAAGTGCCATGAAAAGGTAAGGAACGCCAATCGCGTAAACGACTAGCAGACCAGCGAAATGGGCCAGAATAAAGTGATACGTTTTTGGCTGATCTATTTTGTCTATAATCCACCCAATCACAAATGCACCAGCAATAAAGCCGATTAAATAGCCAAATGTAGGCTGAAAAATATAGCTGATTCCTCCCCCTTGTGTAAAGACAGGAAAGCCAACGAGACCGATGCAAACATACACAAGTTGGCTTTGCAATCCTCTTTTCCACCCTAATAGACTTCCAGATAAAAAGACAAATAGAACTTGCAGTGTAAATGGAACATGGGGCAGTGGGATCTTGATAAATGCCCCAACAGCAGTTAATGCTGCAAACATTGAGACAGCTGCTAATGAAACAGTTGTGTTTTTATTCATTTGTTGAAAAAACCTCCTTTTGATACGAAATATTCCTGGATGGCTTCGTTTGCTGTATGAATCATTGTTGTTATTTCTTCTTCTGTTATGACATATGGCGGCATAAAATAAAGGATGTTTCCAAGCGGCCTTAGCAGCAAGCCCTTTTCAAGCGCAATTCGATAAATTTGATAGCCGACTCGTTCTTTGCTTGGAAAAGGTTCCTTTGTTTCTTTATTTTTTACTAATTCAATCGCGCCGACCATACCAGTTTGTCTGTATTCACCGACATAGGGTTGGTTAGTGAAAATGTTTAATGCTAAATCATGCATATACTTACTTTTTTGCTGAATTTGCTCTATGTAATTTTCCTCTTCGAATAGCTGCAATACTTCAAGTGCCACTCTGCATGCTAAAGGGTTCCCTGTGTAGCTATGAGAATGTAAAAATGCTTTCCCACTTTCATAATCATCGTAAAAAGCATCATAAACATCGTCCGTTGTTACTACCGCAGATAATGGCAAGTAGCCGCCTGTTAATCCTTTTGATAAACACATAAAATCTGGTGTAATACCCGCTTGTTCACATGCAAACATTGTCCCTGTCCGCCCGAAGCCAACGGCAATCTCATCGGCAATCAAGTGTACATCATACTGCAAACATAACTCCTTTAATTTTTTTAAATAAGAAGGAGGGTACATTTTCATTCCAGCTGCTGCTTGTATTAACGGCTCAATGATCACAGCAGTCAGTTCTTCATGATGATGTTTTAATTTTTCTTCTATAAATGAGATGCAAGGTGTATCACAGCTTTCTGGCTTTTCATTAAAGGGACATCGAAAGCAATCTGGTCCTTGTGCTCGTATCGTATCTAGCAAAAGAGGCTGATAGATTTCATTATATAAATCTACTCCCCCGACTGAGAGCGCTCCGAGTGTTTCACCATGGTAGGCATCTGTTAGTGCTAGAAACCGTTTTTTATTCGGTTTATTTTTTTGCTGGTGATATTGGAAGCTTATTTTTAACGCCACTTCGATTGCAGAAGAGCCATTGTCTGCAAAAAATACTTTTGTTAAACCATCCGGTGTTAGTTTCGCTAATTTTTCTGCTAGTAATACGGCTGGTTCATGCGTAAAGTTGGCAAATATCACATGCTCTAACTGAAAAGCTTGATTGGCTAATGCACTACTAATCCGCTCATTCGCATGGCCAAATAAATTCACCCACCAGGAAGATACGGCATCTATATACTGTTTTCCGTTTTCATCATACAAATAAATACCTTTCCCGCTTTTAATGACAATCGGTGGGAAATCTTCATAATCCTTCATCTGAGAACAAGGGTGCCAAACATGCTGCAAGTCTCTTTTTTGTAAATTGGAAAGGGGTGTCATGTCCTTAATATCCTTTCGAAAAATTCATTATTTTCCACCTGAATATTTTTCAATTCTGATAGATTATTTAACTTAGGAATCACAAGAGAAGGCAAATCTGTGTATTGTTGAATCGTTTTGATGTTATCCCTCTCAAGCCTAGTGCCTTCAAAACGGTTAAATACAATGCCGGTAATCGGAATATCCTTCATTTTAAGCATTTCTACAGACAGCAATGTGTGATTGATTGTCCCTAATTGTGTACCAGCAGTTAGGACGACAGGCAGCTTTGATTGTTTTATAAGATCGATTAAATGATAGGGACGCTGATCACTTAATGGAACGTATAATCCACCTGCCCCTTCACAAAGCACATAATCATACAACGATTTTAATTTTTCGATATGCTCTAGAATTACCTCTTCTTTGATAACAGCATCTTCTAACATCGCAGCATAATGCGGCGAAGCAGGCTCCTTGAAAGAATAGCTATTCAAATGCTCTTCTACTAAGGGCTCTTTACTAAATGACTGATAGAATGCTGTATCCTCTATGATGCCTGTTTGGATCGGTTTGTATGGTATGACAGTTGCTTTTTTTCTTTGCAAATATTGCGTTAAATATGTAGTTACGAGTGTTTTTCCAATATTGGTATCTGTACCAGCTATCCAAAAATGTCTTTTCATAAAAGTCGCCTCTTTTTTATGTTAACTAATTTATTAAATAAGTTAACATAAAATGAGTAAAATTGTAAATATTTTTCTTATGGTGCCTGTCACTCTTTATTTAAAAAACAAATTTTAGGACAGGCATCGACAGAAACGAGTAAAGATTGATTTTAAAACAAAATCTAGTCTCATTTTCCCGTCTTTAACTAGTCATTTCTCCTCATTCATCCATATTCACATAATATTTTTCTTCAATCTCTTAAATTCCTGCCGATATAAATAATACAATTCTAGTTGTTCTTTACAGGGGGATGTATTAAATGATTGAAAAAACTGTTTCCCAGCCGATATTTTCTGCATCTAGACAAATGGAAAAAAATCCGATTATAAATAAAGCAAGTATAGAGGAATCAATTATTGCAGAGGATGCTTTTACAAAAAGTGAAGCTGATTCTGATCATGTTGCAAATGAAAAAAAGCTTCATGATATTATTCAAGGGATGAATAAATTTATGCAGCCATCCCATACTTCCGTGAAATTTCAATTGCATGAAAAGTTAAATGAGTATTACGTAACGATTGTAGATGATGTGACCGATGAAGTGGTCAAGGAAATTCCATCGAAGAAATTTTTAGATATGTATGCTGCTATGACGGAGTTTGTCGGCTTAGTAGTAGATAAAAAAGCATAAGAGGTGAATGGAGTTTGGTTACGAGAATAGGTGGTCTTGCAAGCGGCATGGACATTGATTCTATGGTAGAACAATTAATGCAAGCTGAACGAAAACCATTAGATAAAATTAATCAAAGAAAAACATATACAGAATGGCAACGAGATGACTATCGCAGTATGAATTCATTGCTGCTTGAATTGGATCAGCAGATTTTTAACGGTGTTGCCAAACAAGGGTCATATATCAAGAAAACAGTAAATATCTCCGATCCTAATGTTGTTTCTATTAAAAATATCAATTCGACGATTGATTTTACTGGGTCGCTTGAAGTAACTAAACTGGCAACTGCTGCGACGATGTCTAGTACAACTGACATTGCCAAGTCATCCGATATACTAGGTATTGGTGCGCAAACGGTTAAAATCAGTGCTATTACAAAAGATGGAACAATGCAAGATACAACAATATCAATTACGAATGATGATACATTAGATAGCGTGATTGCAAAAATCAATAAAGATTCTGGTGTGACTGCTTTTTTTGATGAAACTTCCAAAAGGATATCTTTCACAGCAAAAAATGCGGGGGATACTACTGGATCAGAGATCAAATTAACAGATGACAGCGGTATTACTAATCCAGATGATAGGTTTTTTAGTGGCTTATTAAACCTAGAATTAGAAAGTGATATGGCAGCAGTCGGAAAAAAAGGAACCAATGCAGAGCTTATCTACAATGGAATGAGTATCACTCGTACTTCTAACACATTCCAAATCAACGGTGTAGAATTCACAGCAAAAAAAGAAACAACAGGTACTCCGGTCACGTTCTCCTCAACAGCTGATGTTGACGCAATCATGGACACGATTGTTAAATTTGTTGATAAATATAATGAAGTTATTGATAAAATAAAAACAAAAACAAGCGAATCTAAGTATCGTGCTTATACTCCTCTCACAACCGCACAGAAAAAAGAAATGGAAGAGGATGAAATTAAGCTGTGGGAAGAAAAAGCAAAAAGCGGGACACTTCGAAATGACTCGATTTTATCGGGTATTCTCACAAAAATGAGAAGCGATATAAGCGATTCAGTTTCTGGAACTTCTGGTTTTAAACAGCTTTCGCAAATTGGAATCACAACAACCAAAAATTATTTGGATGGCGGAAAACTGACGATTGAAGAAGACAAGCTGCGTGCGGCCATCGCTGAAAATCCAAACGCAATCTATGAACTTTTTCAAAAAAGCGGGGAGACAACTTCTGAAAAAGGAATTGCCCAGCGCTTGCGTGCAAGCTTAAAAACAGCGATGACTGATATTACAGAAAAAGCAGGGAACGCTTCCAAAGGTAATAATTCGTTTACACTAGGGAAGTTACTGAATAATTATAATGATCAAATATCCAATTATGAAGATAAATTAAAAACGATAGAGAACCGATATTGGTCTAAGTTTTCCGTGATGGAAACAGCAATTAATAGAGCAAATAGTCAATCAGCCCAATTAACAAATATGTTTAATTCGCAATAAAGGAGTTTTAACAATGGCAACTTCCAATCCATATCAATCTTATAAACAAAATTCTGTTACGACTGCATCTCCAGGAGAGTTAACTTTAATGCTTTATAACGGTTGTTTAAAATTTATCCAATTAGCAAAAAAAGCAATCGAAAACAAAGATGTTGAAACGAGAAATATTAATATCCAAAAAACACAAAATATTATTCAAGAATTAATGGTGACTTTAAATATGGATATTCCTGTATCCAAAAATATGATGTCCCTTTATGACTATTTGAATCGTCAATTAATAAAGGCAAATATTACAAGTGATATAACCATTCTCGAAGAAGTAGAAACATTCGTAACAGAATTTCGTGATACGTGGAAAGAGGCAATCCAAATTAATCGTCAACAGCAGTATGGTCAAGGCGGCCAAGTTTAATGGAAGCATTCAAGCAATGCTATACAATAACTGCGCAGTTAATTCAACTAGTAAAGGAAGCATCTGATAAAGAGGAATTTATGCAAGAAGTAGACGAGTTGCTCAACCAAAGGCAATCCTGTTTGACATTGCTTGCTCCTCCACAATCGGAGCAGGAACAAAATCTAGTAGAAGTTTTATTGCAGCAGGATCAAGAGCTGTTAAAGCTTCTTAACGAAGAAAAAGTAAATATTCTGCAAGAGCTTAAGAAGTTAAAAATGAAAAAAACATCGAATCAAAAATATGTAAATCCGTACCAGTCCCTGCAAACGGATGGCGTTTTTTATGATCGAAGAAATTAAGTGGAAAACCGTCTTTCATAAGGCGGTTTTTTCGCATTTTCGTCAAGAATCTTTTCAAAGCAACAAGTGATATAGCAAAGAAAATGTCTAGTTTGAGAAAAAAATTACTTTTTATTAATAAATTTGTCGAAAATTTTAAAAAATTTAGCAGGAGTTTTAAAGGAGCTAATAGAATTATATAGTATGGTCAAAAAATCACCGAATAGAAAATTTCTTATTCTTTTCGGTATATAATTCTTGCACTGGAAATATGAAGGAGGAACAGCTATATGAACTTCAACATTAGAGGAGAAAACATTGAGGTAACTCCAGCAATACGAGAATATGTAGAAAAGAAAATTTCTAAATTAGAGCGTTATTTTTCCGAAACACCAGATGCGAATGTGAATGTCAATTTAAAAACGTACAATGATAAAACATCAAAAGTGGAAGTGACTATTCCGATGAGCCAATTGGTGTTGCGTGCGGAGGAAGACCATGAAGATATGTATGCAGCCGTTGATT
Source organism: Niallia sp. 01092 (assembly GCF_052318935.1). Taxonomy (NCBI): domain Bacteria; kingdom Bacillati; phylum Bacillota; class Bacilli; order Caryophanales; family Bacillaceae; genus Niallia; species Niallia sp. 01092. The sequence goes on along the minus strand of NZ_JBQRKO010000016.1, from coordinate 60,719 downwards.
TAATAGTTGATAAATTAGAACGTCAAATAAAAAAACATAAAACGAAAGTAAACCGCAAATTCCGCGAAAAAGGCACAGTGAAAGAACTGTTTGGTACATTTGAAGTCGCTGCTTCTGCTGAGGTAGAAGAGAATGAAAAAGATTTTGAAATTGTTCGTCAAAAACGGTTTAATTTAAAGCCGATGGATAGCGAAGAAGCAATCTTGCAAATGGATCTGCTTGGACATAGTTTCTTTGTTTACACAGATGCAGAAACAAATACAACTAATATCGTCTATAAAAGAAAAGACGGTAAATATGGTTTGATTGAAGCATTATAATAACAGCAAATCGCAAGGCGCTGAGCCTTGCGATTTTTTGCGGTGTCAGTACATAAGTTGTCACTCAAGTATGAAAATGGTAAGATAAATAAGATAAAGAAGTTTACAGGTGGAAAATTACCATGATTTTTTGAAATAGTATAGTAGCAAATTAACAAAAGCTACAAAGATTTTTCATCTGATCTTAATGTATTATAACTATACTAATAAGACTGTGATTCGTTTTTTAACGTGTAAACGGTCGATATAAACATATACACAAAGGAGCGTTTTTTAATGCTTGGAATTTTAAATAAAGTGTTTGATCAAAATAAGCGCGATTTGAAAAAACTAACAAAAATTGCAGATAAGGTGGAATTGCTTGCAGATGAGACTGCGGCATTATCGGATGAGCAATTAAAAGCTAAAACAGAGGAGTTTAAAGAGCGCTATCAAAAAGGGGAAACATTAGACGATTTGCTTGTCGAAGCTTTTGCTGTTGTACGTGAAGGTGCTAAGCGTGTTCTTGGTCTATACCCATACCCTGTTCAGTTAATGGGTGGTGCTTCCCTTCATGAAGGAAATATTTCTGAAATGAAAACAGGGGAAGGGAAAACGTTAACTGCTACGATGCCAGTTTATTTGAATGCACTTTCTGGAAAAGGTGTACATGTTGTAACAGTCAATGAATATCTTGCTACTCGTGATGCTGCAGAAATGGGTCAATTATATACATTTCTTGGATTGACCGTTGGCTTGAATTTAAACTCTTTATCAAAAGAGGAAAAACAAGAAGCCTACAGTGCGGATATTACGTATAGTACGAATAATGAATTAGGCTTTGATTACCTGCGTGATAATATGGTTCTTTATAATGAGCAAAAAGTGCAAAGACCGCTCTTTTTTGCGGTTATCGATGAGGTCGATTCTATTTTAATCGATGAGGCCCGCACACCATTGATTATTTCTGGATCTGCACAAAAATCAACGCAATTATATGTGCGTGCCAATACATTTGTAAGCAGCTTAAAAGTAGAAAAAGATTATATTTATGATGAAAAAACAAAAGGGGTTCAGCTGACAGAAGAAGGAATGTCGAAAGCAGAACGTGTTTTCCAAATTGAGAACTTGTTTGATGTTTCCAATGTAGCGATTAACCATCATATTTCCCAAGCGTTAAAAGCGCATGCCAGCATGCATAATGATGTAGATTATGTTGTACAGGACGGAGAAATTGTGATTGTTGACCAATTTACAGGTCGTCTAATGAAAGGACGCCGCTACAGTGATGGGCTGCATCAGGCTATTGAAGCGAAAGAAAACTTGGAAATTCAAAATGAGAGCATGACGCTTGCAACGATTACATTCCAGAACTACTTCCGTATGTATGAAAAACTTTCCGGGATGACTGGTACGGCAAAAACGGAAGAAGAGGAATTCCGTAATATTTACAATATGAATGTTGTTGTTATTCCAACAAACAGAGAAATCGCTCGTGATGACCGTGCTGATTTAATTTACGCTAGCATGGATGGCAAGTTTAGAGCAGTTGTTGAAGATATCGCAGAACGTTATAAAAAAGGACAGCCAGTTCTTGTTGGTACGGTTGCGATCGAAACTTCTGAAATTATTTCGAAATATCTTTCAAACAAAGGGATTCCGCATAATGTGTTAAACGCGAAAAACCATGAAAGAGAAGCAGAAATTATTGCCAATGCTGGTGAAAAAGGTGCTGTCACGATTGCAACGAATATGGCTGGTCGTGGTACCGATATTAAATTAGGAGAAGGCATTAAAGACCTTGGTGGTTTAGCAGTTATTGGTACAGAGCGTCATGAAAGCAGACGTATTGATAATCAGCTTCGCGGACGTTCCGGACGTCAAGGAGACCCTGGGGTGACACAATTCTACCTTTCTATGGAAGATGAGTTAATGCGCAGATTCGGTTCTGACAATATGAAAAACATGATGGCACGACTAGGCATGGATGATTCGCAGCCTATTCAAAGCAAAATGGTTTCTCGTGCAGTAGAATCCGCGCAAAAACGTGTCGAAGGTAATAACTTTGATTCACGGAAACAGCTGTTGCAATATGATGATGTGCTCCGTCAACAACGAGAAATTATTTATAAGCAGCGTAATGAAGTGTTGACTGCTGAAAACTTACGCTCCATTGTGGAAGGCATGATTAAATCATCTTTAGAGCGCAATGTATTAGCACATACACCAGATCATGAAGACCAAGAAGTATGGAACCTGCAAGCCATTATTGACTATGCAAATGGTAACCTTCTTCATGAAGGCGAGCTGCAATTAAGTGAAATTCGCGGCAAAGACGGCGATGAAATTGTAGATATGATTTTTGATAAAGTGATCAAAAATTATGATGAAAAAGAAGAACAATTAGCATCTGAGCAAATGCGCGAATTTGAAAAAGTGATTGTGCTTCGTGCTGTTGACAGCAAATGGATTGACCATATTGATGCAATGGATCAACTTCGTCAAGGAATTCATTTACGAGCATATGGTCAAATTGATCCGCTCCGTGAATATCAAGGAGAAGGATATGCAATGTTTGAACAAATGGTTATTTCCATTGAAGAAGATGTGGCGAAATATATTATGAAGGCAGAAATTCGCAACAACTTGGAGAGGGAAGAAGTAATCAAAGGGCAAGCTGTTAATCCAAAAGAAGATGGCGAAAAGAAACCGAAGAGAAGACCAGCAACGAAAAAGTTAGATGTTGGCAGAAATGCGCCTTGCTTCTGCGGCAGCGGCAAAAAATATAAAAACTGCTGCGGCAGTAACGTTTAATAGTTGAAAGGAAGCCTGTCTCTTAATTAAATAAGAGGCAGGTTTTTCTTTGGTGTGGAGTATTTTGCGAAAGTGGCTATTATTATTTCTAGAAAACAAGCTAGCTTTTGTGAAGTGGAAACTATACATGTTATTAGCAAAATCCCTTTACTAAGTAACAGAAAATCAAAACTTCACAGCAATACATGCTTTTTTTTGCAAAAAGCCATATAATACAAGAAGGTAGCAATTTTAAAACGATAATTGAACTATATTTAAACAAAGGGTGACAGATTAATGGAATTAGCAGATATTCGTAATGAGTTAGAAAAGATAGAGGTAACACTAGAAAACTTTAGGGGGTCTCTTTGACTTAGATAACAAAGAGGCGCGTATTGCTGAGCTGGAAGATGAAATGCTGCAGCCAGAGTTTTGGAATGATCAGCAGGCTGCACAGACCGTTATTTCAGAAAGCAATGCATTGAAGGATCAAGTACATGAATTTCATGATCTTTTTGAAACATATGAAAACCTAGAATTAACATATGAGTTAGTGAAAGAAGAAGATGATGCAGATTTAAGAGAAGAATTAGAAGGCGAGCTTACACAGTTAGTGAAGCGATTAAGCGAATTTGAACTTAATTTACTGTTAAGTGAACCTTATGATAAAAATAATGCCATCTTAGAGCTGCATCCAGGTGCTGGCGGAACGGAATCTCAAGACTGGGGAAGCATGCTGCTTCGAATGTATACAAGATGGGCGGAGAAAAAGGGCTTTAAAGTGGAAACATTAGATTATTTGCCTGGTGATGAAGCAGGGATTAAAAGTGTTACATTAGCGATTAAAGGTCATAACGCTTTCGGCTATTTAAAAGCAGAAAAAGGCGTCCATCGTCTTGTGCGCATTTCTCCATTTGATTCGTCAGGGCGCAGACATACGAGCTTTGTTTCTTGTGAAATAATGCCGGAATTTAATGATGAAATTGAAATTGAAGTCCGCACGGAAGATTTGAAAATTGATACGTACCGTGCAAGTGGTGCAGGTGGACAGCATATCAATACGACCGATTCTGCGGTGCGGATTACCCATATCCCAACTGGTGTGGTCGTTTCCTGCCAAACAGAACGTTCGCAAATTAAAAACAGAGAAACAGCTATGAAAATGTTAAAAGCAAAGCTCTACCAAAAGAAAATTGAAGAGCAAGAAGAAAAATTAGCAGAAATTCGCGGAGAGCAAAAAGAAATAGGCTGGGGAAGCCAAATCCGTTCTTACGTATTCCACCCATATTCCCTTGTGAAAGACCATCGCACAAACACAGAAGTAGGGAATACCCAGTCGGTAATGGATGGAGACTTAGATGTATTTATTAACGCGTATCTTCGTTCGAAACTGAGTATTAGTGAATAATATTGTACGAAGAAGCCATCACAAAATTGTGGTGGTTTTTTCTCGTGCAAAACAAAATAAATCTATATTTCACCCCTTTAACACGCTAATCTAACGCGGTTTACACCTCTCCAAATGGATGATATACTCTCTGCTTGGGAAAAAATAATGAGAAGAAATCTGTCGTATTTTGATGAAAAATAGTTGAGACAGAAATAGACAAAATTTTAAAGAGGTGTCGTTTCGTGCGTGAGTATATTTACGTGTTAATCGGGGCAGCGATTGTCGCGTTAACGTTTAATTTATTTTTACTGCCAAACCATATTGCATCTGGTGGAGTAAGTGGGATTAGTACAATAACAGATGAATTATTTCAATGGGAGCCGGCCTTTGTGCAATGGGCATTTAATATTCCATTATTTATTGCTGGCGTTATTTTATTAGGGAAGAAATTTGGAGCAAAAACATTAGTCGGAACTATATTTCTGCCATTTGTTGTGTTTTTGTCAAAAGATATTGAGCCTTGGACGAACGAGCCTTTATTAGCGTCAATATATGGCGGTATTGGGGTAGGGCTTGGTATAGGCATTGTTTTTAAAGGGAAGGCTTCTACAGGTGGAACAGATTTAGCTGCACAGCTGATTAATAAATATACCGGAATGTCTTTAGGAAAATGTGTTGCGATGATTGACGGGTTAATTGTTATATCTGCTGCGATTGTTTTTAATATTGAACAAGGATTATATGCGCTTATTGCCTTATTTGTCACAAGTAAAACAATCGACCTTGTACAAATTGGCATCGGAAGCTCCAAAATGGCACTTATTATCACGGAAAAACAAGAAGAAGTAAGAGAACAAATATTAACAAAAATGGATAGAGGGGTCACGAGGCTTACAGCACATGGCGGCTATACAGATTATGAACGGCCAATCCTTTTATGTGTCGTACATCAATCGCAGTTTACTAAGCTGAAAGTTCTTGTGCAGTCTATTGATTCTTCGGCATTTGTAATTGTGATGGATGCATCAGAAGTGCTAGGGAAGGGTTTTAAATAAATATTTAACAATAGCTTTCTTCACCTTCTTTGCTCTTCGTAAGCTTATAAGGTATTTTTTCCCTACTTATTAATGCGGGATGAAAATAGAATTGGTATAATAAAGTTATGATTTGCTCTTAATGTACGTGTTCAAAAAGGTACCGATTTAGAAGCAAGAAGGTCGAGGCGGCGTAGCTTTGAGCAACAGAACGTATACAATTAAATACGTGAGTAGCGGAAAAGCAAGCCAACGAAGAGATTCGCCGCTTATCATTTGGTAGCTTTTTGAATATCCTCAAAAAGGAGTTGAGCAGGATGAAAAAGAAACTAATAGCCATCCTATTTCTAATATTAATCGTCCTATCTGGCTGCGGTAAAAAGGATGATTCATCCTCTAGCTCTGCTAAAGCAGGCGACCCAGAAAAACTCTTTAATCAAAAATGTTCTATCTGCCATGGCGATATAAATGGATCAAAATTAGAAACGATTGGGTCCAAGCTTTCAGAAGAAGATATCGAGAAGATAATCCGCGAAGGAAGAGGGAAGATGCCTAAAGGAGTTTTAGAAGGGGAAGATGCAAAGGCAGTAGCTGCATGGTTAGCGGAAAAAAAATAAAAAAAGGAGTGCGTTATTTTTTATTCATTACCTAAAGAATAACGACTTCTTTTTTTGTGGAAAAATTCTATGTGACTTTTTTATAAAAATACGTTCCTTTTTCCTTTTTTATCCTGAATAAATGGGTTAAAATATCTATATTGATGAAAGTTAGAACGAAAAAAGACGAATTTGGTCGATGAGTAGTACTATTTAAGTTATATAGCTACTAATTTGTGTTAATAATAGTACTTTTTGATATGTTTGAAAAGAAACTGTAATAATTTTTTCCATATAATTTACCGTATTATGATGATATAATAACTTCTGTAATGAAAAAGCAAGCTGTCTTTTTTTTTGCTTGTCTTTTTTAGTCGGTTAATATTTGTCGAATTATGTTTTTTTTTGCAAAGTTTCTAACAAATAAAAATCAGGTGTGATAATAAATGATAGAAATGAAAAATGTGGTAAAGAAATATTCCAACGGTGTAATAGCCGTTAATGGATTGGATGTTAAAATAGGTCAAGGTGAATTTGTTTACGTAGTAGGCCCGAGTGGAGCTGGGAAATCTACTTTTATAAAAATGATGTATCGTGAAGAAAAACCTACACAAGGTACGATTATGATAAATGGGATTAATTTAGCAAAATTAAAAACAAGTAAAGTTCCGTTGTTACGAAGAAATATGGGGGTTGTTTTCCAAGACTTTAAACTACTTCCAACCTTAACAGTTTATGAAAATGTTGCTTTTGCTCTTGAAGTTATTGAAGAAAATCCAAAGTATATAAAAAAACGTGTGATGGAAACATTAAGTCTTGTTGGTCTAAAACATAAAGTAAGAATGCTGCCAACAGAACTTTCCGGTGGTGAACAGCAGCGTGTGTCTATCGCACGTTCGATTGTGAATTCACCTAAATTGGTGATTGCCGATGAGCCTACAGGGAATCTGGATCCAGAGACTACATGGGAAATTATGAATATATTAGAAGAGATTAATAATAGAGGGACAACCGTTATCATGGCCACACATAATAAAGATATTGTCAATACAATCAAACATCGTGTTATAGCCATTGAAAGTGGAAGAATAGTTCGGGATGAGCAGCGAGGTGAATACGGATATGAAGGTTAGGACAGTTCGTAGACACGCAAGGGAAAGCTTTAAAAGCTTATTTAGAAATGGCTGGATGACATTTGCTTCCATAAGTTCGGTAACCATTACTTTAATTCTTGTCGGTGTCTTTTTCGTTATTATGATGAATTTAAATAAAGTTGCGACAACCATTGAGGAAAATGTGGAAATTCGTGTACACATCGATATTGCGGCAAATAAAAAAGAGCAAGATGTATTACGGGATCGGATTAAACAGATACCAGAAGTCAAAAGTGTTAAATTTTCTCCAAAGCAAGAGGAATTAGATAATTTAATTGTCAGTCTTGGGGAAGATGGAGACGCATTTAAACTGTTTGAACAAGATAACCCACTAAACGATGTATTTATCATAAAAACGAAAAATCCAACTGACACGATCAAGGTTGCAGAAGAAATTGAAGGATTTGACCATGCATCGAAAGTAAAATACGGACAAGGTTCTGTTGAAAAACTATTTAAAGTGATAAGCGTCAGTAGGAATGTTGGAATTGTATTAATTATTGGCTTGTTGTTTACTGCGATGTTTTTAATCTCTAATACGATTAAAATTACGATTGTTGCAAGAAGGCGTGAGATTGAGATTATGAGATTAGTAGGTGCAACAAACTGGTTTATTCGCTGGCCATTTTTCCTTGAAGGCATGTGGTTAGGGGTATTAGGATCGATTATACCAATTGCCGCTGTCTCGGCCATTTATTATTATGCATATCAATATGTAAAACCGAAACTAGCTTCAAACTTTATTGATATACTGAACTTTACACCGTTTGTATATCAAGTTTCTATATTGCTTCTTTTTATGGGGGCAGTTATCGGAATTTGGGGAAGTGTTATGAGTATTCGTAAGTTTTTAAGAATATAGAAGTTCAAAAAGTTAGGACAAACAGAGCTGTGAAGGTCGAGGCGCAGAAGTCACGAAGCCCGGAACGTAGTGGAGTGCTACGTAAGGACTGTAGAGACGACAACGAAGAGATTGGACGGCAATGGTTCCCGGACTTTTTGTCTTTAAAACAACTAATTTTATAGATACAAAAGAAAGACGATATATCAATGGTTTTTACCCCGCATGATAGTTTCTGTCTCTCATGTGGGGATATTTTATATGTTGCGAAATGATTATACATAAAAAGTAAATAGACTTTTACATAATCGTAACGAAGTGGGGAAAGGAGCTGTACCCTTGAAAAAATCTATCGTGAAATTAACGGTTGTTGCGACCCTTGGAATTGGCGTCGTCGTAACACAGGCACCAAATACTATTGCGTTTGCGAATTCCTTAAATGAACTCAATCAAGAGAAAAAAGAGATTGAAAACAAACAAAATAATGTGGAAACGAAATTAACTGATAAACATGAAGAAATTAGTGATGTCAAAGATCAACAATCAAATGTAAAAGCGGAAATTGCACGGCTAAATACCGCTATCTCCAGTACACAAGTGAAAATTATTGAAAAAAAAGAACAAGTCTCTACTACGAAAGCAGAGATTAAAAAATTAGAAGCACAAATTAAAGAGGTAAAAGAAAGAATAGAAAAACGAAATGAGCTGTTAAAAGATAGAGCCAGATCGTATCAAGAAACAGGTGGAGCTGTCAGTTATATCGATGTACTAATGGGCTCACAAAGCTTTAGTGATTTTATTGACCGAATGGGTGCGGTTGCTACTATTTTAGAAGCAGACCAGGATATTCTAAGAGAACAAGAAGCGGATAAGAAGCTGTTAGAACAATCACAAGCAGAACTAAAAACAAAGTTAAGTTCACTTGAAAAAATGTTAAGTGACTTAGAGAACATGAAGTCTAGTTTAAATGGACAAAAAAAAGAAAAAGATAATTTAATGGCGAAGCTGAAAAAAGAAGAAAATCATATTCATGCAGAAATGCTGTCATTAGAAGAAGAAGAAGCGATTTTAGCAGATCAAAAAGTGGCGATGGAAAAAGCGATTCAGCTCGAGAAGGTACGTATTGCAGAAGCAGCAAGAAGAGCAGAGCTTGCAAGAAAAGCTGAGTTAGAAAGAAAGAGAAAAGCAGCGGCGGCGGCAGCGGCAGAAGCTGCTGCAAAAGCAAATAGTACAAGTGACTCTAGTTCTTCTTCCGACACCGACACTAGCTCCGGCACGGAAAGTTCTTATACTGAGACCGTACCAGCACCTGCAGTTTCAGCTGGCAGTTTTACAAGACCGGCAAGCGGTTATATTTCATCGGGGTTAGGAATGCGTTGGGGTTCATTCCATGCTGGAGTTGATATTGCAGCAAGTGGTACGGTGCCAGTTGTGGCAGCTGCAGATGGTGTCGTGATTCGATCTTATACATCATCCAGTTATGGAGAAGTTATTTTTGTCTCTCATTACATTGATGGACAGGTTTATACAACTGTTTATGCTCATTTACAATCTGGAAGCAGAGCTGTTGGTACAGGACAAGTGGTACACAAAGGTCAACAGATTGGTTTAATGGGAAATACAGGTGAATCTTTCGGTCAGCATTTACATTTTGAATTACATAAGGGCGAATGGAATGCGGCAAAATCAAATGCCATCAATCCAATTGGCATTGTACCGATGTAAAAAACTAAATACAGAAATATCATCAAAACAGTCTGGTTATATGAACCGGCTGTTTTTTTAATTAGATGGCTGTCTAGCTTCAGGCTTGTACATTTCTTTAAGAGAGAATGTCGGATTTTAGCGGTTTTTGTCAAAAAATCGATAAATCGGAAAAAAAGAAGATAAATCCGACAAAAAAGAAGATAAATATAGAAAATAGAAGATAAAACCAATAAAAAAGAAGATAAAAGGATTTTTTGTTATGCTAAGAGGAAAGAAGGCAATGTAATTGACTATCGCCTCTATAAGAAGGGGTGGGATGGGTGTGACAAGTTCTTTTGAAATGAGGAAAAACTTTTCTATGTTATAATAAAGAAAATGTTTTTAGGTTGTTCAAAAAGTCCGGGAAAAATAGCTGTCGAATTTCTGCGTCAGTTTGCTTCAACCGCTCCTACGCTTCGGTGCTCTAAGCTAGACTTCCATGAAGTTTTCGGCTCTTTTTATCCTCCTTTTTGAACACCTACTTTAAAACAGAGGAGTAAGTGGAAAAGATGACAACCTTTGATAATAATGATCGGCCAATAGACGATTCGAAAAATCAACTGGATGAAGAAACTTTATTTATTGTGTCGCAAACTTTTAAAGCATTATCCGACCCTACAAGAATCAGAATTCTTCATTTGCTTTCAGAAAAACCCCATTCTGTTAACGAAATTGCTGAAAGCCTGGAAATGCTGCAATCAACCGTTTCTCATCAATTACGGTTTTTAAAGAATCTCCGCCTTGTTAAATATCGTAGAGAAGGAACAACGATGATTTATTCTTGTGATGATGAACATGTAATGGGAGTATTACAACAAATGATTGATCACGCGATGCATCATTAATTAGGTAGAATGACTGGTGAGGGGGGGATACTATTCACTTTATTATGACAATAAAGTGAATAATATCGTCCCTTTTAAAAAATAATAGGAATATACATTGACAGTTTGTAAGATTCCTTCATATAATAAATATGTATATATGAGTAAATGTTCATATATTGTTTGGTATTCAAAATGAAGTTGTTTAAATAAATATTTTCATGGAAATAAAATCATCCAATTTTAATAGAGTAAACGAGAATTCACAAGAAAGAGGAGATTAATGTGAATGAGGCGAAACAGCTGGCAAAAAAAGAATATTTATTAGAAGGTCTTGATTGTGCAAATTGTGCGATGAAAATCGAAAAAGGGATTGCCTCTATTTCTGGAGTGGACAACTGCTCGGTAAACTTTGCTACACAAACTTTATCGATGCAAGTAAATAAGCAGGATGAAGAGGAAATTATAACGAAAACACAAAAAAAAATTCATACATTAGAACCGCATATTAAAGTAAAAGAAAAACAGAAAAACCAAGCTTCCAGCGCAACCTTGGTTTTAGAAAACTTAGATTGTGCAAACTGCGCCGCAAAAATAGAAAAAGAAGTGGTAAAGATAGACGGTGTTGCTGCTGCATCTGTCGATTTTGTCGCAAAAAAACTTATAATAGAAGCACCACGCCGAGAGCTTGATCACTTGATAGAACAAGCAACCGCTATAATAAAGCGTATAGAACCACAAGTAACAGTGCGCCACGCTAATCAAAAAGATCATGGACATGAACATAGCCATGATCATGGAAGTGAAAATACGAAGAAGATGATTGTTCGATTAGGAATGGGAGCTGTAGTGGCAAGCATCGGTTTATTTGCACCACTTTCTGCTTTTACGGAGTTTCTTCTTTTTCTCCTTGCTTATCTTATCATCGGCGGAGATATTGTTTTGCGAGCGGTTAAAAATATCATGCGTGGTCAATGGTTTGATGAACATTTTCTAATGGCGATTGCCACAATTGGTGCATTTGCTGTGCAGCAATATCCAGAAGGTGTCGCAGTGATGTTCTTTTATCAAATTGGCGAATTGTTTCAAGGGATTGCCGTTAACCGTTCTCGCAAATCAATCAGCAGCTTAATGAATATACGTCCTGATTATGCCAATATAAAAGTAGGGAACGATATAAAGCAAATCTCCCCTGAAGAAGTAGGCATTGGCGATACGATTGTTGTGAAACCAGGAGAGAAGGTTCCTCTTGATGGAAAAGTAATCGAAGGAAATTCGATGGTAGATACATCGGCATTAACCGGAGAATCACTGCCAAGAGAAGTAGAAACAGGCAGCGAGGTTTTAAGTGGTTTTATTAATAAAAACGGTGTATTAACAGTAGAAGTAACGAAGGAATATGGCGAATCAACTGTTTCGAAAATACTGGAATTAGTGCAAAATGCAAGCAGCCGCAAAGCACCGACAGAAAATTTTATCACAAAATTTGCGCGTTTTTATACACCGGTAGTAGTTATTATTGCGGCTATGTTAGCTATCATTCCTCCGTTATTGATTAGCAGCGCCACTTTCTCGGAGTGGGTGTACCGGGCATTGATCTTTTTAGTTATCTCTTGTCCATGTGCATTGGTTGTATCTATACCGCTTGGATTTTTTGGCGGTATTGGCGCAGCATCTAAATCAGGAATTCTTGTAAAAGGAAGCAACTATTTAGAAGCGTTAAATGATGTGAAATATGTTGTGTTTGATAAAACAGGTACATTAACAAAAGGAGTATTTGCAGTAGCATCTATCCAACCTGTTAGTGGGATAAGAGAAGAAGAACTGTTAAAACACGCTGTTTATGCAGAAAGTCATTCTAATCATCCGATCGCTTTATCGATTCGTAAGGCTTATACGGAAGAAATTGACGCAGAAAAAGTACAAGATTATCAGGAAATTTCAGGACATGGCATACAAGTAATGGTGGATGGAAAAGAAATTTTAGCTGGAAATCATAAATTGATGGAAAAAGAAACAATTGATTTTATTCCTGTTCAAGAAGTTGGAACAGTTATCTATGTTGCTGTAGACAAACAATTCATTGGATCAATCGTTATTTCGGATCAAATAAAAGATGATGCTCCGGAAGCAATCAAAGCGTTAAAAGAGCTCGGAATAAAAAAGACGATTATGTTAACAGGGGATAGCAAAACAGTTGCTGAAAAAGTTGGCAAAGAGTTAAAACTTGATGAAGTTCACGCAGAGCTATTACCACAAAATAAAGTAGAACAAATTGAAAGATTAGACAAGTTAAAAGCGCAAAATGATAAGGTTTTATTTGTGGGTGATGGCATTAATGATACACCTGTATTAGCGAGAGCGGATGTTGGCATGGCAATGGGCGGCCTTGGTTCTGATGCGGCAATTGAAGCAGCTGATATTGTCATTATGACAGATGAACCGTCCAAAATAGCAACAGCCATTAAGATTGCGAAACGGACGCGAAGCATTGTTTGGCAAAACATTGTATTTGCTCTTGGCGTAAAAGGAGTATTTCTTTTATTAGGAGCCTTTGGGATTGCAACGATGTGGGAAGCAGTATTTTCTGATGTTGGAGTTACGCTGCTCGCGGTTCTAAATGCAATGAGAGTATTGAAAGTGAAGAATATATAATCGAGAAAGGAGCTTTCTATAATAGGGAAACTCCTTTCTTTATGGTGCAACGGCGAGAAAAAGGAGTGCAATAACGGTAAAAAGAAATTACTACAAGATTCCATATACAGAGACAAATCATTTCATCATAACTTGTCCGTGTTCCACATATAATTGAAGCAATGTATGGGAGGAAGTTTCAGTTAATGTAGAAAGGGCGATCACGATGAATCGAAAATGGCTGGCAATTTGTATGACAGGCTCTCTTCTGACAGGAGCAGGTGGTACCTATATTGGAATGAGTGCTTTTAATAAAGAGAAACAGGAGATGAACACGTATACACAAGATAGTGAGACAGACTCTTTAGTAAAGGTAAAAACAGCATACGAGTTGATTTTTCATAATTATGTACAAAAAGTGGACAAAGAGAAGCTTGAAGAAGGGGCGATTAAAGGAATGCTCTCCACTTTAGATGACCCTTATTCTGTTTATATGGATAAAGATACAGCGAAACAGTTTGATCAAGCACTGGACCCTTCATTTGAGGGGATAGGAGCAGAGATAAGCACCGAAGATGGAAAAATCGTGATTGTTTCGCCTATAAAAGATTCTCCGGCAGAAAAAGCAGGAATAAAACCAAATGATGAAATCGTAAAAGTGGACGGACAAAATATAAAAGGGGAGGATTTATACGAAGTCATTAAAAAGATACGTGGGAAAAAAGGGTCGGAAGTAGATTTAGAGATTGAAAGACCTGGTGTAGACAACCCAATTTCTGTGACTGTTGTACGTGATGAAGTGCCGCAAATTACTGTTTATTCATCGATAAAAAGAGACGGTGGAGAGAATATCGGCTATTTGCAAATCACCTCTTTTTCAGAAGAAACAGCTTCTGAGTTCAAAACTGCCATGAAATCTTTAGAAAAAACAGGCATTTCTGGCTTGATTTTAGATGTACGCGGCAATCCAGGTGGACTTCTTCCGAGTGTAAATAGTATTTTAGAAGAGTTTGTACCTGCACAAAAACCATATGTACAAATCGAGCGTCGAGATGGAAAAAAAGAAAAGTTTTACTCACATTTAAAAACCAAAAAAGACTATCCAGTAGTAGTCCTTGTCGATAAAGGCAGTGCATCCGCTTCTGAAATTTTAGCAGGAGCCTTAAAAGAAGCAGCAAACTATACATTAATCGGCGAAAGAACTTTTGGAAAAGGCACGGTTCAACAAGCTGTTCCAATGGGAGATGGAAGCAAAATCAAATTAACGTTGTTTAAATGGTTAACACCAGATGGGAATTGGATTCATAAAAAGGGAATCCAACCTAATTTAGTAGTAGAACAAACAGCATTATATCAAACCCATCCATTGCAGATAAAAGAAACATTAAAAAGGGAAAATAATGATGAGCAAGTAAAATACGCACAAGAAATATTAACAAGCTTAGGATATAGAACGGATCGGGAAGATGGATATTACAGCTCACAAACGGAAACGGCTGTTAAGGCATTTCAAAATCAGAATGGGCTGCAGGCAACCGGAATGATTGATGCACATACTGCTTCAAAATTGCAGGAAGAAGTTCGGTCAGAAATGAAAAAAGAAGAAAATGATATTCAGCTGCAAATGGCGCTGCGGTATATTGTAAGGTAAAGGTTTGAAAAAACTTCTATAAAATATCAGCCTTTTTTCCGGCATAAAGTGGTTTTCATTCACAATAGGATAGAAAAAATTAGGCTGATATTTTTAGAATAACTGGTTAATAGTAGAAATTCTCCTTATCGTAAAAAGGATATTATAAAAACCATTCACCCTGAGCAATTTTTTCTACTCTACCACCTACATTTATGTTGATTTTCCCATTATCAATATTAGCTTTTAAAAACAATAAAGAAGATCTGTTGATTTCATATCCTTGTTCTACACGTATGTTTATTTCACTTTTTTCGAAATACCGATATTTAACCAAATAAGCAGCTAAACAACCATTGGCACTTCCAGTTGCAGCATCTTCAGGAACACCATAATAATCTGCAAAGTCTCGAACATTTACATCATTCTCTGTATGATACGTTTCTGGAGAAAAAACCATTATAGCTTTAGCGTCTGTTTGTGCAATTAACTCAAAGTATTTTTCTTTATTTATTTTTACTTTTTTTACAGCTTCTAAAGACTTTAAAGGTACAATGATCACTGGAAGTCCAGTTGAAACTTCTTGAATAGGAAATCTATTGTCTATGTATTCTTGATTAATATTTAAAATATCAGAAACCTGATTTTTATCTAAAACTTTACCAAAAGTCGGTTCATTTTGTTTCATCCATAGAATTTCTTCATGATTGTCAAACGTAACTGGAATTTGTCCAGCTTTAAAATTTAATGTAAGCTTCTCCAAAGGTTTCTCTAATATTTCGTTTTGAATAATAAAAGCCGTTCCTAAAGTAGGATGTCCTGCAAAAGGTACCTCCTCATTAGGTGTAAAAATTCGAACGTCATAACCGTCGTCTTTTTTTGTATTAGATAAAATAAAAGTAGTCTCCGAAAAATTAATTTCCTTCGCTATTTGCTGCATGTCATTGCTCGAAATGTTTCCAGCGTTTTTAAAAACAGCAAGTTGATTGCCTGTATATTTTCCTTGTGAAAATACATCAACAATAGAATAATTCATTTTCACTATAAGTACCCCCTACTTCTTTTGTTAGGAATATACCATTTATTTCATTTTAGTCAAGTTTATTATTTAATGAACTAATTGATATACATGAGAAAATTAACAGTTTATTAGCAAAATGCTGTGAAAATTGGATTCCTCATATTACTTCTGCAATGGATGATCTAATGGAGACGAGTTTCGCTAGCTTTAAACAAAGACATATTGATTTTTCACCATCTTTTAAGCAAACGATATCAAATTTAGCACTTATTGAATTTGAAAATAATGGAAGGGTAGAGTTGCTTCAGAATTACGAAATTATATAATACATCTTATTAATGTGTGTAAGCATTGAGCAAAGCTTTAGTTGAATTTTTATTAATGGTTGGATGGAATTGTTGCTGTTATATTTTAAATTTCATTATAGCCTTTAATACTAAAAAGACCCCACTTTACAATATTTTAGAGAGCAAATAGAGGAACATATAAATAATTTACGAAACAACATTTTTCAAATCATATAGACTAATTATATTTGAAAATGTTAGAAGGTTGAGAAGGCTATCAATTTTTTGACAGTGTCTTCTCAACTTTCTATCCTATTAGCCAATGAAATAGGAGAATCTCTATAACTGTTTACATAATAGGAGAATGATTATTATGGAATTTTTTGATTTTTATCCAGATTATTTATTTAAAATACTATCCTCTAGCATCAACTTTTCATCGCCATACACCTTAGCGATATGTTTTTTTCCCCAATTGCATAAGTCATCTAAAATACTTTCTAGGCTTTTTCCGTATTCACTTAATTCATATTCTACTTTTGGCGGAATTTGCTGGTAAATAATTCGGTTAATGACGCCATCTTCTTCTAATTCTCGCAGCTGCTGGGTGAGCATTTTTTGGGTAATATTTGGCATTAGTCGTTTTAATTCACTCGTCCGTTTTTTTCCATGAGTTAAATGACAAAGAATCACACACTTCCATTTACCGCCGATTACTTCGAGTGTTGCTTCTACCGAAATATTATATTTTTTTTGAGTTGGTTCTAATTTTTTATTCGTCATTTCAGCTATACTCCTTTTTTATTATTTTAACAAAATATTATCAATGGGAAATAAGGTTAATCAAAAGCGTATGCTTTTCGACGTCTGATAGGCACTAAAAAGTACCTATATATCTTTTTGGTGCCTTCATTACTTAAAAGTACGTACTTTTTTTATCTTCCTATATGATTCATAATAACACTAACCGGTAGAATTGCAATTGATTATTTATCGCTAGTGAGAAAAGTTATATCTATATTGTTTTACCCTAAAACATGTAGGAACGATTATTATTTTTCATAAATAAAGGAGGAGGATACTATGGCTTTACCAAAAAGCAGTATATTAGCACTGTTAGCTTTATCAATAAGTGCTTTTGCGATAGGAACAACTGAATTTATTAGTGTTGGTTTGCTTCCGCTCATTTCAAATGATATGGGCATATCGATTACAACGGCTGGTCTTACAGTATCTGTTTATGCGCTAGGTGTTACAATAGGTGCCCCTGTCTTAACATCTTTAACATCTAATATGCAAAGAAAAACATTGCTGCTGTGGATTATGATTATTTTTATTATTGGAAATGGTATAGCTGCTATTGCTACCAATATAACTGTTTTGCTTGTTGCTCGCATCATTTCTGCATTTTCACATGGTGTGTTCATGTCGATAGGCTCCACTATTGCAGCAGATGTAGTACCAAAGGATAAAAGGGCAACGGCTATTTCGATTATGTTCACAGGATTAACGGTTGCAATCGTAACTGGTGTTCCTTTTGGTACATTTCTTGGTCAGCAGTTCGGTTGGCGAATGGCGTTTTTAGCGATTGTGATTATTGGCCTTATTGCATTCATCGCCAACACGATACTAGTGCCATCCAATTTGCATAAAGGCAGCAAGGTAACATTTAGCGATCAAATTAAATTGGTGAAAAACGGGCGTTTGTTGCTTATGTTTATCATCACAGCATTAGGATATGGTGGGACATTTGTTGTCTTTACGTATTTATCGCCATTATTAAGTGAGATAGCAGGTTTTAAAGAAGGAACGGTTGCTTTGATATTGCTTTTATACGGAATTGCTATTGCAATCGGCAATGTGATTGGCGGCAGGCTCTCTAATAAAAATCCTTTATTGGCCTTGTTTTATATGTTTATCGTGCAAGCGGTTGTCTTATTTATATTAATGGCTGCCATTCCATTTAAAGTTGCTGGTTTACTAACGATTTTCTTTATGGGTTTGTTGGCATTTATGAATGTACCTGGATTGCAAGTGTACGTCGTGATGCTTGCAGAACGATTTGTTCCTACCGCAGTAAATGTGGCATCGGCAATCAATATAGCAGCATTTAATGCTGGCATAGCAATAGGTGCCTATTTAGGAGGAATCGTTACAGATCAGCTTGGCCTCATTCATACTACTTGGGTTGGTGGATTAATGGTTACATTAGCCGTTATTTTAACTGGATATAGTTTAATGTTAGAAAAAAGAACGGTACAAATTGAAGTAGAAGCATAAAACGAAGTACAGAATGAGGAAAGTGGGAGGCGGTAGAGTTTCTGAATAGCAGACTTCTATGTACTTGTAAAAACGCATCAGCGAGAGATTTGCTGCTTCTCATTTTATACTTTGGCTATTTTCTAAAAGTTTGTAGTTTTGAATAAATAATAAACATTGTTGACATACAGAGCAGTCTGAATACACGTAGACTCCTGCGGGAAAAGCGAGAAAGACGAGACCCCACAGGAGCATAGCGACGAGGAGGCTCGGCACTCGTCCGCGGAAAGCGGAGTGTATTCAGGCTGCGGGTTAAATAACAACAATCTATAGGAAAAGAGCCTATACTTTAAAAAACTATTATAGAAAAGGGGAATGGAAAAAATGAATTTACAATCTACAGTTACGTTAGCAAATGGAGTAAAAATGCCGTGGTTAGGTTTAGGAGTTTTTAAAGTAGAAGATGGAGAAACAACTACTTATTCTGTTTCCACCGCGATAAAAAATGGCTACAGAAGCATCGATACAGCAGCAATTTATGATAATGAAACAGGTGTTGGAAAAGGAATTGCAGAAGGAATCGCTGCTGCCGGCATCAAAAGAGAAGATTTATTTATTACTACAAAAGTTTGGAATGACGACTTAGGATACGAAGAAACGTTACAAGCGTTTGAAGTAAGTTTAGAAAAATTAGGGTTGGATTACTTAGATTTATATCTTATTCACTGGCCAAAAGAAGGAAAATATAAAGATGCTTGGAAAGCCATTGAAAAATTATATAAAGATGGAAAAATAAAAGCAATCGGCGTAAGTAACTTCCAAATTCATCACCTAGAAGATTTGATGAAAGATGCAGAAATAAAACCAATGATTAACCAAATAGAACTACATCCACGCTTAACGCAAAAAGAACTTATAAGCTTTAGCCAAAAACATAGTATTCAAGTAGAAGCATGGTCTCCATTAATGCAAGGCCAATTATTAGATAATGAAGAATTACAAGAAATCGCTGCGAAATATAATAAATCAGTTGCACAAGTGATTATTCGTTGGGATTTACAAAATAACATCATTACGATTCCAAAATCTATTAAAGAACACCGTATTATAGAGAATGGCAATGTATTTGATTTTGAATTAACAAAAGAGGAAATGGATCAAATCGATGCATTAAATCAAGATACAAGAGTAGGTCCAGACCCAGATAACTTCGATTTTTAATAGATAAAACAAATAATTAATCTTTGGCTGTCTTGTAAGTTGGTATAACCGACTTATAAGACGGCCTTTTTAAATGGGCTAGTTAAAGAAGATATAAACTGTCTACGACTTCCATCATAGATTGAAACAGAAGGAGAAAAAAATTGGATGGTGTAAGGTGATACCCATTTTCAGAACTTTCCTATATAATACGTGTAGGATGACAACTTGAGATGAAAAGTAGGAGGTAACGAATTTGAAAGTTGGAGTTATCGTATTAGGAATTTTTCCAGCAGGAGTAAAAAAAATTATTTATAAGCTTTATCATGAATTATCACCAAAGCATGACGTAATTGGACTGGAAGTAGGCCATGATAAAAAGGTTTCTTATCGGGAATTAAAGCCGACAAGTGACTCTCCTTATTTAGGTCATTCTATGTTGAAATTATCTGTAATCGGTGATGTCTCCAATTGGGAAGAACTTTTTTCCGATATGGATATTGCTATTATTATCGGAGATCAACAAGCAAAAGAAACATGGGAAGTTAAATTGGCTTCTAGCGAAAAAGTCCGTTCACTATTTGTACCAGCTTCGATTTACAATAATATGAAGGAATCTGATTCGTCATTAGGTTATGATACAGCGCTGAACAGTATTACACAAAATATTTTAAAGGTAAAAGATACCATTCATTCTTTAAAATACGATAAGCCAAGATTATTTGGTTTTTCCATTGAAGGACAACCGCCGACAAGTATGCTGCAAGATATAGCGATCGCAGTTGATGGATATTTTTTAGCAAATGATTATGAAATAGGCGAAGTAATAGAATTAAGTGAAAATATTACTAAATCTTTTGATAATTTGAATACTTCAAATGTTTTGATTTATAGTGTATCATTAGCAGATGTAGTTGAAAAAGAAGTAGTAAGTAAAATAGATGCTGATTGGAAATATGCAGAAATCGATGAAGCATTATGCATGGGTACGAACCCAACCGCAATGGACCGAATATTGGCAAATGAATTAGCAGAAGGCATTTTGCTGTGGACTGCAAATGAAAAGCAAACAGGCCAGTTAATCGTGCAAAAAGACGGAATTATTTTTAAAGAAATAAATGGATAAGTAAAAATTGAAAATGATTGAACAACCTTAATAAGTAAAGGAACGGTGAAATATGTCAAACGTAGTAATCAACCAAGTAGAACAAGTTGCCATTAACACAATTAGAACACTGTCCATTGATGCAATTGAAAAATCAAATTCTGGACATCCGGGAATGCCAATGGGTACAGCACCTATGGCTTATACACTATGGGCAAAAGAAATGAACCATAATCCAAATAATCCTAATTGGTTTAACCGTGACCGCTTTGTATTATCTGCAGGACACGGCTCAATGTTATTGTACAGCTTATTGCATTTATTTAAATATGGTGTCACAATCGATGATTTGAAAAATTTCCGTCAATGGGGAAGCAACACGCCAGGACATCCTGAGTATGGTCATACACCAGGAGTAGAAGCGACAACAGGTCCACTTGGTCAAGGGATTGCAATGGCTGTTGGATTGGCAATGGCAGAAAGACATTTAGCTGAAACATATAATAAAGAAAATTATCCAGTTGTCGACCATTACACATACAGCATTTGTGGAGACGGAGATTTAATGGAAGGGGTATCGGCAGAAGCAGCGTCCCTTGCAGGTCATTTAAAATTAGGTCGTTTAGTCGTTTTATATGATTCAAATGATATTTCATTAGACGGTGATTTAAATCTATCATTCTCTGAAAATGTGCAAAAACGTTTTGAATCATACGGATGGGAAGTAATCCGTGTAGAAGATGGCAATGATACAAAAGCAATCCAAGAAGCAATTGCTCAAGCAAAAAAATCTGATGTGCCAACATTAATTGAAGTAAAAACTGTTATTGGCTACGGTTCACCGAATAAAGGCGGAAAATCTGCTTCACATGGTGCACCACTTGGAGCAGAGGAAACATTGCTTGCTAAACAAGCATATGGATGGGAGTATGAGGAAGCATTTTATGTGCCAGAAGAAGTATCTTCCCACTATGATACATTCGTTCAAGCTGGACAGGAAAAAGAAGAAGCATGGAATACACTATTTGCAAGTTATAAAGCGGAATATCCAGAGCTTGCAGAACAGTTGGAATTAGCGCTTAAAGGAGAATTGCCTGCTGATTTACAAGAAAGTCTTCCTGAATTTACAGCTGGAGAACAAATGGCAACAAGAGACGCTTCAGGGAAAACAATTCAAGCTTCTGCAAAAGCGATTCCTGCCTTTTTAGGTGGTTCTGCAGATTTAGCTGGTTCTAATAAAACATTAATTGGGCATGAGAAAAATTTTGCTTTAGACGGGTATGCAGCTAAAAATATTTGGTTCGGTGTTCGTGAATTTGCAATGGGTGCTGCTTTAAATGGAATGGCGCTTCATGGTGGGGTAAAAGTATTTGGCGCAACATTCTTTGTTTTCTCCGATTATTTGCGTCCTGCTATTCGACTTGCTGCATTAATGAAATTACCTGTAATATACGTATTTACACATGACAGCATCGCAGTTGGGGAAGACGGTCCAACACATGAGCCGATTGAACAGCTTGCATCTTTACGTGCAATGCCAGGTTTATCTATTATTCGTCCAGCTGATGCAAAAGAAACGGCAGCTGCTTGGCAAGTTGCGATAGAAAGTCAAGATACACCAACGGCATTAGTATTAACACGTCAAGCATTGCCGATCTTAGATGTGACAAAGGCAGAAGCATATGAAGGCGTAAAAAATGGTGCTTATATCGTATCCAAAGCAAAAGAAGAAGCAGAAGCGCTGATTCTTGCAACGGGCTCTGAAGTATCGTTGGCGGTTAAAGCGCAAACTGCTCTAGAAGAAGAAGGGATTTTTGCTCAAGTTGTCAGCATGCCAAGCTGGGATTTATTCGAAAAACAGTCTGCTGAGTACAAAGAAACGGTTCTTCCAGAAAACATTTCGGCACGAGTTGGGATTGAAGCAGGTGCTTCTTTAGGCTGGAGAGAATATGTCGGCGCAAAAGGGGAACTTATTACGATTGATCATTTTGGTGCATCCGCTCCTGCAGATAAGTTATTTGCAGAATATGGATTTACAGTAGAAAATGTAGTGACAAAAGTAAAAGCAGCTATAGCTAAAACAAAATAATTTGTTTATGTACCAGACCTTTATCACTTTTTAGTGAAGGTCTGGTATTTTTTTTTGTGGTAAAGGGGTCGGAGCTGCGCCAACTTCAATAGGAAAACAAAAGTGATGGTGCTTTGTGGTTTGTTTTATTCTTATAGAGGGTTTGGAGTGGCTCCGCTCACACCGCCTTTATTAGGGTTAGAATCTGCATTTTCCTAGTTAGATGGTGAAGACGAGTAACTAGTCTCCCATGTAAGTTTTTTGCAGAAAAAGTAGCGCACAGTCTTTCTATTAAAAGCTTTGTGGAATATAATAGAATAATAGATAAAAAAATAACTGTTAGCGCTTACTTATAGGAGTATACCTCTTTTAAAAAGAATAAACAGAAAAAGTTACAATAGGAAGTCGTCGAAAAAGGTAGGTGGCCTTAATGGGGCAAGATTGGCTTTTTGAATTATTAAAAGGAATGAGCAAGTTTTTTTTGAATCCAGTATTTTATTTTTCCTTTTTATTGGCAGCATATTTGGGAGTGTCGAGAGTCAAAAAGGAGCGTAAATATTTTACCGTTCGAGCTCAAAATGCATATTTTGAAATAAAACAAGTATTGCCGTTAGGATTAATTATTGGATTATGTTTATCCATATTATCTGTTTTATTTGTACTTGTAGTACCGATGGAATTGGTGATCTATGTTAGTGTCATCACCATTTTATTGAGCTTGCTTTTGAAAGCACGGCTGCTTTCCCCTGTATATACAGTAGGATTGGGAATTTTATTAAGTATTGCATCGTTATACCAACAATGGGATTATTTCTTATTTTCGCAGCGTTATGTTGAAGAAACCTATATTTTTCCGACCGCTGTTGTTTTATTAGGTTTTTTGCTTGTTGCGGAAGGAATCTTCATCCAAAAAAAAGGTGTAAACAGCACTTCACCTCGCTTGAAAAAAAGCAACAGAGGTCAGTCTATCGGAGTACATATTTCCGAGCGAGTATGGCTAGTGCCTTTATTCCTTTTTATTCCACATGGGGTTCTTTCTATTCCAATCGAGGGGTGGCCGGCATTTACGGTAGGTGATCACACCTATTCACTTATTCTCGTACCATTTTTGCTGGGATTTAAACAAGAAGTAATCGGCATGCATCCCGCTTTAGCGGTTAGATCGGTTGGTAAAAATATTGTAGGATTAGGTGTTATCATTGCATTAAGTGCCGTTGCATCCTACTTCCTGCCTGTTGCCGCGATTGCCAGTGTTTTGCTTGCTATTATCGGACGTGAATGGATTTCGAACAGACAAAAAAATAAAGAAAAAAATAAATCCTTTTATTTTTCCCGAAAAAACAATGGCGTACAGATTTTAGGAATTGTCCCCGATTCCCCTGCAGATAAAATGGAGTTGAAAATAGGAGAAATCATCACAAAAGTAAATAACATTTCTGTGCAAAACAAAAAAGAGCTGTATAAAGCATTACAGCGAAACTCTGCCCACTGCAAACTAGAAGTGCTTGATATACACGGAGAAGTCCGCTTTGTGCAGCGAGCATTATACGAAGGCGATCATCACGAGTTAGGATTGCTTCTTATCCAAGAGACGAAATTTGAAGGAAATGCGGCGGTGTGAGTGTAATTTTCGGAATGTATTCATTAAGTTGAAAGTGTCGTAGTTTTTATTATTTTGATCAGTAACAAAAACCAGCTAATATCTTGAAGGGATATTAGCTGGTTATTCTTGGATTGAACAATTAGATGTGGAAAAGAGCTTTTTTCTTACTCCAGATAAGCCCTTTTCTGGAATAAAGAAAAATTTGACTTATAGATAAATTTTTAACCAGTTCGACCTTTTTGCACAAAATGATCATTCTCTGCAAGAGATTTATCCTTTTGATTATTTACGTTTCCTAGTAAAAAATAGGACGACATAACAAATATTCCTGATTATACACATTTTATCACTATGATTGATCTTTTTAATAATTATTACTACTCATTTTCATTGTTTTGTTCTTCAGAAGGTTCTTCAGTTGGATCTGGTTCATCTTCATCAACACCATTACACCCAAATAGAAATCCTAGGGACATAATAGAAGATAATAGTACAAGTAAGTATTTCTTTCTTTTCAAAGTTTATTCCTCCCTTCAAGAAAATAATATTTTCTTTTCCTAGTATCTATCTAATCCAAAAAATTATACTAATAAAAATGTTAAGTAATCCTTATTACCATTTTCTTAACAGTAAATAAGAAAAATAAAAAGAAAGGTTAAGCGTTTAAATCTTAAAGCGCTACAAGAAGAGTTGGAGAAAAACGGGTATACACGTGAAATTATTGATACATTTAAATTAATAAGTCCGGTATTTCACAAAATAGTTTTAGAAAGTTATTTAGATTTAATATAATCTAGGAGGTAGAAGATGATTTCAAGTTTTTTCTACTTTTGATTTTCTATTTTGGCAGAGAGGAGAAAAGGAATGACAGAAACAAATAAAGATAAAATCTACTATCAAAGAGGAACACGAGAACTACAAAATAAGAATATTAAAGCACAGAAATTGGTACAACAGTATAATATTTGTGATATAGAAGATTTTGAAAAGAGGGAAAAAATCATTCGTGAATTGTTTGGTTCTGTTGGAGAAAACGTAGCTATTGAGCATAACTTTCATTGTGATTTAGGATATAACATTTATGTCGGTAATAATTTCTATGCAGGATATAATTGTACGATTCTTGATATAGCAGAGGTAAGAATAGGTGATGATTGCATGATTGGTCCTAATGTAGGATTATATACGGCAGGACATTCAATTGAACCAAAAAATAGAAATAAAAATGGATATGCAATCCCCATAAATATTGGCAATAACGTCTGGATTGGTGGAAGCAGTGTCATACTACCCGGAATAACGATAGGTGATAACTCTATTGTTGCAGCCGGTTCTGTTGTAACAAAGGACGTACCGAAAAATTCAGTTGTTGCCGGAAATCCAGCTAAGTGGTTAAAAAATATATAAAGAACTTTAACTAAACCTCTTTTAATGGAAATTTAGAAATCATATTATGAAAAATTACAGCGTGATTGTATCAGATTCCATAATTAATAGGCTGTGTTAAAGTTAAATGTTGATATTGACACTTTGAAGATTGGAGCAGAAGGCGTGAGACTCCTGCGGGAAAAGCGAGTCAAAGGGAGAACCCACAGGCAAACAGCGAAGCCACTGAAAAAGTGTTTTATTGTATAAATTATAGGGGCAACCCTTATATTTAGTAGGATAAAAATGGTATAGAGAGTTAGAAAACGACCATCATGTTGGTTAGGAGATGCGTCCGCACGACTCCTGCGGGATTAGCGAGACAGGCGAGACCCTGCAGGAGCGTAGCGACGAAGCGGCTCGGCGCTCGCCCCGCGGAAAGCGTGTGGTAAGCCTCGGAAAACCGAACGAAATCTCTGCGTTGCTTGGATATTCACTATATATATATTTCATAGCATCCACTTTTTCAGTGACCTCCGCACAGCGCCGAGGAGGCTCCCAGACCGCCCGCGGAAAGCGAACGCCTCTCGCTGCAATCAACAGTCAAGTTTAACAGAGCCAAAGGAAGACCCCACACTAATAAAAATGCTAGTGTGGGGTTTGTCGACGGTCTGAAATTCGATTAGGAATCTATGTATCTTTTAGAAAAAACTAAATTTTACTTATTCATAATCTTTTCCTTGCAAATAATGAAAAAAGGCTAAATTAGTATACTTTTTTTCAATCTTTGTTTTAGCAAATTCATTTACTTCTTTAAATTTATGCTCTATTTCATCTTTATCAGTTTTTAAGAGTACAGTTCTCAATGAATACAGTTCATTTGATGCGCTAGCTTCATATACTTCAAAGAAACGATCTTTAGGCATTTTATTATTAGAGGTTAAAAGGAATGGCTGCCACCAAGAAGTAGTAATTAAACCCTTTCCTTTATTTTCTTTATTTCTCTTAGCATATTTATCTATCACTTGATCAAATTTTTCCAAATCTTTTATAGAGGAAAATTCTAAGGATAAGTCGTATTCTACCGCATTAGCTAATAGTAAGCCATCCACTTTATCAACCCGATACATCGGTGTTGATTCGTTAATTGGACCCCATTCTGGCAAATATTTAAAAATGGAGACTTTTGGTTCGAGCTGCACCTTAGCTACTAAGTTTTCACTATTTAGCAGCCCTATTAATTGGATTGCATGGTTAATATTATTGTGTCCATAAGTTATCGTTTTTTCCGGTAAAAAGTGTGGGTTATAGGAGTTTAATTTTAAGTTATATCCAGTAATAGTATTATTTTTAACAAGTTTTGCACCAAATTTGGACAATTCTTTATCGTTGTATAAAATAAAAGATTTCCAACTATCATCTATTTTTCGATAAATATTTGAATCGTTTGAATAACCGAGGTAATTCCTTCCGAGACCGCTGTTATTGACTGCTTCCATAAAGCTAGTAGTAGCAATATCTGAGGTGATTTTATCTGCAGAAACAAGTTCTTTTACAGTTACAGCATCTAATAGCTTAGTATCTATCGAAGACGCAACGTATTTAGCTAAATTACTATCAATTTTTTTATTTATCCCCGCTTTTTTCAAGCTTTCTTTAACCTTTTTATCACTATACGTTAAAGATAACTCTTTAAAACCACTTGCTTGGTTAAGTGTTTTAATAAAAGTCAATCCATTTAAGTTTTGGTCAATGGGTGGGGCTTTTTCTCCAAATACCTTTTTAATACCTATATTCACATCTTCTTTTGTTACATTCTCTTTAAACTCTACATCAAAAAACTTTTCCAAGTATTCTTCTGAATCATGAAGGGTATCACTTGATTTTATTTCTGAATTAATCGTAACCGTGTCTTTCGTCTGTTGTTGTTCATGATCATTAACGGTTTTAGTACAACCTGAGATAAATAAAACGCTTATTAATAATATACTTACTAATTCTATCATGGTTCTTTTTTTTCTCATAATCAGTTCAGCCTTTTCTATTTTGATTTTGACTTCTTAAAAGAAACCTAATTATTCATTATTTAATGAATAGTGAATTACTGCAACATTAATATGAATTATTAAGTGTTTCTAATTCTATTAACAATTTGGTTCGACTTTCTATAAATCTCTTCGACCTCTTCTGTACTAAAACGTGAAAACTCGCCATTCTCGTATAATATTTCTCCATTAATCATTGTTAATTTAATGTTATCTTTACTTCCACTATATACGATGTTGTTTACAATATGATTAACGGGCTGCATGTTTGGCTTATGCATATCAATAACAATTAAATCTGCTAATTTCCCTTTTGAAAGGGTATCGCAATTTACTAAATTCATAGCTTTTGCGCTTCCTTGTGTAGCCATGGCTAATACTTCACTGCCACAAACTGATGATGGATCAGACTGTACCTTTCCTAATCCGCTCACTAAAAACATCTCTTTAAACATATCTAAGCTGTTATTGCTTGCTGGTCCATCTGTTCCCACCCCAATATTTAGACCCGCTGCGATAAAATCATTAATTGGAGCTATTCCGCTTGCTAATTTTAAATTAGCACTACAATTTAGAACAATGGATAGTTTTTTCTCTTTAAATACGTTAATGTCTTCTTTTGTTAAGTGGACTCCGTGAAATCCACCACCACCATAATCGAATAGCCCTAAACTGTTTAAATATACTGCAGGAGTCATGCCATGTCTTCTTATACATTCCTCCACTTCTTGTTTCGTTTCAGAAATATGAGTATAAACTGGAGCTTTATACTTTTTAGCGATTATAGAAAGCTCCTCTAATATATGATGGGAGGTGGTATATTCAGCATGAAAACCCATCTCATACGTTATTAAACCGTTGTATCGATTATTATTGTTTAACTTTAGATAATTTTCTTCTATCTCACTCGGACTTTGCACAAAATCATTTAATCCACCTAATATGACCGTACGCATACCGCAATCATAGGATGCTTGAGCAATACTTTCAGGGTAAAAATACATATCAAAATTTGCTGTAATTCCACTTGTTAGATATTCTAAGATTGCGAGTTTAGATAAATGATAGATATCATCTTTATTCAATTTAGCTTCAAAAGGAAAAATACTTTCTTCTAACCAGCTTTTTAATGGTTTATCATCTGCCATCGATCGTAAGCAGGTCATCGCTGAATGCGTGTGAGCATTCTTAAATCCAGGCATGATCAAATTATGATTTAAATCAATTTCGCGATCCCACACTATGGAGCATTCTTTCTTAGGTCCAACATAAGAAATCGTAGAACCTTCTACCCATACTTCACCAAAAGTAATCTCCATGTTTTTTTTCATTGATAATATGTAGCCATTGTAAAATCTCGTATTCACGATAATTGTTCCTCCTAGTAATGATTGACTGATTACTTCCTGCGGATTGTAATGTACTAAAAAGTGGGAGAGGAGAAACCTTCCCACTGTATTTTAGTTTCACTTTATCTTAAAATTGAGTAAATATAGCGTAATACTCAACATTTATCTTACCAGACGAACAAACCAACAATAGCTGCACTCATTAGTGAAACAAGTGTCCCTGAAAGAATCATCATCCAGACACCACGAGATAAATTAGTTGCTTTTTCTTTACTAACAATCCCATTAAAACAACCGAGGACCATGCCAATCGTTGAAAAGTTGGTAAAAGAAACAAGGAACGTACATAAGACAGCTTTCATGTGTGGTGAAAAAGTATTTAACTTTGGCATAATATCAGCCATCACGACAAATTCATTGGTAACAAGCTTCGTTCCCATGTATTGGGCCGTTTTAAAAGCTTCATCAATTGGCAAACCGAGCAGAAGCGAAAATGGCATCATCGCTGTCCCAAGAATACTGCTAAGCGTCAACCAGGAAGCAAAAATTTGTAAAATTTTATCGATCAAAGCTGAAAGTGCTATAAAAGAAATCAGCATTGCTGTAATAATTAAAATTAGCTTCCCTGCTCCTAAAATGGAATCTCCAAGGAAAGAGAAAAAAGGTGGCTTTTCTTCTTTTTTTAATTCGAAAATCACATCTTCATCTTTTGGCACCTTTACTGGATTTAAAATACTTGTGACAATAATTGTATTAATAATATTAAGCGGAATAGCTGTCAGAACAAACTGTGAAGGAATCATTTGCGTGTAGACACCAATCATTGCCGCAGATACACAGCTCATCGACATCAAGGAAATGGTAAATAGACGCTCGGAACTCATGGATTTGAGCTGACCACTTGAAACAGCGAGTGCTTCAGTATTTCCGAGGAACATCATTTCAATAGCAAAGAAGGACTCAAATTTAGGTCGTCCAGTTAATTTGGAAAGCGCCCAACCTAGGCTATGTATAATTTTCGGTAAAATTCCGAAATAAGTTAAGATATCAAAAAGCGGTACAATCAACAGAATCGGCATGAGGGCACTAAATACAACATCCATATTTTTAACATGCACCATGCTGGCAAAAGCAAATCCAATACCAGAGTAGGCTGTCTCCATCAACCAGTTGAACCCAACGGCAATTTGGCTGATAATCCACCTTCCAATTGGAAACACCATTAAAAACCAAGCAAGAAATACGTTAAAGACTACTAATATTCCTATAGATTTCCATTGGATATTTTTCTTGTTTTTTGAAAAAAGAAATGCAAAACCGATAAAAGCAGCAACTCCAATAATATTGATAATCAGATATAAGTTCATTATGTCCTCCTTGTAAAAGTTATTTTATTTAAAAAGCTGTTTCAAATTTTTTTCAAATGGTGCAGTGACAATCCCTTTTTCGGTAATGATAGCAGTGATTAGCTCGTTCGGCGTAACATCAAAGGCCGGATTATAAACCACAACATCATCTTCAGGTGCGGTGCGTTTACCAAAACCTTCTGTGATTTCTTCTGCTTTTCGTTCCTCAATCGGAATAGTTTCCCCTGTTTTTGTTTCCATATCAATGGTAGATAGCGGGCTTGCTACGTAGAACGGAATCCCATGTTTTTCTGCTAAAACAGCTAATCCGTAAGTGCCGATTTTATTCGCTGTATCCCCATTTGCTGCAATACGGTCACACCCCACAATGACAGCATCTATTTTCCCTTGCCTCATTACCATTGCGGCCATGTTGTCAGTAATGAGAGTCACATCGATATCAGCCCGCATAAGTTCCCATGTTGTCAACCTAGCTCCTTGTAATAACGGTCTTGTTTCATTAGCAAAAACGTTAATATTCATGCCTTTTTCTTTAGCAAGGAATATAGGTGCAAGCGCTGTTCCGTATTTATTTGCTGTTGCAATTCCACCTGCATTACAGTGAGTGAGAAGTGTCATCCCATCTTTTAATAATGTCAAGCCGTAATCACCGATTGTTTTGCAAATATCAGCTTCATCCGCTTTGATAGCATGTGCTTCGTTATTAAGCAAACTTTTTAGTTCTGACACGGATTTTGATTCGTCAAGCATTGCATCCATTCGGCGTAGTGCCCAGAATAAGTTAACTGCTGTCGGACGGGAACTCGCGAGTTTTTCTGAAATTTCGCGGCACTGTTTAATAAAAGTCAAGCTGTTGTCCGTCTCCAGTTGATTAGAAAAAAGAGCCAACCCGAATGCAGCTGCAATTCCAATCGCTGGTGCACCACGGATTTTCAGTTCAAAAATGGCATCCCACAAATCTTTGAGGTTTTCAATTTCCAAATAAACTTCTTCGTTCGGTAATTTGGTCTGATCTAGAAATGTAATTTTTGAACCATCATAGGTTACAGATTCAATAGTTTTCATATGATTAATTCCCCTTTAATAAAAATTCAGCAGTTTATCAAATAGCCATTTTCTGCTTCATTTCCTGAATGGCCCTTTCACTGACAAGATGGACCTCACCTGCAGATTTAGCAAAATGATAAATTTTTGCAGAATCTTCTAAATATACAGATTTCATGTAGGCTTCTTCAAGTGTGGTACCAATTGTGAGCGCACCATGATTTTTTAGCAGGCAAGCGGAGGTTTGATTTTTCTTTAAAGTAGCAACAACTTTTTCTCCAAGTTCTAAAGTGCCTGGAAGGGCGAATGGCGCCACTGGAATTTCCCCTCCTAGAAGTACCATTTCAATTAAGACAACAGGAATTTGCTGATTCAAAACAGCAAAAGCTGTTGCATAGGGAGAATGGGTATGTGCAACTCCTGCTGCTTCTGGCATTGTTGCATAGATCGCAAGATGCATCTGCCACTCTGATGAAGGGGGAAATTTTCCTTTAATGCAATTTCCTTTCAAATCAAGTATAGTAATGTCTTCAATTTTTATCGTTTCGTAATCGACGCCACTTGGTGTAATGGCTATGACGCCAAGCTCTCTGTCAAATGCACTAAAATTACCACTTGTACCTGCCATAAGACCAGTACGAAAAGCTTTTAGTGCGTAGGCATGAACTTCTTGCTGTAATATTTGATACATGTCCTATCCACCTTATCTTCTGCGGACCAAATTGAATTTCATGATGTTGCTTGCAATATAACTTTTACCGTAAAACACCGGGTGATTTGCATTATCGTAAAAAGTTTGTTCCAGTACTTGCAGCGCTTCATTTTCAATAACGCCGAGTTTTTTGGAAATTTCTTCTGAAGCGTTTTCAGCAAACATATTACACTGTGAACTAAAAATCTCAATGGAATGAACATGACTTAAATAATCTAAAATAGACTGATCATCATCTCCTGTAAATGTTTTATTCATTAAAAGACGTTCTGGCATATAGACTTTATCCAGAGCAAAAGGCTTTTTATCCGCAGTCCGAATCCGTTCAAACACATACAGTTCCTCATTTTCTCCCATACGAAGCTGTTTTTTGATATGTAAATCATTACTTAACTGAGGTTTGGTCACAGCGATTGTCCCTACCTGATAGTTCTGGGCGCCAACTAGTTCAGTCACACTATCTAGTTTTTCAATACCGCTTGATAAAACGGGAGATTTTGAAATCACAAATGTACCTACACCATGCTTTCTTACAATGTAACCTTCTAATTCTAAACGCTGTAGTGCTTCACGCAGAACTGGTCGACTAATATTTAGTTTGTTTGCAAGTTTTTGTTCAGCATCCAGTTTTTCTCCTATTGCTAAAACATCTGTTTCAATAAGGTCCACGATTTTTTTAAATGCAATGGTTGCTAATGATTTCTTTTCTATGCTAATATCTTTCATTTTTTTCCCTCCTAAAACGACATTAAAATTCTATTTTACAGCAGCGGCTGTCGTCCTAAAAGAAATAGTTAAATTTTCAAGAATGTATCGAGTGCGATATCAATCTCATTTTGAATCGCTTGATGAACTAAGTCTTTGTGTGGATTGTAGTTGTTCATATCTGCAAAAGCATATCCATCAAGTGCGAAAATACCTGCAGCTGCAACACCTCTAAGCCTGGCAATTACATATAGAGCAGCTAGTTCCATTTCAGCCCCTAAGGCACCTGATTCTTTATATAGCATATGTGGGAATTCTAATGGTCCGGCATAAAATGCGTCGAGCGTGACAATCGTTCCTAAACCATATTTAATATCTTTTGTTTTTGCTGTATCTTCAAGAGCGGTTAACAATTTAAAATCTGCCACTGCTGGAACGCCTTCTGGAACAAGCTGTTTGGTCAGACCCTCTGCGCGAACGGCTGAATCAGCAATAATCAGACTGCCTGGAGGTAAATCCTCGTGATAAGAACCAGCTGTACCAACACGAATGATTTTTTTCGCTCCAGCTTTAATTAACTCTTCAAAGCAGATCGCTGCACCTGGTGCACCAACACCATGACTGCAAACTGTAATTTTAACTCCTTTGTAATACCCATTGATCGTGCGATATTCACGGAAATAAGCAATCTCTTTCGAATCTTCCAGCTGATCACCAATCAGCTTGGCTCGATCTGGACTGCCGCAAACAAGTACTAATTCTGAGATTTCACCTGGCCGTACTCGTAATGTGGGCATCAAATTTTCTGCATTTTTCATATTATCACCTCGAATTTCACCTAAGAGGTTTGACCTCTTGACCTCATAATAATTAAAAAAAGTGAAAGTTGTCAAGGGGTTGTTCTCAATTTTCTGATAGTTTTTTAATTTCATTAATAGTTTTTCCATCAAGATATTTCTCTGAATAATACTTAAATGTTTCCTATTTGGGTAATGAGCATCTTAGAAAGGAAAATAATGAAGAAATCGAACGTTTGCAATCTCTAGAAATAGGGAATTTTTTTGGAAGTATAATAGTGAATATATTGTTTCTTTCTCTAACAAGAGAAATTCTGACACAAAATATCCTGCGTTAATAAAAACTGTGTCAGAAATTATGACATCTGTGTAGACGGAACAGCTTATTTCTAATATTATGATTGCAGTTAATCATTGTGTTAATAAAATAATAATTGGCACCATGGTTATTCAAGTAATAGTTTATTAAACGTAAGCAGAATTATGGTGGTGTTTTTATCATAGTAAAAATGGTTGTTTTTAAATTACTCGTTATAATTATTTTTACGAAAAATGAAGGCAACTAATAAAGGAGACATAGCAATGAATTAACTTTAAAATCTGTTTATGACATCCTAAAAATAACTGAATATCAGTCATTAAAATTATACTAAAAAATAATCGTTTTAAAATTAAATATAATGCATACGAGGTGCACAAATGATAAAAGAATCAACTAGTACTATAAATAAAGTGGAAAAAACAGATAAACAAGAAGAAGAAATAGGTTTACTCCGTTCCACTCAAGCTATTATTAAGGAAGCAATTCATAAATTAGGCTTTAGCAACGATATGTACGAGCTGCTGAAAGAGCCGCTTCGCATGCTTACTGTTCGAATTCCAGTACGAATGGATGATGGTTCCACGAAAATATTTACTGGCTATCGATCACAACATAATGACGCAGTAGGACCTACAAAAGGAGGAATTCGCTTTCATCCTGAGGTAAATGAAACGGAAGTAAAAGCTTTATCGATGTGGATGAGTTTAAAATGTGGAATTTTTGATCTTCCTTATGGTGGTGGAAAAGGGGGGATTGTTTGCGAACCCCGTAACATGTCATTTCGGGAGTTAGAACGTTTAAGCCGAGGATATGTACGTGCAATTAGCCAGATTGTAGGGCCAACAAAAGATATTCCGGCACCTGATGTCTTTACAAATCCACAAATTATGGCATGGATGATGGATGAATATAGTCGTATACAAGAATTTGATTCACCAGGATTTATTACTGGAAAACCTCTTGTACTAGGAGGATCACAAGGACGTGAAACAGCTACAGCTAAAGGTGTTACTATATGCATTGAAGAAGCAGCAAAGAGAAAAGGGATTGATTTAAAAGGTGCACGAGTAATTGTCCAAGGGTTTGGAAATGCAGGAAGCTATATTGCAAAATTTATGCAAGATGCTGGTGCAAAAGTGATTGGAATTTCAGATGCGAACGGGGCGCTTTATGACAGAAGCGGGCTTGATATTGAATATTTACTGGATAGACGCGATAGTTTTGGTACAGTAACGAATCTATTTACAAATGTTATTAGTAATAAAGAATTGCTTGAAAAAGAATGTGATATTCTTGTTCCAGCAGCCATTTCTAATCAAATTACAGAGGCGAATGCAGAACATATTAAAGCGGAAATTGTTGTGGAAGCTGCCAATGGGCCAACAACATTTGAAGCAACAAAAATACTGACAGAAAAAAATATCCTGCTTGTACCTGACGTACTTGCTAGTTCTGGTGGAGTAACTGTTTCCTACTTTGAATGGGTGCAAAATAATCAAGGGTATTATTGGCCTGAAGAAGAAGTGGAACAAAAATTACGATCGAAGGTTATCGATTCTTTTCATAGAGTTTTTTCAACTGCCCAAAATTATCAAGTAGATATGCGTTTAGCTGCTTACATGGTTGGAATAAGAAAAATGGCAGAAGCTACCCATTATCGTGGTTGGGTGTAAATAGTTTGATTATATTAAATATATTGTGATTCACAAAAGCCAGTATAAAGCATTGCCGCTTTTTATACTGGCTTTTATATATTTTAGTATGTTCTTCCCCCTTTTTTTGTGCGATGATTAGTGGTGGAAAAGAGGGATAGGAATTGAAAAAAAGTACTATTTATTTCATATTATTATGTGTAATGGTCACATGGGGGATGAATGTTATTGCTACAAAAGTATTGGTAGCTAACTTTCTGCCGACTACTATGACTGCTTTCCGCATCTTTACTGCAGGCATTTGTGTCTTTATTATTCTTTTTAGTTTGAAAAAAGTACGCATGTTAACAAAAAAAGAGTGGGTATATGTTTGTTTAGGAGCGTTATTTAATGTCGTTGGCCATCATTATTTTTTATCTATCGGTTTAAAAAATACTTCTGCTACAAATGGAGGTCTTATTTTAGGGATGGGGCCGTTATTGTCCACCATTTTAGCAATCATTTTTTTACGTAGTGCGGTGACGGTTTCTAAAATGGTAGGCGTTTTCTTCGGTTTATTAGGTGTGTATTTTATCGTGCTAAAAGGGGCAAATGGATGGAATGGTGTGTCATTTGGCGATCTATATATGTTTATTAGCATCTTATCACAGGCAATCAGCTTTATTATGATAAAAAAAGTATCTAATACGCTAGACCCTCGGTTAATGACAGGATTTATGTTAATAATCGGTTCCATTTGTCTTTTTATGATTAGTTTATTTACGGAACCGAATGGATTAGCAAGCATGGCTAAAGGTTCTTTTAGTGTATGGCTTATTTTCTTTAGCTCTGCTATTATTGCAACTGCACTTGGTCATATGGCTTACAATTATGCAGTTGGAAAAATCGGCGTAACAGAAGCTGCCATTTTTATCAACTTAAATCCATTCTTTGCTTTAGTTGGTGCTGTTTTGTTTTTAGGAGAGACGATTGTGCTGTCACAAGATACAGGATTTGTATTTATTATTGTAGGTATTTTACTTGGCTCCGGGGCTTTAGAAGAGTTTATTCGTAAGATGAAGAGGAATCCACTTAAACTTGCTTCTAAAATGGATAAGGGAATGTAAAAGTTTGTTGTTTTTGGATAAAATAATAAACATTGCTAAAGCACTGAGCAGCCTGAATACACGTAGACTCCTGTGGGAAAAGCGAAAAAGACGAGACCCCACAGGAGCATAGCGACGAGGAGGCTCGGCACTCTCCCGCGGAAAGCGAAGTGTATTCAGTCTGCGGGGTAAATAACAACAATCTATACGAAAAGAGCGTTTATATATAATGAAGAGAAAAGACCGAGGCAGACCAACTTGCCTTATCTTGTCTTTTTTTTTCTTTTTTCTTTTTTCGAACGTTTATTTCATTGGAAACGCTCTACTACGATGAGTACTCGTGTTTTGGAAGTGTGTGCTGCTAAATTTCGTAAAGGGGTAATATTAGAGGGAGAATTACAAGAAAAAGTTTGCTGGTATAAAGTGAGTTTAGTCCCCCTCCAACACCCTATTTCGATACCAATTAATTTTATCATCAATTTTTTCTTGATGTGTTATGAGCTGCTTTATTTGTGAGGCTAGGTTGTCTTTTTGTTTTTGCAGCATAATGATACGATGATCAATAGTGTCGTCTCCTTGCTGTTCGAGACGTACAAATTCTTTTAAATCAGACACGCTCATACCTGTTGCCCGAAGGCAGCAGATAAATTGAAGATACTGAATATCTTTTGTTTCATACAAGCGAATGCCGCTCTCATTGCGGCTAACATCGGGAATAATGCCTTCTTTTTCATAGTAACGCAGTGTGTGTATAGATAATCCTATTTGATCTGCAACTTGACCAATTGTAAAGCCCATGATTATACCCCCAGAGTTTCTGCATTATACTAGCGTATGAATCTTCTTTCCTATAATATTTATCATACTATCACTTATTTTTAAAGTGAAAGGCTCCTCTCCCAAAAGGTGAGCCTTTCATATTTTTATTAAATTCTTGTACATTTGGTTGGTTAAAACTAATGTGATTTCGTCGCCACTGCACTTTCGTATTCAAATGGAATTGAAAAAAACTAGCATACAGTTAAAATATAATTAAAAGTACATATTAAGGGGACGAAAGATGCCAGAAAATTTATTATTTGCTTTTGGGTTAACCTTATTTGCTGGTCTTGCAACAGGCATTGGCAGCATGCTTTCCTTTTTTACCTCTACAACTAATACTAAATTTTTATCATGGACGCTTGGATTTTCTGCAGGGGTGATGATTTATGTTTCCATGATTGAAATTTTTGTTAAAGCCAAGGTGGCATTGGTTGATTCTTTAGGAAATCAGTTAGGGAACTGGTTAACGGTTGGTGGATTTTTTGCCGGTATGTTGCTTATTGCATTGATTGATAAATTTGTACCAGAGCAAACCAATCCGCATGAACCCAAAAAAATAGAGGATATTAATACGTTAAGTGTAGTTGAAAAACAAGATCATTCCCTTCTGAAAATGGGGATGTTTACAGCATTAGCAATAGCGATACATAATTTTCCCGAAGGAATTGCGACATTTACAGCTGCACTCGAAGATCCAGGGCTCGGAATAGCAATAGCAGTTGCCATTGCTATTCACAATATTCCTGAAGGCATTGCAGTAGCAGTACCCATTTTTTTTGCAACAGGTGATCGGAAAAAAGCATTCAAATTATCCTTTTTATCCGGGCTTGCAGAACCAATTGGCGCGATTGTTGCTTTTCTCATATTAATGCCATTTTTAAATGATGTGATGTTTGGGTTAATATTTGCAGCAGTTGCTGGAATCATGGTGTTTATTTCATTAGATGAATTATTGCCTGCCGCAAAAAAATACGATGAAGGTCATTTATCTATTTATGGCTTAATTGCCGGCATGGCTGTGATGGCGGTTAGTTTATTATTATTTATATAGTGTAAAAAGATGAATGAAAAAGGAAAAAGCCTTTTAATCATTCATCTTTTTTTCGGATTTTCCACTAATAAGCAGTTTCACTTCTTCAAATGTTAGTCGTTATAAAATGCTTTTGTTCTCTATGAATACTCCCGCCACTTAATTTTCTAACAAAAATTTGAAGTGGGGGTTTCTAACGTATCGAACATGTCTGAACGCTTAACGTTAGTGGAGTTGACACATTGGTGTGCTAAAAACACCCAACCCCTCTATCCCATTGGTCTTATTTTGATGCCTTTGGGACTTCTTTTCAGTTTATTGGTTTTCACACGAATGTGTGCCTCGGCTGACGTTTGGCTTGAACATTTTACGTGGCAAAGCAACGATTCCTGCCACAACCTGCTATGTTCAGTTTTCAAGGAACGATTCTAGGAATATTGTACCATGTCGGATACTTAATCTGCCAACAATCTGTCTTACGGTATCTTTTGTTGGCAGACCGTGTCCGAAGGCGATTCACCTTCCACCTACTCATTGGACTACGTCCTGCACATTCCTTGAGGTGGGAGTCCTCTCGCCTAAAATGATAGAACTTTCTTTATCCATTTTTTCTAATTCTAGTTTCATTCTTTCTGTTTCTAGCAAGAAATTCGTATGCTTTATTTTTTCCAGTTCTATTTCATCTTTTAACATACTATGTTTTAATTTCGTTTGTTTTCGTAAATGTGCAGTTGTAATAGCAATAATAGGGATAGAAAAGATCATAATTACAGCAACCAACCCTGTCATCGTAATTCCTCCTAGAGTCATGAATAAAATAGTTTTTTTAAATTTAGCCTACATCTTGTCTCACATGTATTATATACCATTTTTCTAAGGAACTGGTTTATTTTTGTCAAATTAGAAGAAGTTCCTAAAAAAAAATTGAATAAGTAAAACGTAAAAAGAGATGATAAAAAGGTAACAAAAATCAGTACAGGAGGAGAAATAAATGACAGTAATTAGTGATGTAAAACAAACAGTTGCAGGGTTAAAAAGTGCACAAGCTAGCTTTGAAACATTTGCTTTAGCTACAGATAATGAATCTGCAAAACAGCTTTATCAAGATGCAGCAAAACAAACACAACAAATCATTGATACTTTAAATCCACGAGTACAAGAGATTGAACAAGAAGAACCTCAATACTCACAACAATAATGCTTATTTCGGTATGGTTGGCTTTGATTGCCAATCATACCCATCCGAAAAGGAGATAACTTATGACGGTAGCATCCAATGTTAAACAAACATTAGCAAGTTTAAAAGGGATTGAATCTCAATTATCGACTTTTGCTTTGCATTCAAGGGAAGAAGAAGCACAAATTCATTTTCATGAAGCAATGGTGTTAGTTGGTGAAATAAAAAATGAAATTCAATTAAGGGTATATGAGATAGAAAGAGAAGAAAACGAATATAGTTCATCTTAATAAAAGGAGTGGATGAGAGATGATAAACGGTTTAGAAGTAGCCATGCGTGCATTTTTATTTGTCATCATTCTTTTTATAACCGCCAAGCTTTTAGGAAAAAAGCATATATCACAATTGTCCTTATTTGAATACATAGCAAGTATAACACTTGGAGATATTGTCGGAGAAGTTGTTTTAAGTGAAACAAAAATTTCCCATGGTATATTAGCAATATTTGTGTTTGGAATTGTTTCTTATTTAGCAGATTTTATATCTTTAAAAAGCAAAACATTAAGAAATGTAATTGATGGAACAGGGACAGTACTTATCGAAGATGGAAAATTGCTTGAAGACAATTTAAAAAAAGAAAATTATACAATCGATGATTTTTCCAGCCTGTTAAGACAAAAAAATGTATTCAGTTTATCACAAGTAGAATATGCAGTGCTAGAGCCAAAA
Source organism: Niallia sp. 01092 (assembly GCF_052318935.1). Lineage (NCBI taxonomy): Bacteria > Bacillati > Bacillota > Bacilli > Caryophanales > Bacillaceae > Niallia > Niallia sp. 01092. The sequence continues at coordinate 20,034 of NZ_JBQRKO010000016.1, read as the reverse complement.
GGCATGTTAAGCGTTCAATTGAAAAAAGAAAACCGTCCGTTGACACCAAAAGATTTAAACATGACAATGCCAAAAGAGAAAGTCCCGCAAACCATTATTATGGATGGAAAAGTATTGTTTGATTCATTAAAAAAAGCAGGCAAAACAATGGATTGGCTGCAAATAGAATTAAGTAAATTGGGAGTAACACTCGAAAATGTATTTTTAGGAGAAGTGAATTCCTATGGAGAACTAACCGTTGATATATTTGATGATAAAATCCAATTGGCAAAACCGCAAGAACGTCCGCTCTTACTCGCAACCATAAAAAAAATACAGGCAGATTTAGAAATGTACGCATTACAGACAGAGAATAAAGAAGCAAAAGAAATGTATAAAAAAAATGCAAATAAAATGTTGGAAGTGCAAAAGCGTGTTACAGTATATTTAGAAAATTAGAATAGATAAAGATTAATTATAAACATAGGCTTTGTTAAACGATCATGTTGTTTATAGGAAGGGAATCTGCGAGACTCATGCAGAAAAACGGGCTGACAAGACCCCGCAGTGAGGTACGAGCGAGGAGGCTTGCCAGGCTCGTCAGCGGAAAGGGAGTGGATTCCCTGACCTTTTGAAAATTAACAACTAAATTTAACAGAGCCTAAACATAAAAAATATAGTTTTTTTGCGGGGGTGGGGTTTTTGAACGAAAAAGCGGCGGTTGGCGAAAAAGCTGCAAGTGAATATGTAAAAGATGGCATGACGGTTGGATTAGGAACTGGTACGACTGTATACTATACAATTGTAAAATTAGCAGAACTGGTAAAAAATGGTTTTCGTATTAATGGGGTAGCAACATCTGTTCAAACGGAAAATTTGGCGAACAAATTGGGGATTCCACTTTTAAAAATAGACGAGGTTGAAAAATTGGACGTAGCAATTGATGGTGCTGATGAAATTGACAGCCAATTTAATGCTATTAAAGGTGGAGGAGGGGCACTGTTAAGAGAAAAAGTGATTGCTAATGCGGCGGAAAAATTTATCGTTATTGCAGATTCAAGTAAGCTTGTTTCTACACTCGGAAGCTTTCCTTTACCAGTAGAAGTAGTTCCGTTTGGAGCAACATTAACGGAGAAGCAACTCCGACATTTAGGATGTACAACATCATTCCGTCAAAAAGAGAAAGGTCAGTACGTAACAGATAATGGAAATTATTTGATTGATTGTTGTTTTTCCAGTATTCAGAACCCAAAAGAATTGGAGTTAGCAATAAATAATATTCCAGGCGTCGTGGAAAATGGTTTGTTTGTTAATCGAATTCATCATGTTGTTACATTAGATCATCATAAAAATATTGTCATTAAGACCAAAATGAAAGATTTTACAGATAAAAAAAACTAGCAATTTATGTAACAGCTAGTTTTTTTGTCTTCTAAAGCGTGGATTTACTGAGGTTCGACGTGTGCGCCTCCCCCTTGTGAAAAATAACCTTTTGCCTCTAAAAGTAAGGCTGTTTTCGTATAGATTGTTGCTTTTAAACTCGCAGCCTGAATACACTTCGTCCGTTTAGCGAGCGGCGAGCCTCCTCGTCGCATACGCTCTGTGGGGTCTCGTCTTTCTCGCATTCCCACAGGAGTCTACGTGTATTCAGGCTGCTATGAAACACTTTTCCAAATATGTAAAATCAACAAACTTTGAGAAAACAGCCAAAAGTAAAAAGTACTTTTGGCGTCAAATGAACATTTTTCTTCGGGGCTGAACAAGGCGCTTCCGCTTTGATTTTAGTTTGTTTTTACAAATGATTCTGTTGATTGGGAAGCGCTTTTTTTACTTGATTTTACATTAAATAATAAATTTAATAAGATGGCAACTAAGCTTCCAGTAATAATTCCATCACTTACGATAATGCGAATACTTGGTGGAAGTTGTGCAAATAAATCTGGAACAGCAGTAGCTCCTAATCCGATAGAAATGGAACAAGCCATGACAAGCAAGTTAGCGTGATTATTAAAGTCAACAGTGCTTAACATCTTAATTCCTGAAGCAACAACCATACCGAACATAACAACCGTTGCTCCCCCTAATACAGGTGTTGGAATAATGGTTGCAAAAGCAGCTACTTTTGGAATAAGTCCTAAAAATACTAAAATACCTCCAGCAGCAACGACAACATTTGGCGTTTTAACTTTAGAAAGCTGAACGAGCCCAACGTTTTGTGCAAATGTATTGTATGGGAATGCGTTGAAAATTCCTCCAAGTGTAATCGCTAATCCTTCTGCACGATATCCTCTTGTTAAATCTTTTTCGTTAAGAGGGGTATCACATATTTTGCTAAGGGCAAAGAATACACCTGTTGATTCAATGATAATTACAATTCCAACTATTAACATTGTAATAATAGGCCCAACCTCGAATGTTGGAGTCCCAAAATAAAATGCTTTTGGAAGATGAAACCAGCTTGCTTCTGCAACAGCGGCAAAATTCACTTTTCCGAAAATAGCAGCGACAACTGTACCAAAGATAATTCCAATCAGAACGGATAGGGATTGGAAATAACCTTTTGCAAAACGGTTAAGAAGTAAAATAAATAGCAATACTCCAAAGGAAAGTGCAAGGTTTTCCAGCGCTCCGAAGTTTGGGCTTGCAACACCGCCAGCCATATTCCTTATCCCTGTTGGAATAAGTGACAACCCGATCATCGTAACCACAGTCCCGATTACGACTGGAGGAAAAAGCTTGGTGATTTTACTAAAGAATGGTGCAAATAAGACAATAAAGATACCGGTGAAAATGATTGCCCCATATATGGTAGTTACCCCATATTTAGCTCCTATGGACATCATCGGTGTAACTGCAACGAACGAACTGCCGAGAACGACTGGAAGTCCAATTCCTAAATATTTATTTTTCCGTGCTTGCAGCAGTGTTGCGATTCCACATGTTAATAAATCGATGGCAACTAAATAAGCTAGCTGCTCTGCTGTTAAGTTTAATGCTCTACCTACTAATAATGGAACTAAGATTGCTCCTGCATACATGGCTAGGACATGCTGTAGGCCTAAAGAAAAAATTTTCATACCCCCGTGTTGATTGTTCACTAGAAATCTCCCCTTTTTAGTGATGTTAACTTATCTAACATAATAAGTTAGGTTTAATAACATCATAAAATCCAGGGTATTAATCTGTCATTAGTTATACTAAACAAAATTTTTAGAAAATATAGTATATTTTGCTAATTTTGTTAAGGTATATGCTATTTTGTTTGCAGAATAGTCTTTATCCGAAATGCTAACCTTAAGTGAAACGTAATATCTGCATCTTTTAAACTTCTGCCTAATAACTCTTCACATTTTTCTAATCGATAGATGACAGTATTACGATGAACAAACAGCCTTTTGGCTGTTTCGGAAATTTGGCAGTGGGTTTCTAAATAAACGGATAAAGTAGTAAGCAGTATTTGTTCCTCATCTTCTTCTTGATTAACATTAAATCCTTGAAAGGTATGATCATAAAACTCCTGCAAGTCTTTTATTGGAATGATTCGAAGCATTTCGGATACATCTTTCGGGCGGTGCACTTGAATAAATTGCACATTGCCAGACAACTGGCCAGTATGAATGGCGCTTACTGCTTCTTTATACATATTTGGAACATTAAACAGATTGTGCCCGATGTTGCTGATGCCAAATGAAATGGTTTTTTTAAAGATGTTTTTAATGTATGCCTGCAATTTCTTTAAATACGGAATAATGAAAGCATCGATATCGAAACTTTGTTCAGGTGCTTCCATCATAAGAATGCACATATCACCCTTTAGAAATAAATGAACAGGAAAAGGTGCTTTTGTAATTTCCATTTCTAAAAATTCATAAATATAATCTGTTTCTAGCTGATATTGGGTGAAGCTTTTTCGTTTTTCATCTTGATCTATTTTTCCGATGATTGTAATGGTAGGCTGCTCGCTTTTTAACTGAAATTCCTTTGCTCTATTTTCAATCTCTTCTTTTGAAGTGAAAGTACCTTCCACAAAATTAATAAAAAATTCATTGCGGGCACGTCTTGCGTATTGTTTTAATGTGTTTTCTCTCATTAATTCAAAGGATAATACATTGATTGCTTGTTCGATAATTAATAGAATGCTTTTATCATCTATTGGAATATTGCCAAGAACGACTAAATAGGCTGGTTTTCCTATATGGGTTGTAACAGGAAATACACAAACGGTTTCCTCCGTATGTCTTATAGTAAAACAAGTGTGCGTTGTATTTTCCAATAACATTTGGAAGCCTTCCGAGTATAATTGCGTAAGAAAACGTTCGATCGGGTATTTCGATGAAGAAGATGCATGGATTTGAAAATGCTGATCAAATAAAATAACTTTTTGGCCAATTATATTCGATAATTCTTCTATCAGTTTTTTTATGCCTTTTCCTTTTAGAATATCCTGTGTAAATTTCCGATGTATTTCAAAGGCATTTGTTAAATCCGTTGTCCGTTGATCTAAAATGTAATTTAATGTTGCGTTTACAAATTCGCCTAGCGAAGTTTCTAATGGAATCTCAATGATTGGAAACCCAAACTCATTGGCAAACTGAATCGCTTCTTCTGGAATGCCAGATAAAAATCGTTTTGTTTTAATCCCTAAAGCAGCACATTTCTGTTTATGCATATTTTTTATTAGTTCAACAATACTGTTAGGGTCATCTTTTAAGTGATAGGCAGTAGTAATAAGAAAATCATTGGGATGAAGAAAATGAACGATATCTGGTGCATCCATCATCGTAATGTTTTTTATCTCATTATCTAGTCCAGATTCTCCTGCGATTACTTTTACATTGTGGAAAAATGGCTTATTAAGGATGCTGTTTATTTTCATTTTATCCTCCGTTCGTGTTAAGAAAAGTTACATAATTAAATATGTTATTTTTATTATAACGGTAGTCTTGGTTAATTTGCACAAAAAAATTCGCTAATTCTAACGTTTTTTCTAATGAAATGTTTATTTATTCTTATTAAAATAGGAAGTAAATGTTATAAAATATAACAGAAAAGATCGAATCAAAAACAGGACGAAATTGTTATGTATTATATATAATTAAAGGTGGTTTCAGCACATACCTTCATCGAGAGGAAGATTTAGAATGAAAACAACAATTAATATGGAAACAGCTGAGGTGGAACAGTGGGTCGAATGGTTAGCTGGGTTTGGCAAAACAGCTAATGATGGGGTCACAAGACTATTATATGATGATACTTGGCAAAAAACTCAATTAGCATTAAAAACGAAAATGGATGAATCTGGGTTGCAATCTTATTTTGACAGCGTTGGTAATTTGTTTGGCAGATTAACTGGAACGGAAGAAAAAGAAAGAGTAATCCTTACTGGTTCCCATATTGATACAGTCGTGGATGGCGGCAAGTACGACGGAGCCTATGGAGTGGTTGCAAGTTTACTTGCGGTACAATATTTATATAAACATTATGGACTGCCGAAAAAAACAATTGAAGTTGTTTCTTTATGTGAAGAAGAGGGCAGTCGATTCCCATTAGCATTTTGGGGATCAGGTTCTATTACAGGCAAATTCAACATGAACGATAGTAAAGAGCTGAGTGATGCTAATGGAATTCCATTTCATCAAGCAATGGAACAAGCGGGTTTTTCTCCTTCAGGCGGGCAAGCTGTACGCGATGATATAGCTAGTTTTATAGAAGTTCATATCGAACAAGGTGCAGTTCTGGAGAAGGAAAAGCAGTCGGTCGGCATTGCTACACATATAGTAGGACAAAAAAGGTTTAATATAAAGATTTCCGGCGAAAGCAACCACGCTGGTACGACGCCGATGTCCTACCGAAAAGACAGTATGCATATTGCTGCAGAGTTAATAGCATACACATTAAAGAAAGCTTCGGAAATAGATGAAAGTTTAGTAGCTACTGTCGGCAAGCTAACGGTTTCTCCTAATGTTCCTAATGTCATTCCAAATGAAGTGATATTTACACTAGATGTACGTCATCATGAAGAGGCTGTTTTAGATCAGTATTGTCGTCTAATATTTTCTTATTTTCATGCTTTTTGCGAGGAAAAAGAGACTGGTTTAGATATAGAGCAATGGGTAAATGTAAAGCCGGTGAAAATGGATCCCGATTTAATCAATATTTCTGATAATCTTTTAAAAGATATGGATATCCCATATCGTAAAATGATTAGTGGAGCAGGACATGACTCCCAAATGTTTGGAACATATTGTCCAACAGCCCTTTTCTTTGTACCAAGTAAAAATGGCATTAGTCATTCTCCATTAGAATATACAAAACCAGAAGATTTAAAGAATGGAGTAATTGTTTTAATCGAAATGTTATATAAAATGGCATATTAATAGAGAGGATGAACAAATATGAGCTATAAAGAACTTAATACCCCGTTAAGAACGATTATGACACCAGGACCAGTAGAAGTAGATCCAAGAGTATTAAGAGCAATGAGTACACCAATAGTTGGCCAGTTTGATCCTGCATTCACTTCCATTATGAATACGGTAATGACGATGATTCAAGAATTATTCCAAACGAAAAATAAATGGGCATTTCCGGTTGATGGTACATCAAGATCTGGGTTGGAAGCTGTTTTAGGCAGTATCATCGAGCCAGGTGATAAAGTACTTATCCCTATATACGGAAGATTCGGTCATTTATTAACAGAAATTGCTGAAAGATACGGTGCAGATATCCATTTACTTGAATGTGAATGGGGAGAAGTTTTTGATCCTGAAGTAGTTATTAAGGAAATCAAAAAAGTAAATCCGAAAATCGTAGCAATTGTTCATGGTGAAACATCAACAGGTCGTATGCAGCCATTAGAAGAAATCGGAAAAGCATGTAGAGAACAAGATATTCTATTTGTTGTCGATGCTGTTGCAACAATTGGCGGTGCTGATGTTCAAACAGATAATTGGTATATTGATGCAGCGATTGGCGGAAATCAGAAATGTATTTCTGTTCCATCTGGAAATTCACCACTTACGTACAATGACCGCATTGAAAAAATTCTTCTACAACGTAAAAAGGTAGAAAGAGGTATTGCAACGGAGCAAGAACTAGAAAAGTCGTACCACCATCCGATTCGAACTAATTACTTGGATTTAAGTCAATTGCAGGATTATTGGAGCCCAAGAAGACTAAATCATCATACAGAAACAACGTCTATGTTATATGCATTGCATGAAGGTTTAAGAATTCTTTTGGAAGAAGGATTAGAGCAAAGATTTGCCCGTCACAAATTCCATGAAAAAGCACTTGTTGCGGGTTTAGAAGCAATGGGATTAGAATTATTTGGCGACAGTCGCCATAAGCTGCCAACTGTTACTTGTATTAACGTTCCTGATGGAATTGATGCAGATTCAGTTCGTAATATGATGCTTCAAGAGTTTGGAGTAGAAATAGCAAGCAGCTTCGGACCACTTCACGGTAAAATTTGGAGAATTGGTACAATGGGATACAGCTGCCGCAAAGAAAATGTTCTATTTGCATTAGCAAGTCTAGAAGCATGCTTAATTAGACATGGTGTGAAAGTGAACAAAGGCGAAGGAATTCAAGCATCATTAGATATTTACACAAAAGGTAAGTAATAGTACGAAGAAAACTATGCAGCCTTTACTTTACAATTTAGCCATAAAGAGAGGGGTTTATAGCATGAATGATTATTTTTTAACCTATCCGTATTCTTCGAAGCGCGTATGCTCTATTGCAAAAAAGGGGATGGTTGCGACTTCGCAGCCGTTAGCTGCACAGGCGGGGATGGAAATATTAAGAATGGGTGGAAATGCAGTGGATGCAGCTATTGCATCAGCAGCTTGTTTAACCGTTGTGGAGCCATCTTCTAATGGAATTGGCGGAGACGCTTTTGCAATCGTTTGGATGAATAATTCTCTTTATGGTTTAAATGCAAGTGGACCTGCTCCAATGAAAACAACAGTAGAAGCAGTGAAAGAAGCTGGTTTTTCTTCTGTACCTGAAAGAGGATTTCTTCCAGTAACTGTTCCAGGAGCACCATCTGCGTGGGCTGCCCTTTCGAAACGATTTGGAAAATTAAGCCTAAGTGAAGTTCTTAAGCCGGCAATAACTTATGCAAGAGAAGGTTTCCCACTGTCTCCAACTGCAGGAAGAAACTGGATGAACGGTGTGAATAAGTTAAAAAAAGAATTAAAAGGTGAAGCACATGAAGCTTTCTTTGAAACGTTTGCACCAAATGGAAGAATTCCACAAATAGGGGAAGTTTGGAAATCGGAGAATTTTGCCACTACTTTAGAAAGTATTGCTGAAAGCAATGGAGAATCATTCTATCGTGGAGAACTTGCCGAGAAAATAGACCAATTTTCAAGAGAATATGGCGGTAAGATTAGAAAAGAAGATTTAGCTAATTTTTATCCAGAATGGGTAACGCCTGTTTCTACAAACTATAAAGGCTATGATATTTGGGAAATCCCGCCTAACGGTCAAGGTACAGTTGTCCTTATGGCATTAAATATTCTAAAAGGCTATACGTTTCATGAAAAAGAGCAAATCGATACGTATCATACTCAATTAGAAGCAATGAAATTGGCTTTTACAGACGGAAAAGAATTTATTACCGAAAAGGAAGATATGAAAGTAAGACTGGAAGAGCTGCTATCAGATGAGTATGCAGATGAACGCAGAAAGCAGATTAAAGATACAGCAAGTCTTCCGCAAGCTGGAAAACCGCAGCATAGCGGTACTGTTTATGTCGCAGCTGCTGATGATGAAGGGAATATGGTTTCCTTTATTCAAAGCAACTACAGAGATTTTGGTTCTGGTTTGGTTGTTCCTGGAACGGGCATTCTACTGCAGAATAGAGGCCATAATTTCTCTTTGGATCCTAATCATGTGAACTGTTTAAAACCTGGTAAAAGAACGTATCATACGATTATTCCAGGCTTTATTACAAAAGGAGATACACCGATTGGTCCTTTTGGGGTAATCGGAGCATTTATGCAGCCGCAAGGACAAGTGCAAGTACTTATGAACATGATTGAGTTCGGATTAAATCCACAAGCGGCTATTGATGCCCCTCGTTGGCAATGGTTTGGCGACAAAAAAATTATGCTGGAAACAAATGTTCCTCGTCATATTATTGAAGGGTTAGGAAGAAAAGGACATGAAATTACGATGTCCATCGATTCGAATGAATGTGGAAGAGCGCAAATCATTTGGCGAGATCCAGAAACAGGTGTGTATTACGGCGGAACAGAATCCCGTACAGATGGCAGTGTAGCTATTTGGTAATAGAGAAGTAGATACTATACAATAATTGGACTATTCGTTAATTATATAAATAAAAGGCTGTTTTCGTATAGATTGTTACTTTTAAACTTCGCAGCCTGAATACACTTCGTCCGTTTAGCGAGCGTCGAGCCTCCTCGTCGCATACGCTCCTGTGGGGTCTCGTCTTTCTCACATTCCCACAGGAGTCTACGTGTATTCAGGCTGCTGAGTATTGCTTCTCCCAATTTTTTACGTAAAAAACAACAAACTTTGAGAAAACAGCCAAATAAAAAAAACGGGACATGTTGATAAAATCAGCATGTCCCGTTTCCTGTTAATATGGCGAAACATGAACATGTACTCTCGATTTATTGTTTAAAAGAAGATAGAAATATGTAATTGTGAACAAAATGTGAACAAGTTTGTGAAATACTGAGCAAATTTTCATTAAAACTATTGATGCTTATTTCAATCCAGTATATGATAAGGGTGTAAAGAGAAATAAAGATGAATTTGGTATAAAAGCAATATATTACCATATTTATTTATTGCAGCAGTGTTAAGCCATCATACATTTTTTATTCTATAATTCTATAGAAAAGGATGTGGTCATCCCTGAAAAATAGCTACTAATCAAGTAGTTTTTCTTTAGGATATACTTGTGAATTGTTTCACAAAGTTATTTTTTGGAATTCATTCTGTAATGAAAAATGGAGGGATTTAAGATGTCAGTTGTTGAAAAAGATGTAAAAGCAAAAAAAGACGTGAACGCCATTATTGATGAAATAGCAGCAAAAGGAAAAAAAGCATTAGAAGAATTTTATCAATTAGATCAAGAACAAGTTGATAATATTGTAAAAGAAATGGCATTAGCTGGTTTAGATAAACATATGCATTTAGCGAAGCTTGCTGTAGAAGAAACAGGAAGAGGCGTGTATGAAGATAAAATCATTAAAAATATTTTCTCAACAGAATATATTTATCACAATATAAAATATGATCGTACCGTTGGCGTTATTAATGATGATGAAGTAAATGGTGTAGTAGAAATAGCTGATCCAATTGGTGTGATTGCTGGTGTTACCCCAGTTACAAACCCAACATCAACGACGATGTTTAAAGCGATTATTGCCATTAAAACACGCAACCCAATTGTGTTTGCCTTTCATCCATCTGCACAAAAATGCAGCAGTGAAGCTGCTCGAATCTTAAGGGATGCTGCTGTAAAAGCAGGCGCACCTGAAAACTGCATCCAATGGATTGAGAAACCGTCTATTGATACAACACAAGCGTTAATGAACCACCCTGGAATTTCGTTAATACTTGCTACTGGAGGTCCGGGAATGGTGAAATCTGCATACAGCTGTGGCAAGCCTGCTCTTGGAGTAGGAGCTGGGAACGTTCCATGCTATATTGAAAAAACAGCAAAAGTAAAAAGAGCAGTAAATGATTTAATCCTTTCTAAAACATTTGATAACGGTATGATCTGTGCTTCTGAGCAAGCAGTAATTATTGATAAAGAGATCTACGATGAAGTGAAAAATCAGCTTCAGCGCAATAATTGCTATTTCTTAAATGAAGAAGAGAAAAAGAAAGTAGAAACGCTAGTAATCAATGAAAATACTTGTGCAGTCAACCCTAATATTGTTGGTAAATCTGCACACTATATTGCGAATCTAGCAGGAGTAAAAGTGCCGGAAGATACAAAAATATTAATTGCTGAATTAGAAGCCGTTGGTCCTGCTTACCCGCTTTCAAGAGAAAAACTAAGTCCAGTTCTAGCTTGCTATAAAGTGAATTCAACGGAAGAAGGAATCAAACGAGCAGAAGAAATGCTAGAGTTTGGTGGATTAGGACACTCTGCAGTCATTCATTCTGAGGATGAAGAAGTAACAAAAGCATTTGCATTACGTATGAAAGCATGCCGCATTATCAACAATGCTCCATCTTCTCAAGGGGCAATCGGCGATATTTATAACGCTTATATGCCGTCTTTAACACTTGGCTGTGGATCTTATGGCAGAAACTCTGTATCTACTAACGTAACGGATGTTCATTTATTAAATGTCAAAAAATTAGCGAAGAGAAATAATAATATGCAATGGTTTAAAGTTCCGCCTAAAATTTATTTCGAAAAAAATTCTGTGCAATATTTACAAAAAATGACCGATATTTCTCGAGTGTTTATTGTAACTGATCCATATATGGTGAAGTTCGGATACGTGGATAAATTGCTTTATCATTTAAGAAAAAGAGAAAACTTAGTACAAGTAGAAGTATTCTCTGATGTAGAGCCAGATCCATCATTAGATACGGTTGCAAGAGGAACAGAAATGATGGCGAAGTTTCAGCCAGATTGCATTATCGCACTTGGCGGTGGATCACCGATGGATGCTGCAAAAGGAATGTGGTTATTTTACGAACATCCAGACGAAGATTTCTTTGGCTTAAAACAAAAATTCATGGATATAAGAAAAAGAATTTATAAATATCCAAGTTTAGGAGGGAAAGCACAGTTTGTTGCCATTCCAACTACTTCTGGAACAGGGTCTGAAGTTACATCTTTTGCTGTAATTACAGATAAAGAGCAAAACGTAAAATATCCTTTAGCAGACTATGAATTAACGCCTGATGTAGCGATAATTGATCCGCAGTTTGTTATGACCGTACCACCGGCAGTTACAGCAGATACTGGAATGGACGTATTAACACACGCTGTCGAAGCATATGTGTCAATTATGGCAAATGATTATACCGATGCGCTTGCAGTAAAAGCAGTTCAATTAATATTTGAATATTTGCCAAAAGCGTATCGAAACGGAGCAGATGAAGAAGCGCGCGAAAAAGTTCATAATGCATCTACGATTGCAGGAATGGCATTTGCCAATGCATTTTTAGGAATCAACCATAGCTTGGCACATAAATTAGGAGCTGAATTCCATATTGCGCATGGACGTTCTAATGCAATCTTAATGCCGCATGTTATTCGTTATAATGCAGAAAAACCAAAGAAATTCACTGCATTCCCTAAATATGAACACTTTAAAGCAGATGAACGTTATGCAGAATTAGCAAGAATATTAGGTTTGCCTGCAAATACAGTGGAACAAGGAGTAGAAAGCTTTATACGTGCGGTTGTTCGTCTTGCTAAAGAATTAAATATTCCAATGAGCATTGAAGCAAACGGCGTTAATGCAAAAGATTTTGAAGCAAAAGTAGAATATTTAGCAGACCGTGCGTTTGAGGATCAATGTACAACTGCAAACCCTAAGTTACCACTTGTTTCAGAGTTGGCTGATATTTATCGTAAAGCATTTAAAGGCGTTTAATCTGATTGTTTCTAAATTTCATGCAAAAAAAACGAGGAGTAGCCCCCCCTCGTTTTTTTGCATGACTTTGTTAATTTTTATTGTTGATGTTAAAAGAAGGTCCGCAGCAGGAATACACTTCGCTTTCCACGGGCGAATGCCAAGCCTCCTCGTCGCTTCGCTCCTGCGGGGTCTCGCCTATTTCGCTTTTCCCGTAGGAGTCTTCGTGTATTCCTGCTGCTCGGTGCTTCAAATATAGACAAAAATAACAATATCTTTTAACTGAGCCTTTTGCATAAAAGAATACTACGCGAAACTAGTAATTTTTAATGGAGCAGCCCTTCGTAAATCAATATACTTATTTTTTAAACGAATGAGTGGTAAATGCGGTTCGTTGGCATGGATAAAAATAATCTCTGCTGTTTCATTATTGTTTAATTTCACCTTTTTAAAAAGCTGCTTTCTCATAATAAATTGTGTAAATGGAATAACTATGGCAGGGTTTAATGTGTTGCCATATGCTTCACTTATTAATTCGTTAATCGCCTCAAAATAAGATTTCTTCTCCTTATATGTATTAGAAGTACACATACTATTAAAGATATCTGCAACAGAGACAATTTGAATCATAAAAGGGATATCTTTTTCTAAACGGTTGCATGGATAGCCTTTTCCATTAATTTTTTCATGATGTAATAGAGCGGCTCTTGAGATAAGGATATCTAATTTTGTTAATGGGAAAAGGATGCTTTTTCCTAGTACCGTATGCTTTTGCATTTCTTTATATTCTTTTTGAGTTAATTTTCCCTTTTTTTTCACAATAGCCGGATCAATAGATAACATCCCGATATCATGGAATAACCCCATTTGTCCAAGGAGCTCACAATTTTTTTTCGAATAACCTAATATTTTTCCAATCATAGCGGAGATGATGCCTGCATTTATACTATGCTGGTAAATATAATCCGATTGAGAAGCATTCTTATGAATAATTTCTAAAGCAGAAAAGTCTTGTAAACATAGCTCCATTAGTATGGTAAAATGCGAAAGAAGCTGGTCTAGCCCTTCCTCTTTTTTTTGGAGGATATGTTGAAATACTTTTTTTACTTCATGTAATAGAGTAGGATACATTTTTTCAATAGAAATAGAATTGGAAGAAAAAGGTGAAATAATGATAGAAGGATCTACATGATGTTTTTCGAGTAATTTTATATGTGTTTGATTTAAAATAGTCCCTTTTTTTAATAATAAAAGACCTTGTATGGAATTTGAAAAGATATCTCTGCTTAGTGGATTCCCGATTATATCGGCTGTTGTATTTTCCATATCCATTTAATGTTCCCCTTTAAAAAATGTTTTTTTCCTGAAAATAATCTTTTTGTAAATATTACCTTAGAAAAATGAACAAGAAAACCTACTAACTTACTAGAAAACGTCATACATATTTACTAATTTAAACCACTGTATTGTTAAATAACTACTATTCTAAATAGAAGCCCCTAAATAAATCTCCTTTCTTTCAAATTTGCTTGTTAGCAAAATAATACCGAAATCGAAATTAGTACTTCCAAACTTAAACAGTAGTAAAAATTTGTTTACATTATCAAGAAATAATCCATTTAGAATGACTGATCGAACAGTGCTGTTAAAGGACAGTGTGGTTTGATCAGTCATTCTTTTTTGAAAGGCTACCCTGAAAAGTGTGGTGTTCTTGTGAGTAGTCCGCAGCCGGCATACACTTCGCTTTCCATGGGGCCGGGCGTCGAGCCTCCTCGTCGCTAGCGCTCCTGCGGGGTCTCGGCTGTCCCGCTAATCCCATAGGAGTCTTCGTGTATGCCGGCTGCTCTGCGCTAAAAAATAGGGAGACTGCTTCTTTTCATGCGCCATGGTGCGAATTTTGTTGCATGGGTGGCTACCTTGAAAATATGCTCTGTTTAAAGGGGTTTTCCGAAGCTTATCGCTTTCCTTGGGGCGAGTGATAAGCTTCTCTAAACCAACCACTTAGTAAAAAACGAATATTCGTTCGTTTTTCTGGTTTGAAATCCTTTGTTTGTGGTAGAATGGAAATATATTGATAGAAGGCTTAAGGAGAATTCTTTAAGCAAAACGATAGGTTAACTCCGCAGAAGTTAAATGCTTTAAGCAGTATAAAAAGAAGCGTGTTTGTAAGTACATAGAAGGATTCATTTTTTTGTTTGGCTGTTTTCTAAAAGTTGTTGTTTTTGAATAAATAATAAACGTGGCAGAAGCACTGAGCAGCCTGAATACACGTAGACTCCTGCGGGAAAAGCGAGAAAGACGAGACCCCACAGGAGCATAGCGACGAGGAGGCTCGGCACTCGTCCGCGGAAAGCGAAGTGTATTCAGGCTACGGGGTAAATAACAACAATCTATACGAAAAGAGCGTTCTGTTTTTTAGAAAGTGGATAACGGAACCACCAAAGATAGTTGTCAACAGTCTGTATGGTCCTTATTTTTATTTAAAGGGATAAAATGGGAGGATGTTTAACGTGAGTCAGCAATTTGATTTAGTTTCCAATTATTCTCCACAAGGAGATCAGCCGAGGGCAATCAAGGAGTTAGTCTCAGCCATTCAATCGGGCAAAAAACTTCAAACTTTGCTTGGTGCTACTGGTACCGGGAAAACTTTCACGATAAGCAATGTAATAAAAGAAGTAAAAAAACCAACTTTAATCATTGCCCACAATAAAACATTGGCAGGTCAGCTATACAGTGAGTTTAAAGAGTTTTTTCCAAATAATGCGGTTGAATATTTCGTCAGCTATTATGATTATTATCAACCAGAAGCATATGTTCCTCAGACGGATACTTTTATTGAAAAGGATGCAAGTATTAACGATGAGATCGATAAACTTCGACATTCTGCAACATCGTCGCTATTTGAAAGAGAAGATGTCATTATTGTTGCTAGTGTTTCTTGCATTTACGGCTTAGGTTCTCCTGAAGAATATAAAGAAATGGTTGTTTCTTTACGAACAGGCATGGAGCTGGAAAGAAACCAGCTACTAAGAAAACTAGTGGATATTCAATATGACCGCAATGATATCGATTTTAAACGCGGTACATTCCGAGTTAGAGGGGATGTTGTTGAAATTTTTCCGGCTTCTCGTGATGAACATTGTGTAAGAATAGAGTTTTTCGGCGATGAAATCGATCGAATTCGTGAAGTAGATGCACTAACGGGTGAAATAATAGGCGACCGCAATCATATTGCTGTTTTTCCAGCTTCCCACTTCGTTACAAGAGAAGAAAAAATGAAGCTGGCAATTGAAAACATTGAAAAAGAATTAGAAGAACAGCTCGCTAAATTAAGAGAGGATAATAAATTATTAGAAGCACAGCGCTTAGAGCAGCGTTCTCGTTATGATTTAGAAATGATGCGGGAAATGGGTTTTTGCTCTGGGATTGAAAACTATTCCAGACATTTAACTTTGCGGCCCCCAGGATCTACTCCATATACGTTATTGGATTATTTCCCTGAAGATTTTTTGATTGTAATCGATGAGTCACATGTTACGCTTCCACAAATTAGAGGAATGTATAATGGCGACCAGGCAAGGAAAAATGTATTGGTGGATCATGGTTTCCGTTTACCGTCTGCTTTAGATAATAGACCATTAACATTTACCGAATTTGAAAAGCATATCCACCAAATGATTTGTGTTTCTGCGACGCCAGGCCCTTATGAGTTAGAACATACACCTGAAATGGTACAGCAGATTATCCGGCCAACAGGTTTGCTGGATCCAACCATTGATATTCGTCCAATTGAAGGTCAAATAGATGATTTAATTGGAGAAATCCAGGAAAGAATTAAACAAAATGAAAGAGTATTAGTGACGACATTAACGAAAAAAATGTCAGAGGACTTGACGGACTATTTAAAAGAAATAGGGATAAAAGTGCAATACTTGCATTCGGAAGTGAAAACATTAGAACGAATTGAAATAATTAGAGAACTGAGAGTTGGAAAATATGATGTACTCGTTGGAATAAATTTGTTAAGAGAAGGATTGGATATTCCAGAAGTTTCTCTTGTGACGATATTAGACGCCGATAAAGAAGGATTCCTACGTTCGGAACGTTCTTTAATTCAAACGATCGGACGTGCAGCGAGAAATGCAAATGGCCAAGTGATTATGTATGCCGACAAAATAACCAACTCTATGGAGTTGGCAATTAGTGAAACGAAACGCCGCCGTGAAATTCAAGAGGCATACAATAAAAAACATGGAGTTATTCCACAAACGATTCAAAAAGGCATTCGCGAATCAATCCGCGCAACACAAGTAGCGGAAGTTCCAGACGAATATGAAACTAGTGTGAAACTGGAAAAGTTGACCAAAAAAGAACGAGATGTCATGATTGCGCAAATGGAATCAGAAATGAAAGAAGCGGCAAAAGCGCTGAATTTCGAACGGGCAGCAGAGTTGCGTGATTTACTCTTAGAATTAAAAGCAGAGGGGTGAAAGAATGGCAAAAGATAAATTAATTGTTAAAGGTGCAAGAGCACATAATTTAAAGAATATTGATATAACCATTCCAAGAGACAAACTAGTAGTCATTACAGGGCTGTCTGGATCAGGTAAATCTTCTCTTGCATTTGATACCATTTATGCAGAAGGACAAAGAAGATACGTAGAATCATTATCAGCATATGCACGTCAATTTCTGGGACAAATGGATAAGCCGGATGTAGATTCGATTGAAGGCCTTTCTCCTGCCATATCGATTGATCAGAAAACGACAAGTCGGAATCCTAGGTCAACAGTTGGAACGGTAACGGAAATATACGACTATTTACGGTTGTTGTATGCAAGAGTTGGTAGACCGACATGTCCAGAACACGGCATCGAAATCAGCTCTCAAACAATTGAACAAATGGTGGACCGTATATTGGAATATCCAGAAAAAACGCGAATGCAAGTGTTGGCTCCCGTTATTTCTGGAAGAAAAGGCACCCATGTAAAAGTATTAGAGGAAATAAAAAAGCAAGGCTATGTAAGGGTTCGTATTGATGGAGAAATGTATGAAATAGGGGATGACATTACCCTTGAGAAAAATAAAAAGCATAATATTGAGGTTGTAATTGACCGTCTTGTAGTAAAAGATGGGATTGCAGCAAGACTTGCTGATTCTTTAGAAGCCGCTTTGCAGTTTGGAGAAGGCAAAGTGATCATTGACGTAATAGGGCAAGAAGAATTGCTGTTTAGTGAGCACCATGCTTGTCCAATTTGTGGTTTTTCAATCGGAGAATTAGAACCTAGATTATTCTCTTTTAACAGTCCATTTGGTGCTTGTCCAGACTGTGATGGGCTTGGAACAAAACTCGAAGTGGACCTAGATTTAGTCATTCCTAATCAGCAGCTGACATTAAATGAAAATGCGATTGCACCATGGGAGTCGGTTAGTTCTCAATATTATCCCCAATTATTAGCAAGTGTTTGTAATCATTATGGAATTGATAGGGATATTTCAGTAAAAGATATTCCAAAACATCTGTTAGATAAGGTTTTATATGGATCCGGAAAAGAAAAAATTCATTTTCGATATGAAAATGAATTTGGACAAATTAGAGAAAATGACATCCAATTTGAAGGGGTCATAAGAAATATAGAAAGACGCTACAAAGAGACAAGTTCAGATTATGTAAGAGAACAAATGGAAAAATACATGGCCCAGCAGCATTGTCCAGCATGTAAAGGGTATCGTCTCAAAAAAGAAGCGTTGGCAGTTCATGTAAATGGAATACATATTGGGGAAGTAACACAAAAGTCCATTGTCGAAGCGAATGATTTTATTAGCAGTTTAACGTTAACGGATAAAGAAAAACAAATCGCTAATCTTATCTTAAGGGAGATAACAGAGCGTTTAGGGTTTTTAATCAATGTTGGATTAGATTATTTAACGTTAAGCAGGTCAGCAGGAACTCTTTCGGGCGGTGAAGCGCAAAGAATTCGATTGGCAACACAAATTGGCTCTCGTTTAACAGGAGTATTATATATTTTAGATGAACCATCTATTGGGCTTCATCAAAGAGATAATGACAAGCTGATCGAAACATTAAAGCATATGAGGGACATTGGAAATACGCTTATCGTTGTAGAACATGATGAAGATACGATGATGGAAGCTGATTATTTGATTGATGTTGGACCAGGAGCAGGAGTGCATGGCGGACAAATTATCTCCACCGGCACACCGAAGCAAGTGATGAAAGATAAAAAATCTATTACAGGACAATATTTATCCGGTAAAAAGTTTATTCCATTACCGTTAGAAAGAAAACAGCATGATGGCAGATATATTGAAATAATCGGAGCAAATGAAAATAACTTAAAAGATGTAGATGTCAAAATACCTTTAGGTGTATTTACGGCAGTAACAGGAGTATCTGGGTCAGGGAAAAGTACGTTAATTAATGAAATTCTCCATAAAAGCTTAGCGCAAAAGCTAAATCGTGCCAAAGCAAAACCTGGAGAGCATAAAGAAATAAAAGGCATCGAGCATTTGGAAAAAGTCATTGATATTGATCAGTCGCCAATCGGCCGTACACCCAGGTCCAACCCTGCAACTTATACAGGTGTATTTGATGATATTCGCGATGTGTTTGCTGCGACAAATGAAGCAAAGGTCCGCGGATACAAAAAAGGAAGATTCAGCTTTAATGTAAAAGGCGGAAGATGTGAAGCATGCAGAGGCGATGGTATTATTAAAATTGAAATGCATTTTCTTCCAGATGTGTATGTACCGTGTGAAGTATGTCATAGCAAACGATATAATCGGGAAACATTAGAAGTAAAATACAAAGGGAAAAATATTTCCGATGTGTTGGAAATGACAGTCGAAGATGCTGTTTCCTTTTTTGAAAACATCCCAAAAATTCATCGGAAGCTGCAAACAATTGTGGATGTAGGATTAGGGTATGTGAAACTAGGACAACCTGCGACTACTTTATCCGGTGGGGAAGCGCAGCGGGTAAAACTTGCTTCTGAACTGCATCGCCGTTCAACAGGTAAATCATTTTATATTTTAGATGAACCAACAACTGGGTTGCATGTAGACGATATTTCCAGGCTGTTAGTTGTGCTGCAGCGATTAGTGGAAAATGGAGATACCGTGTTGGTAATCGAACATAATTTAGATGTTATTAAAGCAACAGACTATATTATTGATTTAGGTCCAGAAGGCGGAGACAAAGGAGGCACCATTTTAGGTGCAGGAACACCAGAAGAAATTGCAAATCTAGATGGATCGTATACAGGAAAATATTTAAAGCCGATTTTAGAAAGAGACCGCCTTCGTATGCAAGAACAGGTAGAAAGTATGGAAAGAGTTACTTCTCACTAAAAAAGAGTTTGGCGTTAATATTTAACAAAAATGCTCTGTTAAACGATCAACAATAGAATTTAACAGAGCCAACAAAAAAGAAATGCATGTGCATTTC